>CAINGT010000134.1 GCA_903848655.1 uncultured Sphingomonadales bacterium
CTCCGTCAGCGCTTCGCGCTGCCACCTCCCCCAAAGGGGGAGGAGCTAGATTTCCTATGCTATTGCCCGCCCCTGAAGAGGCGGGGGCTTTCAAGCGGTGGGTTCTTGCAGCCATTCGTGCAGCGATTCGAGGCAGGCGCGGGCGAGCAGGATTGAGCGTTCGGGGCTCCAGCCTTGATCGGGGCAGGGCAGATCGTCGTTGTCCTTGAACGGCATTTCCAGCGTCATCGCCACTGCGCCAAAGCGTTCGGCGACCTGATTGGTGGACATCGCCAGATTGGCGGTGCCGGGGCGCGCGGCGGGATAGCCGTGGCGCGTCTGGAAATCGGGGGTGCGCCGCGCGAGGATTGCGCGATAGCGGCGATAGGCGGCGCCTTGCGCGTCGTGCCACGATGGAATGCCTTCGAACCCGGCGAGGAACACGTGCGGGATCGCTTCATCGCCATGGACGTCGATGGCGAAATCGACCCCGCTCGCGTCCATCGCGGTGCGGATTGCCAGCACTTCGGGCGAGCGTTCGGCGCTGGGGCTGTGCCATTCGCGGTTGAGATTGACCCCGGCGGCATTGGTGCGCAAATGCCCGCGCACCGCGCCATCGGGGTTGGCGTTGGGCACGACGTGAAACGTGCACGCCTGCCGCAGTGCGCGGCCATGCGGATCGGCGGGGTCGGTCAGCAGCGCCAGCGCGCCATCGGCCCACCACTGTGCCATCGTTTCGCCGGGATGCTGGCGCGCATAGAACCATACTTGGCGCGCCCCGCTGCCCAGCGTCAGGCAATCGATGGGCCGCCCTTCGATGGAGAGGCCGAGCACGCGATGCGTCACGCCCGGCTGGCGGGCATGGTGCGCGATCAGCGTCTGGTGCGCATCCCACGCATAAGGCGCGAAATAGGCAAACCAGCACAGATCACCCGCCGGGCGGTGGCGAATCGTCAGCGTGCCGCCTTCGATCGCGGGGTCATAGTGCGTGGCAGCGCGGGTCCAGCGCAGCCGATCTTCGGACATGGCCGCGCGATAGCCGATCCAGCCATCGGGATAGGCCGCGCTCGCCAGCCCGGTCAGCCGCAAATCGAGATCGCGCCCGCGCGCACCGGCCACGCGGAAATGGAACCACTGGAAAAACCGCGCATGAGCATCGCGCCGAATCGCCAGCCGCGCGGTGGACCCGTCAATCGACAGCACTTCGATATTGCCGCTGTCGAATGCGGCATCGATCAGGATCGGGGAAATCTGTGTCATGGCGCGGTGATAGCGCCCCCGCGTCCAGTGCGAAAGCCCGGCGCTCTAGAGCGTGATGCGAAAAAGTGGGAACCGGTTTTTCGCAATAAATCACGCGAAAACAAAGACTCTAGAGCGGAATGCGATTCAATCTAATCGCATTCCGCTCTAAGGCGCTGCGATCACCCGTGCTTCGGGAAAGCGCGCGAACAGCGCTTTGGCCAGCCGCGCGGCGATGCGCGGGTCATCGCGGCCCGTATCGGTTGCGCGCGACTGCCCTTCGGCATGGCCTTCCCACAGCACGCGGCGCGTGGCGGCATCGCGGATTCGCACGGCGATGCGCGTCGCAATGATCGCCTTTTTGGGTTTGGACAGATCGACGCCGATGGCAAGGCCGTAGCCTATGCCCCGATTGCTGACCCCCACGCTCATCGCCCCGCTGACCGGTTTGTGCCGCGCCTCTTCGGGCACGACCACCGCGTGGCTGACCGTGACTTCGGCCAGTTGGCCCGGATCGGCCACGTGCGCGACATCATAGCCTTTGCGCGCCAACTCGTCGATTATTGCCGCTTCATAGATCGGCATCGTATCATCCGGGGGTTGGTTGGTATCATCGGGTATCGGGCTGGCGTCGGTGATGACGATCCGACCTTTGCCCAGCAGCGCAAGCGCATCGGCCGCGCGAAACGCTTCGACCGCGATCCGCGTTGACGGTTCGGCATTGCCTTGGCTGGTGATCGTGGCGGGGGGTGCCCCTCGGTCAAACCGGTCTGACTGGGCCAGCAGCGGCGCGGCGATGGCGAGCGCGGGGAGGAGCAAGGCATTACGCAAGTGGAACATGGCTGATCTGTCCTGTGGCCGTGCCCCGCCCATAAACCGATTCCCAAACCGCCTTGGCCTGCTTAAGGCGGTCGCGCAACCCGCTAGATCGACAGGCCCGCGCGATGACCAAAGTTCCCGTGCTCGTGACCGGCGGTGCCGGCTATATCGGCAGCCACGCTGTGCTCGCCCTGGTCGATCAGGGCTGGCCGGTGGCGGTGATCGACAATCTGACCACCGGGTTCCGCTTTGCCGTGCCTGCGGGTGTGCCGTTCTATCACGGCGATATCGCGGACGAAGCGCTGCTCGCGCGGATTTTTGCCGAACAGGCCACGCGTGCGGTGCTGCATTTTGCCGGATCGATCATCGTGCCCGAATCGGTGGCCGATCCGCTGAAATACTATCGCAACAACACCGCCAACAGCCGCACGCTGATCGCCGCCGCGCTCGCCGCCGGGGTGCGGCACATTATTTTCAGTTCCACTGCCGCGACATATGGCATTCCCGCAAGCTCGCCCGTCGCCGAAGACAGCGCGAAACTGCCGATCAATCCTTACGGCATGTCCAAGCTGATGACCGAGATCATGCTGGCCGATGTCGCGCGCGCTGCGCCGATCAACTATTGCGCCTTGCGCTATTTCAACGTGGCGGGGGCCGATCCGCAGGCACGCAGCGGGCAATCGACCGCCGGGGCCACGCACCTGATCAAAGTCGCGGTCGAAGCCGCGCTCGGCAAGCGCGATCATGTCGCGGTGTTCGGCAGCGATTTTGCCACGCCCGATGGTACCGGGGTGCGCGACTATATCCATGTCAGCGATCTGGCCGAGGCGCATGTTCTGGCGCTCGCCGCGCTGATCGCGGATCCGGCGCAATCGCTCACGCTCAATTGCGGCTATGGGCGGGGGTTTTCGGTGCTCGAAGTGCTCGATGCGGTGGATCGCGTGACCAACCGGCGCATTGATCGGCGGTTTGCAGGCCGCCGCGCGGGGGACCCCGATGCGCTGATCGCCGACAACCGGCGCATCACCGCCACGCTGCCGTGGGTGCCGCGCCATGCCGATCTGGACGTGATTGTGAACCATGCGCTGGCGTGGGAACGGCGGTTGAGCGAAATCCGCGGCGAAGGTTGACTTTGCCGGGCGGCGGCGATACCCGCTCCCTTCGCTTTTCGGCCCGGTCGCATCGGGCATAGGGATTCGCCATGAAGATTCGCAACAGCCTGAAGTCGCTCAAAGACCGCCACCGCGACAACCGCGTGATCCGCCGTCGCGGGCGTACGTATGTCATCAACAAGACGCAGCGCCGGTTCAAAGCCCGCCAGGGCTGATCGGCCGCGCCCCTGCCGGGGCGTTGGGTAATCGTGCAACCCCCGCCTGATCCGCGGGGGTTTTGCGTGTTCGGGGGGCGCGTCGTGGTCGATGCCGTGGTGTGGGATATCGGCCAAGTGCTGGTGCAATGGGATTTTCCCGCGATCTGGCGCGATGTCATCCCCGATCCTGCCGCGCACGCGCACTTTACCACCACCGTGGTCAGCGAAGCGTGGCACGCGCGCCACGATGCGGGCGAACCGATGGCGGCGCTGGTGGCAGAGCGGGTGGCGCTTTATCCCGAACAGCGCGCGCTGATCGAACGCTATTGCAGCCATTGGTTGCTGTCGGTGCCGGGGCCAATTGCCGGGACGCACGCGTTGGTCGAAGCGCTGGCGGCGCGCGCGGTACCGCAATTTGGCATCACCAATTTCGGCGCGGAAACATTCGCGCTGTTCCGCCCGACATTTCCGATCCTGAACCATCTGGCCGATATCGTCGTGTCGGGGACTGAACGGCTGGTCAAGCCCGATCCAGCGATCTTTGCGCTCGCCGCCGCGCGGTTCGGCCATGCGCCGCATGCGATGCTGTTCATCGACGACAACGCCACCAACATTGCCGCCGCTGCTGCACTCGGCTGGCAGGTGCACCATTTTACCGGCGATGCCGGGGCGCTGGCGGATGACCTGGCAGCGCGCGGGGTGTTGTAACTGGTCACGAACCGGGGCGGTCAATCACGCTGTCCTTACCAATCAGCCGATTTGCATGATTTTTGGACCACCGTTTACTATAATAAAATCAAACACATGCTGGGGGTGGGGCCGCGCGGCATAGTCTCACCAAGACGATAGCCCCCACCCCCAACCCCCTCCCCTAAAGGGGAGGGGGCTTTTCGGGTAGGCCGTACCCTGAGCGGGATTCTATCCCCGCAAGCCGATCAGCGCGATTTCGCGGCCATAGCCCGGCTCGCCGCGATGCGTCGCGCGGCGGAACGAGAAGAAGCGGTCGGGCTGGCTGTAGGTGTCTTCTTCCAGCACCGCGACAGTGCCGAGACCGGCGGCGCGCAACCGCGCGGCGACATAGCCGGGCAGATCGAACCAGCCATGCCCGGTGCGCCCGGCGCGAAACCACGCTTCATTGGCCGGATCGGCGGCAAGGAAGCGCGCGATGAAGCCCTGATCGACTTCGTAGCTGGGCTGGGCGATGCACGGGCCGACCACGGCGGCGATACGCGCGCGGTCTGCGCCGAGTGCCTCCATCGCGGTGATCGTGGCATCGGTCACCCCGCCGAGCGTGCCTTTCCACCCGGCATGGGCGGCCCCGACCACGCGCGCGGTGGAATCGTGGAACAGCACCGGCGCGCAATCGGCGGTCAGAATGCCCAGCACCACGCCGGGTCGGTCGGTTACCAGCGCATCGGCTTGCGGACGCTGATCGTCGGGCCAAGGGTCGATCACCCGCACCACCTCGGCGGAATGGACCTGCCACGCGCAGACCAGTCGCGCGCCCGGCAGTACCGCGGCGACCGCGCGCGCGCGGTTTTCCGCCGTCGCTGCCGGATCATCATCGCTGCCCCAGCCAACATTGAGCCCGGCATAAGCCCCGCTGCTAACCCCGCCGCGCCGCCCGCAAAACCCGTGCGCGGCCCGTGCCAGCGCGGGATGAGTCAAGACTTCGACCGGTTGAGTCATGCTTCCAGACTTTTGCCCACTTGTTCGCGCACGTCGCGCGACAGCGCTGGTTGCGCGGCAATGCGTTCGAGTTCGGCGCGCATCAGGGCTGCGCGGCCCGGCTCGATCTTGCGCCAGCGCCCCAGCGGCGGCACGAACCGCGCCGCCAGACTGCCGTTGACCGGGTCGAGCGCCACGATCAAATCGGCGATCAGGCGATAGCCCGCGCCGCTGGCATCATGAAACGCCGCGCTGTTGGCGGCATAGGCCATATAGAGCGCGCGCACGCGGTTGGGGTTGGTCAGCGTGAAATCGCGGTGGCGCGCCAAGTCCACCACATGCGCGATAACATCGCGGTGGAGCGACCCGGCCTGAAGCGAAAACCATTTGTCGATCACCAGCGCATTGCCGGCAAAGCGCTGGTGAAAATCGGCAAGCGCGGCGGTGCGTTCCGGCCCGTCCAGCCCGCACAAGACCATCAGCGCGCCCTGCCGGTCGGTCATATTGTCGGCGGCGGCATATTGTGCGGCGGCGCGTGCGGCGGTGGCCGCAGGCTCGGCCGGGGCCAGATAGACGAGCGCTTGCGTCTTGAGCTTGCGCGCGCCGCGCGCGGCAGCATCGAGGCTATAGGCAACGCGGCTGGTGCGGTCGTGCAAGGTGCGCCAAACATCGGCCAGCGCAGTGCCCAGCGAAGCCTTCAGCGCCTCGCGCTCGGCGCGCACGCGGCCCGGATCGACCGGGTGCAACTGTTCGGCCAGCCACGCTTCGCCCGGCAGGATCACCAGTTCGCCGCGCATCAGATCATCGAGCGCGGGGTCGGCCAGCACGGCACCAAACGCTTGCGCAATCGCCGCGCGCCCGGTGGCAAGCGCGGCGGGGTCAAGCTGATCGGTCACCGCCGCCACCAGATGCTGCACCACCAGTTGCTGCATCGCTTCGTACCGCGCAAACGGGTCATCATCGTGCGCGGCCAGAAACACCAAGTCGGCCACGTCTGCACCGTGCCGGATCACGACCGGCGCGGAAAAGCCCCGGTTGATCGACAGCACCGGGCGCGCGGCAGTTCCGGGGAACGTAAAGCTTTGCCGCTCTTCGGTCAGCACGATCAGCCGTTCGCCGCTGTGCAGCCCGGATTCGCGATCAAACAGCGCCACGCGCAAAGGGATCACCATCGGTGCTTTTTCGGGCTGGCCCGGCGTCGGCGGCACCGTTTGCGTCAGCGTGAGCGTAACCAGATCGCCCTGTTGCGCCAGATCGACCGCAACCTGCGGGGTGCCCGCCTGTTCGTACCAGCGGCGGAATTGCGCCAGATCGAGCCCCGCGCCGTCTTCGATCGCGCGCACGAAATCCTCGCACGTCGCGGCCTGACCATCGTGGCGGTCAAAATAGAGGTCGGTGCCGCGCCGGAACCGCTCGGCCCCGGCCAGCACGGTCATCATGCGGATGACTTCGGCCCCTTTGTTATAGACCGTCGCGGTGTAGAAATTGCTGATTTCCTGATACGAATCGGGCCGGATCGGGTGCGCCAGCGGGCCCGAATCCTCGGGAAACTGCGATGCGCGCAACACGCGCACATCCTCGATCCGCTTGACCGCTGCCGATCCGCGATCCGCGCTGAACTGCTGATCGCGCAAGACGGTAAAGCCTTCCTTGAGCGAAAGCTGAAACCAGTCGCGGCAGGTCACGCGGTTGCCCGACCAGTTGTGGAAATATTCGTGCGCCACTACCGCTTCGATGCCGTCATAATCCCCATCGGTGGCGGTTTCGGGGTCGGCGAGGATATAGCGGGTGTTGAAAATGTTCAGCCCTTTGTTCTCCATCGCCCCGGCGTTGAAATCGGCCACCGCCACGATGTTGAACAAGTCGAGATCATATTCGCGGCCATAGACCGCTTCATCCCACGCCATCGCCGCGATCAGGCTGCGCATCGCATGGCCGGTGCGGCCTTCATCGCCCGCGCGCACCCAGATCGCCAGATCGACCACGCGACCCGACCGGGTGACAAAGCGGTCGCGGCACGCCACCAGATCACCCGCGACGAGCGCGAACAGATAGGCTGGTTTGGGCCAGGGATCGTGCCACTGCGCCCAATGGGTGCCGGTGCCATCATCGCCTTGCGCCACCGGATTGCCGTTCGACAGCAGCACCGGAAACTGCGCTTTGTCCCCGCTTAGCCGCACGTCATAGCGGCTGAGCACGTCGGGCCGGTCGGGAAAGAACGTGATGCGGCGGAACCCTTCGGCCTCGCACTGCGTGCACAGCAACCCGCCCGAGGCATAGAGCCCCGACAATTGCGTGTTGGCGATGGGGTTGATGACCGTTTCGATAGTCACTGCGTGCGTGTCGCCGGGCAGCGTGATGACCAGATCATCGCCCTCCATCGCCCAGGCATTGTGCGCGTGGCCATTGACCAGCAAGCCCGCGACCGCCAGCCCGTCGCCGTTGAGCCGCAGCGCCGCGCCCGCCGTCTGCCGTTCGACATGCAGCGTCGAACGCACCCGCGTTGCATCGAGCGACAGCGCGAAATCGAGCGCAATCGTCGGCACCAGCCAATCGGGCGTGCGGTAATCGGCGCGGCGGATGAGGGTTGGCGGGGCGGCGACGGGCGCGCTGGACATATCGTTCATTTGCGCCATGTAGGACCAATCTGGCGCGTGGCCAATGGCAAAGCGCGGGAGTACCATCGCCATGCAACTGTTCATTTTCGGGATGGGTTATAGCGCCGGGGTGCTGGCGCGGCGGTTGCGCGCGCAAGGCTGGCAAGTCACAGGCACCGGGCGCGGCGGCACGATGCCGTTTTCCGACCGTGCGGCGGTGCTGGCGGCGCTTGGCCTGGCAAGCCATGTGCTATCGAGCGTGCCGCCGGGGCGCGATGGCGGCGATCCGGTGCTTGCCGACTATAGCGCGGCCTTGCGCGCGGCCCCGGCAGGGTGGATCGGCTATCTGTCATCAACCGGCGTCTATGGCGATTGCGGCGGGGCATGGGTCGATGAAACCGCGCCCACCGGGCTTGGCCGCCGCAGCGCACGCAGCGCGGCGGATCAGGCTTGGCAGGCGCTTGACCCCCGGGTGCGCGTGTTCCGCCTGCCGGGGATCTATGGGCCGGGGCGCAGCGCGTTCGACCGGCTGGCCGATGGCAGCGCGCGGCGGCTGATCGCGCCGGGGCAAGTGTTCAGCCGCATCCATGTCGATGATATTGCGGGCGGGATTTGTGCCGGGTTTGCCGGGCCGCCGGGGGTGTACAATCTGGCCGATGACGAACCGTGCGATGCCAATGCGGTGATCGAGGCGGCGGCGCAGATGCTGGGGATCGCCCCGCCGCCCATGGTGCCGCTCGAAGCCGCCAACCTGTCAGCGATGGCGCGCGCATTCTATGCCGAAAACCGCCGGGTCGCGAATGGCAAGGCACGCCGGGTGCTCGGCTGGCAACCTGCTTATTCCACTTACCGCGAAGGCCTGCGCGCGTTGAGCGCCACGATCAGGCCCAGCACCGCGAGCGCCGCACCCCCCGCGTTGAATGCCGACCAGTGATAGCGTTCGAACAGCGTCGACAGCCCCATCGCCACCACCGGCACCAAGACCCCGCTATAAGCCGCGCGCCCCGGCCCCATTTCGCGCAGCAACAAGTTATAGAGCGGAAACGTCAGCACTGATCCGATCAGCGCAAGGTATGTCACGCTGCCCAGATAGGCGGGTGACCAGTCGAACACCGGCGGCCCCGACAGCACCCACGCGAGCGCAAAATCGACCACCGCGCCGATCAGAAAGGCCCAGGCCAGCAGCAGCACCGCCGATACCCGCCGCGCCACCGGAGCGGCTTGCGCGACATTGCCGGTCGAAGCGCACAGCAGCGCGAGTACCGTCATCACCGCGCCCAGCGGCACATCGCTGCCCTGCGGCGCGGCGCGATATTCGTGCACCATCAACAACCCGATCCCGGCAAATGCAATCAGCGTGCCGACAATAAACCCGCGCGCTACTGCCGTGCCCAGAAACACCCGCGCAAATACCGCATTGGGCACCAGCAGCAGCGAAAATACCACTGCCACCAGCCCCGATGTCAGATGGCTTTCCGCACGATAGATGAACTGAAAATTGGCGCAGAACGTGCTGATCCCGATCAGCGCCGCCTGCGCCAGCACCGCGCGTTCGGGGACCAGCGCGCCCAAGCGGATATCGCCGCGCAACAGGCCAAAGGCAAACATGCCGACCGCCGCACCGACAAACCGCCACGTGACCGACCAGCTTGGCGGCACCGGGCCGATCTGGAACTTGATCACCAGCCAGGTCGAGCCCCAGACCAGCGCGACCAGCACAAAGGCGATGATCACGCGCAGATCGGCGCGGCGGGAATGCCCGGTGTCGAGATGGGCTACGCTCACAGCGCCGCCAGCGCGCGCGCCAGCGCCGCGACATGATCGGGATGGCTGTTCCACGCGGTGACCAGCCGCGCTGCGCCCGGCGCGCCAGCCGGGGCCGTCCAGTCGTAGAAATCAAACCCGGCGCAGCGCAGCGCCGCCGCTTCGACGGGTGACAGCACGACGAACACTTCGTTCGCTTCGACCGGGTGGATCAGGCGATCCCCGGCGGCGGCGGCGAGTTCGGCGGCAGCGGCGTTGGCCGCGCGTGCATTGGTGAGCCACAAATCGCGGTCGAGCAGCGCGAGCGCTTGCGCGGCCAGATAGCGCCCTTTGGATTGCAGATGTCCGGCGCGTTTGCGCATCCGGCGGATCGCTTCGACCAGCGCCGGATCGCGCGCTGCGCCGAACAGCACGATCACTTCGGCCGACATCCCGCCGTTCTTGACCATGCCAAAGCTTAAGGCATCGACCCCGGCATCGGCCGTTACCGCTGCCGGATGGCACCCCAGATGCGCCACCGCATTGGCAAACCGCGCGCCATCCATGTGCAGCCACAGATCGCGCGCCCGGGCCAGCGCGCCAATCGCGGCGACTTCGTCCGGCGTATAAACGCGGCCATGTTCGCTCGCTTGCGTGATCGCAATGGCGTGCGGCTGCACCCGGTGGACATCGTCCTTGATCGGGGCGAGCACGGCATCGAGCGTCGCGGGGGTCAGCCGCGCGCCATCGCCTTGCGCCAATATCAGCTTGGCCCCATGGGTGAAAAACCCCGGCGCGCCGCCTTCATCGGTTTCAATATGCGCGGCGGAATGGCACACGATCCCGCCCCATGGCGGCACCAGCGCGGCCAGGGCAAGGCAATTGGCGGCCGTGCCGCTTGCCACCCACAGCGCGGTGACTGGCTGGCCGAACACCGCGCCAAACGCATCATCGAGCCGCGCGGACAGCGCATCGCCATCATAGGCGGCATCGGGCGCGTCGGCGGCCTGCATCGCGGCCCAGACGTTGGGATGGACCGTGGCGGCATTGTCGGAAAAGAATTTCATCGCACCACCGCATGGGGCGAAGTGGTGCGCCGGTCAAGATCACGCCCGCGCGCGTGATGACACTTGACCTGCCCCCCGCCAAGCGGGCAGACGGTGGCGCAGCCTAGGGCTTTAGGGGGACGATACCATGTTCAGCCATATCATGCTCGGTGCGGACGACATCGCTGCCGCACAGCAATTCTATGATGCCACGTTCGCCGCATTTGGCGGCAAGCCGGGGTTCGTCGATCCTTATGGACGGCTGGTCTATCAGCACAACGGCGGGATATTCATCATCACCAAGCCGATCAATGGTGAACCGGCGACGGGTGCCAACGGTGGCACCATCGGCTTCAAGATGACCCCCGAACAAGCCGATGCGTGGTGGCAGGCCGGGCAGGCCAATGGCGGCACCGCGGTCGAAGATCCGCCGGGCTTGCGCGAAGGCAGCCCCTATTACCTTGCCTATCTGCGCGATCCGACCGGCAACAAATTGTGCGCGCTGCACGTGGTTGGCTGATTGACCGTGGAAACACTTTCGACCACCAAAGCGCACGGCGGAACGCAAGGCGTCTATCGCCACCGTTCGACCGCAACGGGCACCGACATGACATTTTCGGTGTTCGTTCCCCCGCAGGCGGCGGCGGGCGCGCGCCTGCCAGTGCTGTTCTATCTGTCGGGGCTGACGTGCACCCACGCCAATGTCACTGACAAAGGCGAATATCGCCGCATCGCGGCTGACTTGGGGGTGGTGTTCGTTGCCCCCGATACCTCGCCGCGCGGCGATGATGTCGCCGATGATCCCGCCGGGGCTTATGATTTCGGGCTGGGCGCGGGGTTCTATGTCAATGCCGTAGTCGCGCCCTTCGCGCGGCATTATCGCATGTGGGATTACATCGCCGACGAATTGCCCGCGCTGATCGCCGCGCATTTCCCGATCGATCCGGCGCGCGCGGGGATCACCGGGCATTCGATGGGCGGGCACGGCGCGCTGACGCTCGGGCTGACCTATCCCGACCGGTTCAAATCGCTGTCCGCTTTCGCGCCGATTGTCGCGCCGGGGCAAGTGCCGTGGGGGCACAAAGCGCTGACGGGCTATCTCGGCGAAGACCGCAGCACGTGGCGCGCGCACGATGCAGTTGCGCTAATCGCGGACGGACACCGCCCGGCGGGCGATATCCTTGTCGATCAAGGCGATGCCGACAGCTTTCTGACCGACCAGCTGCGCCCCGATCTGCTGCGCGCCGCAGCTGACGCAGCGGGCATCGACCTTACCCTGCGGCTGCAACCGGGCTACGACCACAGCTACGCCTTCATTTCAACCTTCATGGAAGACCACATCCGCTGGCACGCGGCGCGGTTGTAGTCGTAGAATACTCTGCAATGGAAACACTAACCAAGGAGGGTTTATGGGGGGGTTGTCGCTACCGCACCTGATCGTGCTGGCAATGGTTTTTGGGGTTTTTGTTTACCCCACGTCGCGCATTCTGAAGCGGGCAGGTTTTTCGGGTTGGCTGGCGCTCTTGGGTATTGTGCCCTTTCTAAACATCATCGGGCTTTGGTGGTTCGCGTTCGCTGATTGGCCAAATGATCGGGGCAATGCTGATGCGTTCAAATGAACGCTACAATGCGCCCCGATCTGCTGCGCGCCGCAGCTGACGCGGCAGGTATTGACCTGTCCCTGCGGCTGCAACCGGGCTACGACCACAGCTACGCCTTCATTTCAACCTTCATGGAAGACCACATCCGCTGGCACGCGGCGCGGTTGTAGTCGCTATCGCGTGTCGCGCGCCAAGGCGTCGAGCAGTCCGTTGACGAATTTGGCTTCGCGCGCGTCGAAGAAGGCGTGGGTGACGTCGAGGTATTCGCTGATCACCGTGCCGACGCCGATATCGGCGCGCGCGAGCAGTTCGTAAGCGCCCGCGCGCAAGATTTGCAGCATCGTCTTGTCGAGCCGCGCCAGTGTCCAGCCTTGGGCCAGCCGCGCGGTCAGCAAGGCGTCGATTTCATCGCGCCGCGCCGCCACGCCGCGCACCAGATCGTCGAAAAACGCGACATCGGCTTCGCGATATTCGACATCTTCGATCTCGCGCCCCAGCCGGTGGCGGTGGAATTCGTCGATCAGCACGGTGATCGCGGGGGATTCCATCTGCAACTGGTAGAGCGCCTGCACCGCGGCGAGCCGCGCGGCGGAACGGGCTTTGGCATCGATCCGGCTCATCGGGGCAGCCTTATGGCAATCGAGCGCGCGTGCGCGGGCAGTCCTTCGGCCTCGGCAAGCGCGATGGCGGCTGGGCCGATGGCACCGAGCGCGGCATCGCCGGCCGCGATGAATGAGGTGCGCTTCATGAAATCGAGCACCGACAGCCCCGATGAAAACCGCGCGCGCCGCCCGGTCGGCAGCACATGGTTTGGCCCGGCGACATAGTCACCGATGGCCTCTGGCGTCATCCGCCCAAGGAACACCGACCCGGCGTGGCGGATGTGCGCAAACAGGCTGTCGGGGTCGGCGGTGGCGATTTCGACGTGTTCAGCCGCCAGCCGGTTGGCGAGCGCGGGCGAGTCAGCGAGGCTCGGGACCACGATCACCGTGCCATAGCGGTCCCAGCTGGCGCGCGCGACGCGCGGATCGGGCAGCAGCGCCAGTTCAGCGTCAACCGCCGCGACCACCGCATCGGCAAAGGCGGCATCATCGGTAATCAGGATCGCTTGCGCGGCGGGATCGTGTTCGGCCTGGCTCAGCAGATCGGCGGCGATCCAGCGCGGATCGTTCGCGCCATCGGCAATCACCAGAATTTCCGACGGACCCGCCACCATGTCGATGCCCACCACGCCATAAAGCTGGCGCTTGGCTTCGGCCACCCAGGCATTGCCGGGGCCGGTGATGACATCGACCGGGCGGATGCGCGCCGTGCCATAAGCGAGCGCGGCAATCGCCTGCGCCCCGCCGATCCGCCACACTTCGTCCGCCCCGGCGAGATGCGCGGCGGCGAGCACCAGCGGGTTGATCGCGCCATCGGGGGTGGGCGTGGCGATCACCAGCCGTTCGACCCCTGCGACTTTGGCCGGAATCGCATTCATCAGCAGCGATGAAGGATAGGCCGCGCGCCCACCCGGCACATAGAGCCCGGCGGCATCGACCGCGCGCCACACGGCGCCCAGCCGCACCCCTTGCGCATCGGTATAATCGCGATCCTGCGGCACTTGCGCCGCATGATAGGCGCGGATGCGCTGCGCGGCGCAATCGAGCGCGGCGCGCAAGTCCGGGTCAAGCGCGGCATATGCCGCCGAGCAGACATCCGCGCCGATGCACCAGTCGGCATCGCTGACCGGCGCATGGCGATCAAACCGCGCGGTATAGTCGGCCAGCGCGGCATCGCCGCGCGCGCGCACATCGGCGATAATCGCGGCCACATCGCGCGCCACATCGGCATCGCTGTGCCGCCGGTCATCAACCAGCGCGGCAAAGGCCGTGGCAAAGCCGGGGTCGCGCGAATCGAGCCGCTGCATCATGCCGCCTTGCGCCGCGCGACGAGATCGCGAAAGGCATCGACCAAGGCACCCAGCCGCGCGCTGTCGGTTTTGAGCGCGGCGCGGTTGACGATCAACCGCGCCGAGACCGGCATGATCCGGCTGGTTTCAACCAAGCCGTTTTCCTTGAGCGTCTGCCCGGTCGAAACCAGATCGACGATCCGGCTGGCCAGCCCGAGCGTGGGCGCGAGTTCCATCGCACCGTTCAATTTGACCACTTCGGCCCAGATCCCCAGCTTTTCAAAATGGCGGCGGGTGAGATTGGGATATTTGGTGGCGACGCGCGCATGGCTTTCACGCCCATCGGACTCGCTGTCGCGGGCGGCCAGCGGTTCGGCAACGCTCAACCGGCAATGGCCGATATCGAGATCGACCGGGGCATACAAATCGGCATAATCGAATTCGTCGATCACATCAGACCCGACGATCCCGGCTTGCGCCGCGCCGTGCGCCACGAATGTCGCGACATCGAACGCGCGCACGCGGATCAGCCGCACATCGCCGCGCGTCGTGGCAAAGCTTAACGCGCGCGAATGCTTGTCGAAAAATGCCGCTTCGGGCACGACCCCGGCCTGTTCGAGCAGTGGCATCGCTTCATCGAGCAGACGCCCTTTGGGCAAGGCAAAGACAAGCGGGGTGGTCATGACCCGGCCCGCTTATGGCAAAGGGCCGCAAAGGGCAACCGTGCGCGATCAGCCGAGCGCGTGCCGCCAGCGCGCGAGCCGTTCGCGCCAGCCGCCATGAAACGAGCCCCATTCCCACACCGCGACCAGCAGCAGCACCGCGCAGCACACGGCTGCAAAGCGGATCGCGGCCATCGGCGTGATGACTGCGGCACCGATCAGCGCGATCAGCAGCACCAGCCCGGCGAGATGGCTGAGCGGGGGATAGCCTTGCGGGCTGGACGCGCGCTTGAACAGCGTCATCCCGCCCAGAAACCCGATCAGCCCGCCGCCATGCGCGGCGATCAGCGCGGGGCTGGCCAGGGCGGCGGGCGCAGCCATCAGCATCGCATCAGCCACGGCAGAGGCGACCACGCTCGCCACGATGGGCATGTGCAGATAGGTATAAGCATTGCGCGCGATCCGCCCGGCCTGCGCATTGCGGCTGATATGGCGCGCGCCACGCGCCGCGCCGACATCGAAATAGATCCACCACATTAGCACCGACCCGGCAAAACACGCCAGAAAAGCAAGGATATGCGCTGAATCCGGAACAACCGCAGCAAACGCACCGCCGGTCACCACGATAGCCTCACCCAGCCCGATCAGCACGAACAAGGCTGCGCGTTCGGCCATATGGCTGCCCGAAATATCCCAGTCGTGCGGGCTTGAACGCCCCAACCCCGGCACGCGGAAAAACGCGAACGGCCCGCTATATTCGATCAGCAGCGCGGCGGCCCACAGTGCGAATTGCGCCGCCCGGGTCGATACCAGCGCGCCCGCCAGCCACAGCGGGGCTGAAGCGGCAAACCACAGCGTGATGCGCAACAGATTGCGGCAGCCGCGCGGGTTTTCCTCCGCCATGGTCCAGACCATGAAACCGGTACGCCCCAGTTGCAGCAGGCAATAGGCAAGCGCGAACACCAGCGCGTGTGAGTCGCCATCGAAGGCATGGGGCAGCACTGTCGCCATCACCAGACTGACCAGCATCGCGGCAATCAGCATCAGCCGCACCGGCACAGTATCGGGATCGGCCCAATTGGTCGCCCACGTGGTGTAGATCCACGCCCACCACACCGCGAGGAACAGCAGCGCCGCCCCAGCCAGCCCGGCAAAATCCAGATGCGCGCGCACGAACAGCGAAATCTGCGTTATCGCAAACACATAGACGAGATCGAAAAACAGTTCGAGATTGCTGACCGGGGCATGGCCGCCGCCGTGCCCGCGCAGCAGCCCGCGCACCACCGCGTCAATCCCCCGGCGCGCGCGCGCGAATCGCCAGTGCGTGGACGCGCTGCCCGGCAATATCGCCCAGCGCGGCAATCACCATGCGCTGGCGTTGCAGCCGCGACTGCCCGGCAAACGCCGCCGACGTGATCTCGACGGTAAAATGCGATTCGCCCGATCCGTCGTGCCCGGCATGGCCATGGTGTTGCGCGCTGTCGTTGATGACGTCGAGCGCGATGGGGGAAAAGGCGCTGGTCAGCAGCGTGGTGATTTCAAGGGCAATTGGTCCGGTCATGGCTTTCTTCTTAAACAATCCCGCGCCATGGGAAAGCGCAATGACGCAGCAACGATTCCATGGCCGAATGGCGGGCAGCGGGCGGGCTTGCGATGCGCCCGGTTGCCCCGAAGCGGGCGAATTCCGCGCGCCGGGGGTCCATCCGCCGGGGTTTGACGGGCCGGGCAGCTATCGCTGGTTCTGCCTCGACCATGTCCGCGCGTTCAACCAAGGCTATGATTTTTTCGCCGGGATGAGCCAGGCCGAAATCGAAGCCGCGCAATCGCCGCTGGCGGGCTGGGCCACGCAGACCCGCGCGTTTCACCCCACCGCGGGGATCGATCAGGCCCCGCGCTGGGCCGATTTTGCCGATCCGCTCGATGCCATTGCTGCCCGCGCGCGCAGCCGCGCCGATGCCATGCGGCAGGCGCAAGCCGCCGCACGCGCAGGGATCGACCCCGCCGACCGGCAGGCCTATGGCGTGCTGTCGCTGGCTTTCGATGCCGATCGGCGCGCGTTGCGGGCGCGCTATTCCGAACTGGTCCGCCGCTATCACCCCGACCGCAACGGCGGTGACCGCAGCCACGAAGCAGCCTTGCGCGCTGTGGTCGAAGCCTACAACCATTTGCGCCGCCGACCGGCTTTTGCATAAGCTGTCGGCGTGTCGATGGCAGATCGTTCCGCTAATGGCAGCGCCCAGCGCTTGCCGAGTTCCGCCAGCAGCAGATAGCCCGTGACCAGCGCGGCAATGGCAAGACACAGCCAAAGCCCCGGTGCGGCAAACCCCAGCACATGCGCAAAGGGCGCAAACGGCAGCGCGAGCGCCACGCCCAGACTGCCCAGCAATGTGGCCAGCAGCACGCGCCCAGGCGGCAGCCGCCACGCCGGGCCGCTGGTGCGGATAATCAGCACGACCAGAATTTGCGTCGCCATCGATTCGATGAACCATGCCGCGCGAAACGTCGGGATATCGGCGTGAAACACCCACAGCAGCAGCGCGAATGTCGCGAGATCAAACACCGTGGATAGCGGCCCCATCACGCCGGTGAACCGCACCAGCGCGCGCATGTCCCACCCGTGCGGGCGGTTGAGCAGCGGCGGATCGGCGCTGTCGAACGGAATACCGGTCTGTGACACATCGTAGAGCAGATTGTTGAGCAGCACTTGCACCGCGGTCAGCGGCAGGAATGGCAGCACCAGCGACGCGACCGCCATGCTCAACATATTGCCAAAGTTGGAACTCGTGCCCATGCGCACATATTTCATGATATTGGCGTAAGTCCGCCGCCCTTCGGCAATGCCATCGGCCAGCACCGCGAGATCGGGCGACAGCATGATCATGTCGGCAGCTTCGCGCGCCACGTCGGTCGCGCCATCGACCGAAATGCCGACATCGGCGGCGCGGATCGCGGGGGCATCGTTGATGCCATCGCCGATAAACCCCACGGTATGCCCGCGCGCGCGCAAGGCATGGACGATACGCAGCTTTTGATCGGGGCTGACGCGCGCGAACAGATCGACCTGTTGCACTTTGTAAACAAGCGCGGTGGCGGTCAGGTGATCGATATCGTCCCCAGTCAATACCGCATGGCCGGGCAGGCCGACTTGCGCGGCAAGGTGTTGCACCACCGCAGCCCCATCGCCCGACACCAGCTTGACCCGCACCCCGGCAGCGGCCAGCCGCGCCAGCGCGGCAGGCGCGCTCGCTTTAGGCGGATCGACGAACACGCAATAGCCCGCGAGGATCAGATCCGCGTCATCATCGCCAACAATGCGCGTGCGCCCGGCCGCGTCTTTCCACGCAACCGCCAGCATTCGCAGCCCTTCGGCGGCGCGCGTGGCGACCAGTGCTTCGGCTCGCGCGCGCAAGTCGGGCGTGATCGGCACCACGCTGCCATCGGCGCCTTCGACCGCCGAACACAGCGCCAGCACGGTTTCGGGCGCACCTTTGACGATTTCGATGCGCGCGCCCGCCGCTTGCGCCAGCACCGCCACGCGCCGCCGCTCGAAATCGAACGGGCGTTCGTCGAGGCACGCCCACCCGGCGGTGTCAGCCGGACTGCCATGCGCGAGCAGGGCCGCATCGAGCGGGCTTTTCAACCCGGTTTCAAACCGCGCGTTCACGGCGGCGAGTTCGAACACGCGGTCGCGGTCCACCCCGTCGATCCCCGGATGGCCGACCAGCGCAATGGTTGCCTCGGTCAAAGTGCCGGTCTTGTCGGTGCACAAGACATCCATCTGGCCCAGATCGTGGATCGCGGACAGGCGTTTGACCACGACTTTGGCCTGGGCCATGCGCTGGCCGCCGCGCGCCAGCGTGATGGTCATGATCATCGGCAGCAATTCGGGCGTCAGCCCCACTGCCAGCGCCATCGCGAACAAAAACGATTCGAGCGCGGGCCGCCCCAGCGCCAGCCGCGCGAGCAGCACGAACAGCACCAGAAATACCGTCAACCGCGCGATCAGCATCCCGAACCGCCGCACGCCAAGGGCAAAGGCGGTGGTTTCGGCACTTCCGCCGAGCGCGCTGGCAATCGCGCCAAAGCGGGTGCGTGCACCGGTTTCAACCACCAGCATCGTGGCGCTGCCGCCAATCACCGAACTGCCCGACAGCAGTAGATTGGCGGCATCGGCCATGCCCGAAGCCGGGTCATGCGCCACGCCCTTTTCCACCGGGAACGATTCACCGGTCAGCGCGGCCTGATTGACTTGCGCGCCATTGGCGGCGAGCACCACGCCATCGGCGGGTACCAGATCGCCCGCCGACAGGCTGACGATATCGCCCGGCACCAAATCCGCCACCGGCCATTCGGCCCATGCACCATCGCGCCGCACGCGCGATGTCAGCGCAATCGAGCGCTTGAGCGCCTCTGCCGTGGCCATCGCGCTGCGTTCCTGAAAGGTGTCGAACAGCGTTGAGGCCGCCACGATCACCACGATGATCGCAAAGCTGACCCAATCCCCGGTTACAGCCGCCGCGCCCGAAGCCCCCAGCAGGATCAGCACCAGCGGATTGGCCAGCCGTGACAGCAGATCGAGCCACAGCGGGCGGGCGTGGCCATCGGGCAGGGCATTGCTGCCCAGCTCCGCGCGTCGCCGCGCGGCTTCGTCGCTGCTCAGCCCATCGCCGCTCGCTTTGAGCGCGGCGAGATTGGCCGCCGCGTCGCGGTGCCAGAATTCATCGGGTGGGATGGTGGCGGGCATGTTTGCAACAGCCTTTCATGCGAGCAGGTATTTGTGCCACAGCGGCTTGATCGCTTCGAGCAGTAGCAGCGCGCCTAGGCTGACCGCCGCGATCAGCCCGAGCAGCGCCCACGACACGCGGGCAAAGCCGAACAGCGCGGTGATCGCCGGGATCGTCTGGCTGGCGATCAGGATGATCGCAACCACCGCCAGAACCAGTCGCAGCGCCGGATTGGGGCGATGCAAGGCCGCAGAGAGCGAGGCGCTGAACCGGCGGTTGACCACGATCAGACTGGTCAATCCGAGCACGAGCGCAAGGAACGCGACCGAACGCACCACCCCCGCATCGGCCCCGGACCGCCATAGCCCAACCGCCAGCCCGGCGCTTATCAGCAGCACGACCAGCCCTTGCAGCACGGCCCAGCCGACCAGCGCGCGCGAAAACAGCCGGTCGTTGCGCGGGCGCGGCGGACGCGCCATCACGTTCGCTTCGGCCACTTCGGCTTCGAATACCAGCGAACAGACCGGGTCGATAATCATTTCCAGCACGGCAATATGAATCGGGCCGAGCAACAGCGGCATTCCGGTCAGCAGCGGCAGCAGCGTCAGCCCGGCGATGGGAATATGCGCCGCGAGGATAAACCCGATGGCCTTGCGCAAATTGTCATAGATCCGTCGGCCGAGCTTGACCGCTTTGGCAATCGCGCCGAAATCATCGTCGAGTAGCACGATAGCGGCGGCTTCACGCGCGACATCGGTGCCGCGCCCGCCCATGGCAATGCCGATATCGGCGGCCTTGAGCGAGGGTGCATCGTTGACCCCGTCTCCGGTCATCGCCACGACTTCGCCCGCAGCCTGCAAGGCTTTGACGATGCGCAATTTCTGTTCGGGCATGATCCGCGCGCAGACGGTTATCGTGGCGATCCGCGCTTGCAGATCGGCATCGCTCAACCCCGCCAGATCATCGCCAGTTAGCATGGCATCGCCGCCGATCCCGGCTTGCGCGGCGATGGCGCGCGCGGTTTGCGGATAATCGCCGGTAATCATCACCACCCGGATTCCGGCGGCGCGGCATTGCCGCACCGCAGCGGGCACAGCCGCGCGCAGCGGATCGGCAAGACCCGCCAGCCCCTGCCAGACAAAGTCGAAATCCCGCTGGGACCCCGGCAAATCGCCGCCGGTCCAGCGCGCTTGCGCCAGCCCGATCACGCGCAAGCCCGCGCCTGCCATGGCATCGACCGCCGCATCGAGCAATGCACGGTCCGCCGCTGTCATGCGGCACAATGCGGCAATCGCTTCGGGCGCGCCCTTGCACGCGACGAGCGGCGCGTCGTCCGGCGCTATGCCGTCCCAGACTTGCGCCATCGCCAGCAAGTCCGGCGATAGCGGGTATGACCGCAGCAGATTTGCCGATGGGTATCTGTTGGCCCCGGCAGCAGTGTGAAACGCGATTTCCATCGGATCGACCGGCGCTGGCGCGCTTGCCAATCGGCCAAGATCGGCCAAAGCGGCAAAGCGCGCGTCGCTCGGCGCACCTGCTGTGGCATCGCGTGCCAGCAGCGCGCCATCGGGCAAGCGCAATTGCGCCAGCCGCATCCGGTTTTCGGTCAAAGTTCCGGTCTTGTCGGTGCACAAGACACTCGCCGAACCGAGTGTTTCAATCGCGCTGGCCCGGCGCGTCAGCACGCGCACCCGCGTCATGCGCATTGCCCCCATCGCCATGAACACGGTCAGCACCACGGGAAATTCTTCGGGCAGCAGCGCCATGCCCAGCGCGATCCCCGCCAGCGCGGCATTCAGCCAGCCACCGCGCAACAAACCATAAAGCAGCACCGCCAGCACGCAGGCTATCCCGCCGAGCAGCGCAAACCACCACACGAGTTGGCGCATCTGCACTTGCAGGCGCGGCGTGGCGGTTTCGATCACCGCCAGCGCCTCACCAATGCGGCCGATCTCGCTGGCGGAGCCGGTTGCGGAAACAAACGCCAGCCCCGATCCGCGCACCACCAATGTGCCGGCGAAAACCTGCGGCAGGTCATCACCGCCGGGGCGCGCCTGCGCGGGCGGGGCGATCAGCCCGCAGGCGCTTTTGCGCACGGACACCGATTCGCCGGTCAGCAGTGATTCGTCGCATTCGAGCGCTACGCCTTGCGCGACCCAGCCATCGGCAGGCACGCGGTCGCCTTCGCCCAGCACCATCAGATCGCCGGGCACGACGTCGGACGCGGGGATTTTCACGCGCGCTCCGGCGCGGATCACCAGCGCATGGGGGCTGGTCAGATCGCGCAAGGCATCGAGCGCGCGTTCGGTGCGCGTTTCCTGCACCACGGTGATGGCCACCGACACGATGGCAAACGCCAGCAGCACGAGCGCCTCGCGGTGGTTGCCGAGCGCGAAATAGATGAGCCCCGCCACCAGCAGCAGCGACAACATCGGTTCGCGCAGCACGTCGCGCACAATCCGTGCGATGCCGCGCCGCCCGTGGCGCGGCATCGTGTTCGGCCCGGTCGCGGCCAGCCGCTGCGCGGCTTCGGCGGGGTCCAGCCCGGCCCAATCGCGGATTTCTGCGGTCATGATCGACTATCCTTCAGGCCAGCGCCGCTTCGACCCATAACACGTCGATGGCCACCAGCACGAGCAGCGTCAGCGGCGCGGCCAGCAGGACTGCGGAAGCGCCGAACAGCACCGTGATCCCGACCGTACCGAGCAACGCCAGCACTGGCGGCAGCGCGCTGGCCTGCGACTGCACCAGCGGGGTGACGAAATTGCCTTCGACGAAATGAATTGCGCCATACATCGCAAGGACCACTGCGGCATGGGCCGGGCTTTGCGTCAGCGCGATCAATGTCGCGGGTACTGCCGCCAGAATCGCCCCGACATAAGGGATAAATGTCAGCAACCCGCCGACCATCCCCAGCGCCAGCGCCGCCTCGATCCCCAGCGCCCACAGTCCCAGCTCCGATGCCACGCCGATCAGCAGCATCACCAGCACTTGCCCGGCCATCCACTGGCGCAACACTGCTATGCTGCGCGCAAACAGCAGCGCGACGCGTGGCCGCAACGCGGCTGGCAGCACGCGCAAACACATCTGGCGATAGCGATCCGGCTGCGCCGCGAGATAGACGCTGGCACAAAATGTCAGCACGACCGAGCCAAGCCCCAGCACCAGCGCTTGGGCCAGTGTGCTGACGGTGCGTGCGATCCAGCCACTCGCCCCCGCGATCCCGGCTATGCGCAGTTGGGCGATGGCATAATGGCCATATTCGGTGGCCTCAATCTGGCCGATCAGCACTCGCAGCCCGGCGGGCACCTGACGCGCCAGTTCGTCAAGCTGCCCCGCCGCAACCGCCCCGAAAAACCACAGCGATCCACCCAGCGCCGCAACCACCGCGATCACCACCAGCCCCAGCGCCGCCGTGATCCCGATAGGCGCGTGCCCGGCTATCCAGCGCGCGCCCGACCGAAGCGCAATCGCAAACAGCACCGCCGCAAACAGCAACAAGGCCAGCGCCGCCAACCGCCACACCGCATAAGCGAGCGCGCCGATCAGCAGCACGATGGCCACGCGCTGGGCAAATTCGCCCAGCGTGGGGGCGGCGCGCGCGGGCGAGGAGGTGGGCAGGGCCATGGATCGAGGCATTAGCGCAGAACCTCCCCGTGTGGGCAGGTTCGGAAACTACGCGGCGCAACCGCCTTTTGCGCGTAGATTCCGAACCTGTGCGGTTGCGCCCCGGTGGCTATCGTGGCGGGCAGGACGCGGCCATTTGCGCCGTGCTTGTAGCCAAAGGACGATGCCGATGTTCCGCACCACCACCCGCGCCGCGCTGGCAATCACGCTGATCGCCGCCAGCTTTGCCCTGACCGCCTGCATGGATGGTCGGCCTGATCGCGATCATCACCGCCATGGGGGTGAACACCGCCCGGGCGATCATGATCATCGGGATCGCTAAGTAGCGTTCTCCGCGCCTCTTTTAGGGGTGGGGCGGGTTCTTCGCGCACACCTCGGCGACAGCCCCCACCCCCAACCCCCTCCCCTGAAGGCAGGGCTATCGCATA
>CAINGT010000135.1 GCA_903848655.1 uncultured Sphingomonadales bacterium
AAGGTACCCTGTGGGCGGATGGGCCGGGGGTGCGGGGCGGTGGGTGGCAGTTCGATGCAGCCAGATGCCGCTGGGCTTCGCGTGCAGGGGCTGTTTGACGGTAAGGGTAGTTCTTCGCGCAGATAATTTTCGAATTTGATGCGCATCTGGCATTCTGTGCTTGCCGTGGCGGCGGCAATGCGGTTCAAGCTTGCGTGTCACGATACGGCCGCAGAGCCGCCGGCAGAGGAACCGCACATGGCAACCCAGGCACGCCCGATTGAGCATGGTGCCGCCCCGGCTTTGCCGCGAACGCCGGTCAAGGCGCTGGCCATGCTTGGTATTGTCATCCTTGCGGTGGCGGCATTTATCGGCATCAGCACCGCGTTGGGGTTGGTATCGGTTTACGGCGGATTTCTGTTCGTCTTCTACTTTGCGGGTCTGTGCCACGCCGCGCCCGATGCGTTCATTCCCGCAGCGGTGGGCGCTTTTTGCGGGCTGGGGATCGCTGCGCTGCTGACTGTGTTGCCCGCGACCATGGGTATTGCCGGTATGGCGGTGGCGCTCGGTGTGGTGCTTGTGGCGGTCTATGCGCTGCTTTTGGGCCGGGCGGGCTTGCTGGTGAACAATGCCACGATGCTGTTTTTGACCGTGGGCACGATCCCTGCGCTGAACACCACGGCCATGCTTGCCGAAATGGCACTTTCGCTGCTGTTGGCGGTGGTGCTGTTGGGGGCGGCGCTGCTGGTTGGCAGGATGCGCGCACGATGATGCGCGAAACGGCCCGGCGAACTGCGGCCTTCTGCATCCGCGCCGCGATTGCGTTTGCCGTGATCGCGGTTGCTGCACCGGTGGCGCTTGCGGCCGACAAGCCCGCCGATCCGGGCGGAGTGTGGTTTACCCAGGGCCATCGTTCGGCGGTGCGCTTTGTGCCGTGCGGCGGCGGGTGGTGCGGCCGGATCGACCGCATTTTGCAGCGTGATCCCGGCAGCCCCGACCACGATGTGAAAAACCCCGATCCCGCGTTGCGATCGCGCCCGGTGCTCGGCCTGCAATTGCTCGATCTGCCCGGAGTGCAAGACGGCCAATGGCGCGGCACGGTTTACGATCCGCGTTCGGGCCGGACGTATAACGCCAGCGTGCGCCGCGTGAGTGGTGATGGTCTGGAAGTGAAAGGTTGCCTGATGATATTCTGCCAGACCGTCCGCTGGACTGCGCGCTGACATGGCGCAGCACACCGGCAACCCGCTTGATGTCGAAGCCCTGCTTGCGCGTGCGCGCAGCGAAACGCAGCTCGACGATTTTGGCGATCCGTGGTTCCTTGCCCCGCTGACCAAGCTCGTGGCTTGCGTCAATGCCGAAGCGGGGCTGATCGCGCCCGATGCCGGTGCCGGAATGCGCATCGCCAGCGCTTTGTCCGACCGGCTAAAGCTGGTGCAGTATTTCAAGGACCATCCCGAAGCGCATCACGAAACCATCGATGCTGTCTGCGCCATTATCGGCCTGCCCCGCACCGGTTCCACCGTGATGCAGCGGCTGCTCGCCAGTTCACCCAAGCTGACTTCGCTGTTCTGGTGGGAAGCGACGTTTCCGCTGCCGTTTCCGGGCGAAACCGTGGGCGATCCTGCGCCCCGGCAGCAATTGGCGGCGCAAGTGGTCGATTCGCTGCTGGAACTGTGGCCTGATTTTGAAAGCATTGACCCGATCGAGGCGATGGTCGTGTCGGAAGAGGTCATCCTGCTCGACCGCACGTTCCTGTCCACCAGCTATGATTCGATGATGAATGTTCCGTCATACGGGTTTTGGATGGCGGATCAGGACCACGCGCCCGCCTATCGCGATCTTCTGCTGTGGCTGAAAGCGATTCAGCACCAAAGCCCGTGGCGGCGCGGTCGCCGTTGGGTGCTGAAAACCCCGCACCATGTGCTCGGCGGCATGAATGGCTTGCTGGCGGTGTTTCCCGCTGTGAAGCTGGTGATGACCAACCGCGATGTTGCCGATGTGCTGCCCAGCTATTGCAGCATGTGCGCCTCGATGAGCGTAAACACCTCCACCACCTATCGCCGCGACGTACAGGGTGCCTATTGGACCCAGCGGTTCAAGACCGGGCTGCAGCGCTTTGCCGCGCTGCGGCAGACATTGCCGCCGGGGCAAGTGATCGATGTCGCGTATCGTGACACTGTCAGCGATCCGGTTGGCACGTTGGAAAATGTCATGATCGCCTTGGGGCTGGGTTTTGACGCCGCAGACCGCGCCGCGGGCGAAGCCTGCATTGCCGACAATGCGCGCGACAAGCGGCCACCCCACAAATACAGCGCCGAGGAATTCGGCCTGACCACAGACCAGATCGCGCGCGACTTTGCCTTCATGGCCAGCCCACCAGCGCCATTTTCGGGAGAAAACACATGATCCTAAAGGACAAAGTCGTCATCATTACCGGCGCGGGGCCGGGCATGGGGCAGGCGATGTGCCACGGCGCGGCGGCAGAAGGGGCCAAAGTCGTGATCTCGGCGCGGTCGGTCGCCGCGATCGAAGCGCTGCGTGACGATATTCTGGCCGCTGGCGGTCAGGCGATCGCGGTGCAGTGTGATGTGGCTGAGGCCGATCACTGCCATGCCTTGGCCAGAGCAGCGCTCGATCAGTGGGGGCGGATCGACGGACTGGTCAATTCGGCCTATTTTCACCCTGACTGGGGCCCGCTCGATACCCATCCCATCGATCAGGTGCTGGCGGCGATGAATGTCAATGCCGTGGGCGCGCTGCGCATGGCGCAAGCGGTTATCCCGACGATGAAAGCGCAAAAGGCTGGCGCAATCGTCAATGTCTCGACGCTTGCCACGCGCAAGCCGATGCCCGGCGAAGGCGGCTATGCGATGGCCAAGGCGGCGCTCAACCAGATGACGCGCCAGCTTGCCGTCGAACTGACCGGCACGGGCATCCGCGTCAACACGGCGCTGATGGGCTGGATGATGGGCGCGCCGCTGCGCGGGTTCATCGCCGGCATGGGCGAAGGCGGCCCCGCGTTCGAAGCGCAGCGCGCGTCCGAAGTGCCAGTCGGCCACATTCCGCCCGACAAGGATTGTGCCAAAGCGGTCTACTTTTTGCTGTCCGATTATGCCAGCGAAGTGACCGGCGCGGCGCTTGACGTTAACGGTGGCGACTGGGTCGCGCCATAATCGCGGCAACCGACCAGCCGCAATGCCATCCACAAACGCTTCAGCCGCGCGTGGCGATCATACCCTGACCACCCGGCACTGCGGCGTGAGTGTGCGATGCGCGCCGATCCAGCGCCACAGGCCAGTGCCCGAACGATGCCCGGCCAGATCGACCCAGTTGCCAAAGCCGGGATCGGCATCGGCACAGACCACCACGACGCTGCCATCGGCTTCGAGCCGCGCCTGGCTGTTGTTGATCCACACGTTCTGGTGAACATGATCGAGCGATTCCATCCACCAGTTGTCGATCTGGAAATTCCACATCCGGCATTCGGGCACCGGCGTTTCGATCACCAGCGCTTCGCCCGGCTGCAGATCGAAATAGAGATGACCGTACCAGATATTGGGGTCGCCACCGGCGCGCTGCCAGATCGACTGGTCCGCTTCATAAATCCGGTTCGGCGTCGCTTTGAACCATTCGGACCACGTGGCAAATGTGCCCGCCGTGCCTTGCACCCATCGCGCCGCGCCCAGCAGTTGCGCCTCAATCGCTGCGGGCGTCAGCAGCGCGGGGGCGGCTGGCCCCGGGCCAATGCGTTCGATTTTTACCTCGGCTGGCGCTTGCGTGTGTTTGTCGTCAAAAGTTTGACGCACGATCAACAGCGAGGTGTCATCGGCCATCGGCAGCCAGTTGCCGGGTTGCGCATCCCGACTGACGATGATTTCGAAACTGCCATCGGCGGCGAATTGCATATCGGCAAATTCAATCTCGCCGGTGGAGGCCATGGTACCATCGATGGCATAGCGATTTGCTTTGCTGCCGATGGAAAAATAGGGGACGGAGCCGCGCTGACCGGTGATGCGATAGGTGCGGGTCGGGCTGACCACGCACTGTTGATAGAGATTGTCGGGGTTGTCCGCGCCGATCTTGATCTTGTCGTCGGTCAGCAGGAACAAGCGGGGGAAATCGGGATCGGCACTGTCGACCAGCATGTTGAGCGCGGTCCGCGTCAAGCGGCTCAGATAGCGCAAGCCTTCCGCCTGATCGAGCGGCCCCGTCGGTGCCGCCGGACGCGCCAGCACATCACCGCATTCGGCAAGTGCCGCGCAGAATGTGCGCCAGACATGATCGAGATGCTGCGATTGCGGGTTCATGATCGGCTTTCCTCCAGACATGGCATAAGGTGACACAGCGGCCATGGACACGCTTGAAACGCTCGGTCGGCGGCTTGGCGCGCTTGAAGACCGCGAGGACATCCGCAATCTGATCGCCAGCTATGGCCCTTTGGCCGATAGCGGCGATGCCGAGGCGCTGGCCGCGTTGTGGACCGGCGATGGCACGTATGAGGTGGTCGGCTTTGCCCGGGCGCATGGCCATGCCGCGATTGCCGCGCTGATCGACGGGCCGGTTCACCGTGCGCTGATGGCGGATGGCTGCGCGCATATGCTGGGCCCGGTGGCGATTGATCTTGATGGCGACTGCGCCACCGCGCGCGGCCATTCGGTCGTTTTGCACCACACCGCGCTGGGTTTCGCCGTTCACCGGGTGTCGGCCAACCGCTGGGCGCTGGTGCGCACGCAGGCGGGTTGGCGCGTGGCGTACCGCGCCAATGCCCTGCTCGATGGCACTGCCGCCGCGCGGATCTTGTTGTCGCCCCCCGGCCAAACGGATGATCCCATCGCGCCATGACGGGCAGCCCGACCTTTATCCAGCCAACTGCCCGCCATCGACAGTAAACAGCGACCCGGTCACCTTGCGCGCTTTGTCGCTGGCAAGAAACGCAAACATTTCGGCAATGTCTTCCGGATCGCAGGCCCCGTCGAGCAGCTTGGGCGAATTGCGCATGACCAGCGACCAATCGACGCCTTCGGGCGTGGCGGTCTGCTGAGTCATCGGGGTATTGACCAACCCCGGACAGATCGCATTGATACGCACCCCGCGCGCGGCAAATTCGATGGCCAGGCTTTTGGTAATCGCCGCGACCGCATGTTTCGATGCGGCATAAGCCACGGTATAGGCAAGGCCCTGCAACGCCGCGGTCGAAGCGGTGTTGACAATCGTGCCACGGGTTTTGACGAGATGCGGCAGCGCCGCCTGGCACAGCGCGAATACGCTGAACGTGTTGACCCGCATCACCAGTTCGAAATCATCCATCGCAAAGTCTTCGGAATTGCCCCATTTGAGCACGCCGGAAATGTTGCACAGGATGTCCAGCCCATCTTTCGCCGCGACATCGACCAGCGTGCGGCACGATTGCGTATCGGTCGCATCAAACGGCTGGATCACCGGCGCAGTCGCCATCATCGTTGCCGTCTGTTCCAGCCCGGCAACGTTCTTGTCGCCGATGGTGACAAGCGCGCCTTCTGCTGCAAAGCGAATGGCCGTGGCCCGGCCAATTCCCGATGCCGCGCCGGTAATGAGCGCTCGCTTGCCTGCAAACATCATCGCTATCTCCTGCATTGTTGTGGTTGGTCATGCGCGACTGCTGCGCGCCAGGCTTCGTTTATCGGTCGTCCGATCAGAACTTTACCCCGGCAGTCACGCCGAATGTGCGCGGATCGGGGAAATATCCCAGCGTCAGACCGCCAAACCCCGGGCCGAAATCGATAAAGTTGCTGGGGTTGCGCTCTTTGGTCAGGTTGCGCACAAACACCGAGATTTCGGCTTTGGTTCCGGCAAGCGGGATGTTGGAAACGGTTGCGCGCAGATTGACGATAGTGCGGCCCTGAGATTCCGAAGTGTGGGCATTCTGGTCAGACAAATTGGTCGTTACCAGCGCATAAGGGAAAGTATAATACTTCGACACATAGCTTAGATCGCCGTAAATATTCACCTTGCCCCAATCACCCTGCATCACGCGCCAGTCGATCCCGGCAGAGGCCGTGGTCTTGGGCGCATGGGGGAACGCGCGATTTTTCGAAACATCGACCCCGCCATCGACGAAGTTTTTGTACGTGGCATCCAGAATGGCCAGCGAGCCGTTGATGGTCAAGGCATCCACCGGGTGGATCACGGTTTCGAATTCAAGCCCCTGAATCCGCGCCCCCGCCGCATTGCGCACCACCGACGTTGCGCCAAATCCTGCGGTAAAGATCGACAACTGGATATCTTTGTGCTCGTCACGGAAAGCGGCGAGGTTGAAGATCAGTTTGTTGTCGAGCAGCCGGGTCTTGAGGCCCAATTCATAGCTGTCTACTTTTTCAGGTTTGTAGGGATCGCAAAGCTCTTTCGCGCCGGACGGGCAGGCGGCGGTCGGCGCGACAAACACATTCGATTCGCCATTGAACCCGCCGGATTTGAAGCCGCGCGCAAACCGGGCATAGACATTGATGGTGGGATCAATCGCATAAGCCAGCGTCGCGGATGGGGAGAAATTGTTGTATTTGGCATCCGGGATCGCGCCATAGGGGATATTGGCGACGACCAGCGGCGCCGTGATTCCGTTTGCCGCATCATAATTGATGCGGAAATAGCGGGTTACATCCTTTGCTTCATGGTTGTACCGCGCACCAAGGCTCAGTTTCAGCGCTTCGGTCAGCTTGTAATCGACTTGTGCATAGAGCGCAAAAGCCTTGGTGTGCGAACCGTAAGACGAAACCAGATCGCTGCCACCGCCAAAATAGGTTTGCGGATTGGCAGTCGCCGCGCTTTCGCTAAAGCCGAACGCGCCGAACACGTAATCCAGTGTGTTGTCGAGCGCCTTGCCAGTCAGTTGCAGCTCTTCGCTCCACGCGTGATAATCGGTGATGCGCTGGGTATAGGCCACCGGGGTCGGTGACCCGTCAAGGTCAAGCCCGTCGGACCATTTGAGATTGCGGTAAGCGGTGATCGATTTCAGCGTCGCGGACCCGAGTTCTGCGGTCAAAGTCAGCGCATGGCCATAGCTGCGCGACTTTTCGTAGACTTGCCCGTCAATCGACGCGGTGCCGACCCGGTCCGCTGCGGTATATTTGTCAAGCGGGAAGAACGCGCCGCCATAGGCGTATCCGGGTGATTTGGGATCAAAGATATCGCGCGGATCACCATTGCGGTTTACCCGCAGCAGTTGCGCGAACGGCGGTTTTTGATCAGTATTGCTGTAATCGAACGTATAGTCTGCGGTGATGCGATCCGACAGTTCGGCCCTGATCTGCACCATGACGCTGCCGCTGCGGATCGTGTCGGTTTCGGCAACTTTCGGTGGCTGAGCGCTCAGGACGCCGGCTACCGGGTTGGCTGTCACCGCGACCAGACCATCGCGACGGCGGTACTGGCCGGAAATCTTGGTCGAAAAGATGCCGGTCTTGGGCAGATCGAGCACCCCGCGCAATTTTACCTCGTTAAAGCTGCCATACGTGGCTTCTGCCAAGCCGCCCCATTTTCCCGACGGCTTTTTGGTCACGAGGTTGACCGCGCCCGCCAGCGAGTTGCGGCCATAGAGCGTACCTTGCGGACCGCGCAGCACTTCGACCCGTTCCAGATCGGCCACGTCAAAAATCGAACCTTGCGCTTTGGCGATATAGACTCCATCGAGATAGAGCCCGACCGCTGGTTCCCACGTAATGGCGGGGTTGATCGTGACCGACCCGCGGATCGAAATCTGCGAAATGGTCTTTGATGAAGGCGCGCGTTCGATCTTTACGTTGGGCGACAGCGAACCCAGTTTGTCGATCGAATCGACCCCGCGGCTTTCCAGATAAGCAGTGCCGACCGCAGAGATCGCGATCGGCACATTCTGGACGTTTTCCTTGCGCTTTTGCGCGGTGACGACAATCGCGCCGATCCCGGCATCATCGGCTGCATCTGCTTGGGCCGGCTGCGGCGCGGCACCGCTTTGGGCTAGTGCCGGGGTTGCCAGGAATGACAAGCTGGTCAAGGCCGTGGCGGCCAATAGCGTCTTCATGATACCCTCTCCACCTGATCGCGATATAGCTTTCGCGTATCCAAAATAGGGATTCATCATACGATATACCGATCAAACGGGCAAACTTTATGCAAAACGAGCAGATATATTACGCCAAATTTACGCAAGCCCGTATCATTTGCGCCACACCGCATATCTGCCGAGCGCGGATGACCGCGAAAAACTTGCGCCCGGCCAAGCGCGTAATGTGTGGGCGAGCAGGCGATAGAGCGCGCGCGCAATCGCGGCGTGCCCTGCCGCATTGGGATGCCAAGGAGCGCCCTGTTTCGGATCAAAACCGGTAAAGTAGCCATTGCTCCATGGCTCCGCCGAACACGCGGTGTGCTTTGAAGATTGTGGATCGACCGGCAGGACCAAGGCCCCTTCGGCCTGTGCCGCGCGCGCGGCGACAGCACCGGCACATGGTCTGCCAGCCGTGCCGCGCAGCCCGCCAGCGCGGCGCAGGCAAGGACCAAGGCTTTACCACGGCTGGTCACACGCACGTCTCCGGCTCAGGCAATGTCAGGGGCGCTGCGAATGGCGGATGCCGCCATCGACGAGGATTTCGGAAGCGGTAATATAGCTCGCTTCATCCGACAACAGAAAGCGGATGGTGCGCGCGACTTCGTCCGGCTGGCCAAAGCGCCCGAGGAAGATGCGCGGGCCGTAAAGCTGTTCCATCCCATCGCGCATATCGCCCAGAATCGGGGTGTCGATCATCCCCGGGCTGATGGTGTTGATGCGAATGCCCGATAGCGACAGTTCATCCGCCATCGCGCGCACCAGCGCGATAACCGCGCCTTTCGCCGCCGTATAAATCGGGATCATGCCATTGCCAAACCAGGCATTGATCGAGGCAATGGCAACGATGGCACTGCCGCGCTGGGCCTTCAGATCTTCCATGAACGCCTGAGTCAGCAGCACCAGCGCGCGCACATGCAGCCCCATGCCGGCATCGAAGGTGTCCGGCGTGACCCCGGCGATTCCGGTCTGCACCGCCGTTCCCGCGCCATGGACAATACCGCCCACCGGCCCGATCGCCGCGCGTGTCGCAAGCGCTGCGGGGCCAACCGCCTGCGGATCGCGCAAGTCGATGCCCAGCCCGATCGTGGCCACGCTATGCTGCGCCGCAATGGTGGCGGCGGCAGAGCGCGCGCCTTCGGCATTGATATCCCAGATCGCGACCGGTCGGCCAACCGCCGCCAGCGCATGGGCGGTGGCGAGGCCAATGCCCGATGCTCCGCCGGTCACCACCACGCCGGTCTGCGGGCTGGATAGCAAAGGGGCATATTCGGTCATTGCGGGGGTGTTCCTGTTATTGCGCAATCCGGCGCGGAGCAGCCGAAAATTTTGCGCATTTTAATGTTTGAAACCATGATAGCGATGAAATAGGAAGATGAAAGCCAAATCCCATAACGCAAATGACGCATAGACAGGAAATTCGGACATGCTGTTGAAAGACCAGACTGCCATTGTCACCGGCGCGGCGCGCGGTGTTGCCAAAGGTGTCGCCACTGCCTTTGTCAAAGCCGGGGCAAGCGTGCTGATCGTGGACCGCGAGGCTGAATTGGGCAAAGCCACGTGCGCTGAACTTGCCGAATTCGGCCCGGTTCACTTCATGGCGGTCGATCTTGCCGACCGCGATGCACTGCCCGGTATCATTGATGAGGCTCTGGCGCGGTTTGGCCGACTCGACACGCTGGTGAATGCGGCGCAAGCCTCTGCCCAAGTCATGCTGGCGGACATGTCGATTGCGGCGATGAACATCGCGTTCGACACCGGTTTCTGGCCGACATTTCTGCTGATGAAAGCCGCGTTTCCGCATCTCGTCAAATCGCAGGGCTCGGTCATCAATTTTGGCAGCGGGGCCGGTATCGAAGGCATGGCGACGCAAGCGTCATATGGCGCGGCCAAAGAAGCGATCCGCTCGCTATCAAAAACCGCAGCGGTCGAATGGGGCGAACACGGCGTGCGCGTGAATGTGATCTGCCCGTTTGCGCTGTCTCCGGGGGTCGAACAATGGCGGATGCAGTTTCCCGAAGCCTTTGAAGGCCAGATCGCCAAAGTCCCGATGCGCCGCATCGGCGACCCCGAGCGGGATATCGGCGCGTCTGCCGTGTACCTCGCCAGCCATCTTGCCGCTTATGTTACCGGCACCACGCTGATGGTCGATGGCGGGCAGACCCGCAGGTTCTGATTTGGGCACTGGCACTCGGCGAGAAGGGCTGCGCCAAAAACCCCTCCCCAACCCCTCCCCTATGGGGCTACGGGATGCACACATCGTGCTCTGCATGGGGATGACCGCCCCAAAAAGCCCTCCCCCTGAAGGGGGAGGGTTGGGTGGGGGTGTGCTAACATCAAGATATTGCACGACATTTCGGGCGTTAAAACCCCCTCCCCAACCCCTCCCCTATGGGGAGGGGCTTTCATCACCGCTCCGTCTGCAGGGATTGTGCAACCTTATGGCACTGATTAAATTGTAAAAAATCTGGGCCAAAAGATGTGTGCAACCCCTCCCCTAAAGGCAGGGCTATTGCATATAAGAAAAGAGTTCGAAGAAGAATTCTTTGCTCCAAATTGCGAGCTTCATTTTGCGAGCGACAGAGCGTTTATCGGGGTGGGATTTCAAGATATCGAGTGCCATTCGCCTGA
>CAINGT010000136.1 GCA_903848655.1 uncultured Sphingomonadales bacterium
CCGTTAATTCGGCGTGAGTTTCCTTGGGTCCTCCCCCCTTGGGGGAGGTGGCAGCCCGCAGGGCTGACGGAGGGGGCGCAACTTCACGAAATCGCACGATATTCTGCGCGTCGCACCCCCTCCGTCAGCGCTTCGCGCTGCCACCTCCCCCAAAGGGGGAGGAGCTAGTTTCCATATGCGATTGCCCTCCCCTGAAGGGGAGGGGGGCAAGAGCGTGATTGGCATGAGGTTGATTTGATTGAATTAAGCGGCAAACCTGGGCGCTCGCCAACTGCTTTGCGCTGGTCGTTGCCGGTGCGGGCCATCGTCATCGTGTTTGCGCTGTACCAGATCGCCTATATCGCGGGCTATCTGGTGCGGCCGCATCCGCCGGAGCAGCCGCTGTTCGGCGATTTTCTGGCGTTTTGGTCGTTTGCGCGGTTTTCCGTGCAAGTGCCCGCTGGCAATATCTATGATCCCGAGGCGTTGCAGGCGTTTCAACTGGCGCTGCCCGTGCGGTTTCACGGGTTTTATCCTTATCCATACCCGCCGATTTTTCTGCTGTTTCTGCGCCCGCTGGCGGGGCTGGGGTACATTCCTGCCTATCTGACGTGGATGGGTGCCTCGCTTGGCGCCTATGCGGTGGCAGTGGCGGGGCCTGACTGGCGATCCCCCCGGGTGTGGCTGTCGCTGGTTGCACCCACCACGCTGATGGCGATCATTTCCGGGCAGAACGGTTTGCTGTGCGCGGCGTTGTTGATCGGCGGGTTTCGGCTGATGCGGCGCTGGCCGCTGTGGGCGGGGCTGGTGCTTGGCTGTCTGGTGTTCAAACCGCAGTTTTTCGTGCTGGTGCCACTGGTGCTGATCGCGGGGCGGCGGTGGCGCGCGCTGGCGGGGGTCGTGGCTGGCGTGCTGGGGTTGACCCTGCTTAGCAGCGCGGTGTTCGGCCCGATGCTGTGGCTGAACTGGTTGCGGGCGATACCGGTATTGCTGCAACTGGCGGCGGATAACCGCGAACACTTGTTGCCAATCATGCCTACGGTAACGGCGACGCTGATGCAGACGGGGGTTGCGATACCGGTGGTCCAGATCGTGCAAAGCGCGGTTACGCTGGGGGTTGGTGCAGTGCTGATCTGGCTGTTTCACCGATCCCGCCATTGGGCCGAACCGGCCGCGATGGATATTGCCGCGCTGCAAGTCGGGGTGTTTCTGGTCAGCCCTTATGCCTTTCTCTATGATATGCCGATGGTGACCGATGCCGCGATCACCTCGGGCGCGCGCGGGACAGCGCCGGGGCCGTGGCGCGTGGTCAATGCCGGTCTGCCGCTGGTTGCATTTGTGCTACCCGTGTTGATGCTGGGCGCTGCGGCGCACGGTTGGCCGATTGGCGCTGCGGTGCTGTGCGGTCTGTTCGGCGTGATCGCGCGCGCGGCGTGGCGGGATTAAGGGGGCAAGTCATGGCAGGTGTGGGCGATCAACGGGCGGGGCAGGGGGATGTTCCGCCGGTACGGTTGCGCTGGCTGGCGCTGATCGTGGCGGCACTGGCGATTTTTGCGACGTATTACGAATCCGATGTGATTGGTGAGATTGCCGATCTGCTGATCCGCCAGCGCGGGTTTACGCAAACCCAGATCGGCAGCCTGAATGCCGCGATCTATTGGCCCAATGTGGTGCTGGCGGTGATCGGCGGGGTGATGATCGACCGCTATGGCGCGGCGCGGATCGTGCTGTGGAGCGCAGGCATCGGCGTGGCGGGGGCCGCGCTGACCGCGGTCGGCACGCCTTATACAGTAATGTGGCTGGGGCGGCTGATCTTTGGCGTGACCGAAGGCGCGCTGTTCATGGCGCTGATCGCGGGGCTGGCGCAATGGTTTCCGCGCAGCGGCATTGCGCTGGCGACCGGGCTGTTCCTTTCGCTCGCGCGGGTGGGATCGTTTTTGTGCAACACGTCATCGACTTGGGCAAAGTCGCTGTATGACAGTGGGTGGCAGGCGCCGCTGTGGCTGGGCGCGGCGATCATGGGGATGGGGTTTGCTGCCGCGCTGATTTACCGGCTGCTAGAACCGTTCCGCCCTGCCACCAGGGCTGCGGCGGATGCGCCGGAGGCCCCACACGGGCTGGCGCGGCTGCGGTTCGATGCCGGGTTCTGGTATATCCTTGGGCTGCACGTGCTCTATGCCTCGGTGTTCTTTCCGTTTCGGCAGACATACGCGGTAGTCTATCTGCAACATGCGAAACATTTGAGCTTGCAGGCGGCAGGCCAAGTCAATTCCGGGGTGTTTGCCGCCGCGATTTTTGCCACGCCGCTGTTCGGGCTGCTGGCAGACCGATTTGGCTACCGCGCGCTGATGCTGGTGTTTGGCACGCTGCTGCTGCCCATTACGCTGCTGGTGCTGGGGCTGACCAATCTGTCGCCGTGGGTTTCGACCGTGCTGATGGGGATCAGTTGGGGGCTGGTCCCGGCGGTGATCTGGCCCGCGACCACGATTATCGTGCCGCGCGCGCAATTGGGTACTGCGCTGGGCCTCATCACGCTGATTCAGGCGCTGGGGATCGCGGGATCAAACCTGATCGCGGGCGCGCTGGCCGATGCCGCCGGGGCCGGGCCGGGCCATCCGGCGGGCTATGACGCGGTGCTGTGGTGGTTTGGCGCGATCAGCGTGGCGGCGTTGGTATCGGTTACGCTGCTGTGGCGCTACGAGACCGGGCCGAACGGCCACGGTCTCGAACGGTCAAGTTGTTAATACACTTATTGTGACAGGTGCGAAAGTCCCGCCGCATTGGAGAAAATTCCGACGAGGGCCGACGATATATCGCCGTTGGCCGGAACTTCATAGACCATTGGCAGGTTGGTCTTGGCATCAGTCGAAGAGCAGGTTTTGAGCGCCGGAGAAATTCCTGCCAATATACTCGGGTCAACAGGTTCTCGCGGCTGCGTACTTTTTGGATCATAAGTCGTGTACAAAATGGCAATTTGTATATTTTTCGCTTTGATCGCCGCGCACTGAGCAAGCGTATTGTTGTTCCAGAACATGCGCGGACCCCACTGGATGCCCTGACTGTAGTCGTCCATCATACCGTCGGTCACGATTATCAGATATTCCTGCGGCTTTTGTCCGACCTGACCATTCCCAGGGTTAAGGTCCATTAAGCCGTACATCGTCGTCAAAGCTTGGACCGTGCGCGTATCATACGCACCTGGCGCGGGCGAAGCGGGCGTTTTCCCGGTGATGTCTGCGTTATCAGGATAATTCGATTGATCTGGCGTCAAAAATGGAGCGAGCGTGCCCGATGGCCGATCAAACACCGTCGAGGGTATATCCTTTACGTCCATCATGGTGTTGTTGACCGCAGGATTTATCGGAGCAGCGTCGTAATTAAGATGAAAAAACTGCATTTTGTAGGTCGGTGGACTGGCCTCGGCAGCTTTCGCTGCGGCGAGCAGACTTTGCGCTGCGGCCAGTTCGGCATCGATGCGCAAGGTGATCGGGGTGGCTGTCGTATCCCAGATCAAATGGTAGTTTTTTGCAAACCAGAATTCATCTGCATACATTACGGGAATATCTTTTGTTCCTCCACCTACTTTATTTATTCGCATGACACTTTGACTATCATTGCCGACAACAAATGGAACCGGATAGTATGAAGAGTAAGTTCCGCAGGGCCGATTATTCGAAACCTGAATGCAACCGGTACCGATGAGGACATCGTTTCCGTCGTACACATTTTGCGTCGCAGGATCCACGCGATATACACCCGTTAGCCCAACAACTTTTGTATCGAAATAATTTCGATCAAGCAGAAGCCACTTTCCGGATGGATCTGTTAGCACAATATCCTGATAGATACCCCTGAAATGACAAGCAAAAGCACAACTGCAAGACAATTCGCCAAGCGACAACCCGCAGGGTTTGCTTACGGTTTGATCAGAGACCATGGATTCCATTGCCAAGCCCATCTGGTAAATTCCCAGCGTCGTATTGGCAATCAGCATCGATGGTGACGTGTCGAGCATGACGTAGAAATTGATGCTGGCCACCGTTCCCGCCTTCGCTTGCGCGTTCCCGGCAATCGCTAGGCTGAGCGAGCCCAAGATAGAGCTAAACATGTTCAGCGATTTGCCCTTCCACGTGACAGTGGTGGTGCGCACATTTGTACCGCCGGGGCCGGCCACATCGGTCGAATCGACTGTCAGGTCCGATGCCGGAACATACGAAAATGAGGTGTATTTAGCCACTTGCGTTTGAAAGATTTGCCGCATCGCGGCCTCGGTCGTGGCCTTGTTCTGATTGAGATATTGCGCGCTTGTCCCCGTCAGCGCCGCCGCATCTGCCACCACGCCGATGCGTGACATCAAAATCTGCGCGCGCGCATAATCGACGCACACACCCAGCCCGATCATCATTGGGATCATCGAAAGCGCCGCAATCATCAGCACATTGGCATCGCGGTTGAATCGCAGCTCTGCGAGTTGCGGCCTGATCACAGCCGAAAGTCGCGCCATGATTGCGGCCAGCCAATCGATAAGTGCGAATGTAAGCGAAACGATGCGCATAACCCCAACCATCCTGTCAGCCCACTTTGTCTACAGAAAGCGAATAGCGCGGCAGCATGAAATACCGGTTGTACAGCGTCGCCGGTTGGACCCATCCCTGCGCAAACGCGGGTGAATAGGCATACGAGGTTTCGCCCACGATCAAATAGCCGCCAGCGCGCGCGGGAATTGCGGTCGGGTCCGGAATCATCAACGGTGGAGCCATACCAGTCGGCAAGTTGACGGTTGCCCCCACAGATAGCGCAACGCCATTGCTGGTCGCCATGCTCCACACCACTTTGGCATGGCTGATATCGGTTATCTGTACCTCGCTGACCCGCATTTTGGCTTGCGAAACATCATAAGGGGACAGCACGTACCCGGAATTGCTGAGCACAGCGGTGATCTGGGCGGTGCTGATCTGATGGTATTGCGTGGTCAGATCGCTGATCGTGCGTGCAGCCTGTGACACTTTTCCCGCGCAAGTGACCATGTCATATGTCAGATAAACACCGCAAAACATGGATATTAGCAGCGGAGCGGCAAAGGCGAATTCGACGATTGCCAAGCCTGAGTTGTCCGACATAAGTCGACGCGCCATTAACCGCCAGATCATTGCGTGGCGTGTCATCAATAACTCTCGGTCTTGACGACCGATGTAGCCGAAAGCCGAGCGTAGTCGACTCCATAAGCGGTGACTCCGGTGATGTTAAACCCGAACAGCGATATGACCGGCATCATATAATACATCTGCACAACCACTATATTTCCTGGCCCACCAGGATTATAGGCGTAAGTAAATTTCATTTTTCCTTTGCTGCAGCATATTGGTGGGCTAAGAGTCTGAACAGCCGAAAAATCGGTGCCACTGTTAACCGCAGTATAGAGTTTGTCGCACGTCATAAACGGAGTCACAGAAAGCTTTGAACACGCAAATGTTAGAAATTGCGATTGCGGTATCACATAGCCGCTGGGATCCATGTAGCCTGTAAACACTGTTTGCGCCTGTCCGGTCATAATGATGCGGGCAGAGCCCTCACACACCATTTGCAACGTGGTCTGCGCTATAAACACCACGATCAGTTGCAGTGTCCCGACGATGAGCGCGATGACCATGGGCGCAACGAGCGCGAACTCGAGCGCAGCAGTCGCTTGATGGCAGCGCGCAATCCGGCGCCAGAACCAACCGCTGCAGACCGTTGCGGGGGTAATGCCCCCGGAGCATGGCGTGATCGCATCCATTAAGCGAGTTCTATACGCAACTATGCGTTAAGGATCAATTTCCATATCGACAAAAATCGTCAAAGCGGCGCATCAGCCTTTGCGCGCGGCATCGACCGCGGCTTGCAACGCATCGTGCCCGACTGCGCCCGTGATGATCTGCCCGCCGATGGCAAAAGCCGGGGTGCCGGTGATCCCCAATTGCCGGGCATAATCGAGGTTTTGATCGATTTCGCGCGTGACAGTATCGCCCCCCGCAAACTGCCCGGCGCGGGGCAGATCGACCCCGGCGCGGGTGGCGGCGGCGGTGATCGCGGCGGCGCTGGGCTGCGGCCCGGCGAACATGGCGGCGTGATAAGCGGCAAAGCGGCCTTGGGCGGCGGCGGCAAGCCCCATTCGCGCGGCGGGTTCGCTGTCGGGCGCGATGATCGGCAAATTGCGCACCACCACTTTCAGATCGGGGTTGGCGGTGATCAGCGAGTCGATTTCGGCAACGCTCGCCTTGCAATAAGTACAGGCAAAATCGGTGAATTCGACCAGGACCACGCGCCCGGCTGGGTTGCCCAGCACCGCGCCCGGAAACGGGGTTTCCAGCGCGGCGCGCACGGGCTTGAGCCGGTCTGCGCTGTCGCGCGCCTGCAACCGCTCTGCCGCTTCGCGCAAGATTTCGGGATGATCGAGGATATAGGCGCGCACCGCGTGATCGACGCCCAGCCGCGCGAGCAGCGCGCCGCCAACCAGCCCCAGCGCGATCAGCGGGGCGATGAGCATGATTCGGACTGTTCGTGTCATCAGGCTGGCGGTCTACCGGCGTTTGCGGCTGCGTTCCAGCATCGCGCGCGCGCTCATCGCGATATCTTGCGCGCGCAGCCAATCGGGCGAGTCTTTGGGCAGCGCGGATTGCGCCGCTTCGGCAGAGCGCAACGCTTCGGGCAAGCGCAGCTGCAGCAGTTGCTGTTCGGCGCTGGCCAGCCGTGCGCGCGGGGTATCGCCCGCCGCTTCATAGACCGTGCCGAGTTCGTACCACGCAAACGGATTGTCATGATCGCGCGCCACCGCCGCCTTCAGCACGCGTTGCGCTTCGGCAAAATTGGCGGGATCTTCGGTGGCGATTAGTGCGTGGCCAAATGTCGTGGCGATCAGCGGCTGGTTGCGCGTGAGCGCGACCGCGCGGCGCAACGGTTCCAGCGCATCTTGCGGACGCCCGGATTCGAGCAGCACTTGCCCTTTGAGTTCAAGCGCATAGGCATCTTCGGGAGTTATCGCCAGGATCGCTTCGGTTTCGGCCAGCGCTTTGTCCATCAGCGCCTGTTTGTGATAGGCATAAGCGCGGGCGTAATGCGCGGGAACGTCGGTCAGCGTTTCGGGGTAAGCGATCAGCGTCGCTTCGGGATCGGCCAGATAACCAGCCAGCTTGGCCTTGATCCGCAAAAACCGCGCTTGCAACGCGGGATCGGCGGGCCGGGTCCACGCCGGGTCTTGCACAAAGGCATCGGACAGCGTGGTCAGCCGGTCGGCGGTCATCGGGTGGCTGCTATAGAATTCGGCATCGGCGTTGCGCTTAAAGCCGTAGCGGTATTCGTAATTTTCCAGCTTTTTGAAAAAGTTGATTGATCCGCGCCCGGAAATCCCGGCGGTGGACAGGAAGGTGACGCTGGCGGCATCGGCGGTCGCTTCTTGCGCGCGGCTGAACGCCAGATATTTGCCCATTGCCGCTTGTTGCCCGGCGGTAAAAATGCCCATCCCCGCTTCGGGCGCGCCCGCCGCTGCTGCCGCCGCGCCCAGCAGCAGCGACAGCAGCGTGATCGCGGTGGCGGGCCGCGCGCCTTCGCCGCTGCGGATGATATGGCCGCCGACGATATGGCCCAATTCGTGCGCCACCACGCCCTGAACTTCTTCGGCGCTGTCGGCGGCGTTGATTAGCCCGGAATTGATATAGATCGCCTGCCCCCCGGCAACGAAAGCGTTGATTTCCCCATCGTTGAGCAAGATCAGATCGACATTGCGCGGATCGAGCCCGGCGGCGGTAACTACCGGCGCGGCGAGGTCATGAAAAAAGCTTTCGGTTTCGGCATCGCGCAGCACTTCTTGCGCGCGCGCGGAAGGGACGCTGACAGTCAGCGCCACGCCAGCCAGCACGAGGCCAAGGGTAAATTTTTCGATCACGCATGGTGATTACACCGGGCGCGCCTGAACCGGCGCTGAAGCAGTTATGCCCCGCCCGGATGCAGGCGCTGCACGGCGCGCGCCAGCAGCGCGGCATCGCACGGCACTTCGCCCAGCCACAGCGGATCGGCCCCGGGGCGGCGATGGACCAGCACGAGTGCAAATTCCGCGCCTTCGACCGGCAAAGCGTGGAGCGGACGGCCGGGCAGCGCGCGGGCGGCATCGCGCCAGCCGGGCAACGGATCAAGCGGCGCGTCGGCCCAGCCACCGGGACCATCGGCCCAGACTTGCCCGGGCGGCAGCGGGGCCGGATTGTGCCGCGACGGCGGCGCGGTTTCGAGCGCGCGGCCAAGGTCGCGCTGCAACCCTCGGGTGAGGCGCGGGTCGGCCAGTTCCTTCCAGTTGATAACGCCGCAGATAAAGTCGATCATCACTCCGTCGCTGGAAAACGGCAGCAAGATGCCGCGATAGAGCACGTGTGCACCGCGCGCGTTGATGAATTCGGCTTCGAACCCGACCGGCGCGGCAGTGGCGATGATCTGGTGGTAATGCTCGGCAATCCGCGCCAGCACTGATCGGCCAGGCACCTCGCTCAACCACGCAATGCGCTCGGGATCGCCACATTCCGCCGCCAGCGCCGCTCCCAGCGCCAGCACCGCCGGTTCACGCGCACCGGGTGCCCAGTGCAGCAGCACGGCATGGGGCGCAAAGTCTGGCCAGTCGCCCGCCAGTAACCGGTCTGGCGCGGGAAAGCTCCGCTTGCCCAACAGCCCCGCCCAATAGTTATAGGCGCGCACTTGCATCCGCCGATCATCCTGATCGATCACCGGGGGCAGCAGATCGCCATCGAGAGCGGCAACCGATTGGCGGGTGTCAGCGCCAAAATCTGATCCGTGCCGCATATCCATATCGCTACCGCACCCAATCGCCTGACGCTGTGACCGGATCACTGTGTCGCAAGCCGCGGTAAACATCGCGCTAATGCATGATCCGGTGATGCGGACGTTTGTAGCCTTCGCGGCCTGCTGCAAAACGGCCGAATCGGTTATGCCCGTACTTCCGCCCGGCGCTTTCCCGCGCTATGCGCGAAAAGTGGAGTTTTGCGCGTTGCCATTGCCCGGCCTGATCGAGGTCATTCCCGTGCGCCACGGCGATGCGCGCGGCCATGTGATGGAAACTTTTCGCGCGGACCGCTTTGCCGAAGCGGCGGGGCCATGGTCATTCGTGCAGGACAATCAGGCGTTCAGCGCGCGTGCGGGCACGATCCGCGGGCTGCATTTTCAAACCTCACCCATGGCGCAGGGCAAGCTGGTGCGCTGCGTCGCCGGGGCGATCTGCGATGTGGCGGTCGATCTTCGCCACGATTCGCCCACCTTCGGGCATTGGCTGGCGCGGGAACTGAGCGCCGACAATGGCCGCCAGTTGTGGCTGCCCCCGGGATTTGCCCATGGTTTCTGCACGTTGCTGCCCGACAGCGTGGTGTGTTACAAGTGCACCGCAAGCTATAGCCCGGCGCATGAGCGCGGGGTACGCTGGGACGATGCGGCCATTGGCGTGGTCTGGCCCGCGCTGGCCGATCCCGACACGCTGTCTCCGCGTGATCGCGCGCTGCCGCTGCTGGCGGATGTGCCACCGCTGTTCGCGCGCGGAGATGGCGTGTGATGCGCAGCGTGGTGACAGGCGGCGCGGGCTTTATCGGATCAGCGCTGGTGCGCCATCTGGTGCACGAAGCGGGCGATAGCGTGCTGACCATCGACGCGCTGACATATGCCGGCACGCGCGCGTCGCTGCGGCTGGTCGAAGGCAGCGCCAGTCACCAGTTTATCCATGCCGATGTGCGCGATGGCGCGGCGCTCGATGCGGCGCTGGCGCAATTCCAGCCTGATCGCATCATCCATTGCGCCGCTGAAACGCATGTTGACCGGTCGATCATTGGTGCGGGCGTGTTTATCGACACCAATATCGTGGGCAGTTATACGCTGTTCGAGGCGGCGCGGCGCTATTGGGACGGGCTGGCAGGTGCGGCCCAAGCGCGCTTTCGCGTGTTGCACGTTTCGACCGATGAAGTGCATGGCTCGCTTGGGCCGGAAGGGCGGTTCAGCGAAACCAGCGGCTATGACCCTTCATCGCCTTATGCCGCATCAAAGGCGGCGGCGGACCATTTGGCGCGCGCGTGGCACCGCACGTATGGTTTGCCGGTGGTGATCGCGCAATGTTCGAACAATTATGGGCCATACCAGTTTCCCGAAAAGCTGATTCCGCTGACCATTCTGAATGCGCTGCATGGCCGCCCGATCCCGGTCTATGGCAGCGGCGCGCAAGTGCGCGACTGGTTGTTTGTCGAAGACCACGCGCGCGCACTCGATCTGATTTCGGCGCAAGGCCAGCCGGGCGAAACATATGCCATCGGCGGGGGCAACGAACGGCGCAATCTGGCCGTGGTCGAAGCGATCTGCGACACGCTCGACCGGTTGAAACCGGCGGCGCGGCCCCGGCGCGAATTGATCGCGTTTGTGGCTGATCGGCCCGGGCACGACGCGCGCTATGCCATCGATGCGACGCGGCTGCAGCGCGATCTTGGTTGGCAGGCGGCGACAATGTTTGACCAAGGGCTGACCCAAACGGTGCAATGGTACCTCGACAATCGCTGGTGGTGGCAACCGCTGCTGGACCGGGCGGCTGGTGCATGAGGATTGCGGTGATCGGGCGGACGGGCCAGCTTGCCCGCGCGCTGGGCGAGCGGGCCGGTTCTGGGGGGCATGGCGTCGAAGCGGTCGGCCGACCCGCGCTCGATCTGGCAAACGCCGATGATGCCGGGGTGCTCGCCGCGCTTGGGGCCAGCTTTGGTGGCCACGGCCCTCAGGCGATCATCAACGCTGCCGCGTACACGGCGGTTGACCGCGCCGAAACCGAACCGGCCAATGCCTTTGCGATCAATGCTGGCGGAGCCGGCGCTGTGGCCCGCGCGGCCCGCGCGTTGGCGGTACCCATGGTGCAGATTTCGACCGACTATGTCTTTGCGGGCGATCAGGCCGATGTTTATGCCGAACATCACGCGACCGCGCCGGTCAATGTCTATGGTGCGTCAAAGCTGGCCGGCGAAGCCGCGGTGCTGGCGGCGGGCGCGGATGCGGCGATCGTTCGCACCGGCTGGTTGTATAGCCCGTTCGGCAGCAATTTCGCCACGACGATGCTGCGGCTGGCAGCCACGGCTGGCACTGTGCGCGTGGTCGATGACCAGCACGGCTGCCCGACCAGCGCGCTCGATCTGGCCGACGTGGTGATCGCCGTGGCGGTCCATCTGGCGGAGAACCCCGCGCCAGAATTGCGCGGGGTGTTCCATGCCGCTGGCGGAGGCGAAGCCAGCCGGGCCGAATTTGCCAGCGCGATTTTTGCCGCTGCGCGCGCGGCCGGGGGGCCGTCGGCGCGCGTCGCGCCCATTTCCAGCGCGGATTTTCCGACCGCGGCGCGGCGTCCGGCGCAATCACGGCTCGATTGCGGGCGGCTGGCAGCGGTCCATGGACTGCACCTGCCGCACTGGCGCGATTCCTGTGGCGGGATCGTGGCGCGGCTGGTGCGCGAAGCGGGGGGCGGGCGATGAAAGGCATTATTCTGGCGGGGGGCAGCGGGTCGCGTCTCTATCCGATGACGCTGGCTGCATCGAAGCAATTGATGCCGGTCTATGACAAGCCGATGATCTATTACCCGCTGACCACGCTGATGCTGGCGGGGATTCGCGATGTGCTGGTCATCACCACGCCGCACGATGCGCCCGCGTTCCGCCATTTGCTCGGCGATGGCGCGCAGTGGGGCATCGCCATCGCCTATGCGGTGCAGCCGCAACCGCAAGGGCTGGCGCAAGCTTTTACCATCGGGGCTGATTTCGTGCGCGGCGGGCCATCGGCGCTGGTGCTGGGCGACAATCTGTTTTTCGGCCATGGCCTGCCCGAACTGCTGGCTGGCGCGCGGGCGCGGCGCGACGCTGCGGGCGGGGCGAGCGTGTTTGCCTATCAGGTGGCCGATCCGGCGCGCTATGGGGTCATCGGTTTCGATGCCGATGGTCGCGCAGCCACGATCGAGGAAAAGCCTGCGCATCCGCAATCGCGCTGGGCGGTGACCGGGCTGTACTTTTACGACGAACACGTGGTCGATATCGCGCGCACGATCCGGCCTTCGCCGCGCGGAGAATTCGAGATCACCGATATCAACCGCGCTTATCTGAACGCCGGGCGGTTGACGGTCGAAGCGCTGGGTCGGGGCTATGCCTGGCTCGATACCGGCACCCCCGACAGCCTGCTCGATGCCGCCAGCTTTGTTGCCACGTTGGAAAAGCGCCAAGGCATGAAAATCGCCTGCCCCGAAGAAATCGCCTGGCGCATGGGATTTATCGCCGCCGACGGGCTGGCCGCCGCCGCCGCGCGGCTGGAGCCATCGGCTTATGCCGACTATTTGATGCGGTTGCTGAACGACGGGTAAGGTTGGCGATCACGCTCAGCCAAAGCGTTGGCGCAAGTCCAGCAAGGCGATTGCCGCTTTGGCTGCTTCGCCGCCTTTGTCCTTTTGCGCGGGGTCGGCGCGGACGAGCGCTTGCGCCTCATTTTCCACGGTCAGGATGCCGTTGCCGATGGCGAGGCCGTCGATGGTCAGCGCCATGATCCCGCGTGCGCTTTCGCCCGCAACGATTTCGAAATGATAAGTTTCGCCGCGAATGACCACGCCAATCGCGACATAGCCATCATAGCCGCCGCTTTGATCGGCGAGCGCAATCGCGGCGGGGATTTCCAGTGCGCCCGGCACGGTAATGACTTCGGCCTGATGCCCGGCAGCGGCCAGTGCGGCGCGCGCCCCGGCGATCAACTGGTCATTGAGATGGTCATAGAACCGGGCTTCGACGATCAAAAACTTGGCCATGCGCGCACCTTTTGCCAATTCCAATCTTTCCCCCTCGGCAGAAGGGGGCGGGATTCACTCGATCCGGATCGCCTGTTCGCCGACAATATTCAGTCCATAGCCTTCGATGGCGACGACATTGCGGTGCGAATTGGTCAGGAGGATCATATCATGCACGCCCATGTCGGCGAGGATCTGCGCGCCAATGCCATAACTGCGCAAATCCATGTCCATATTGCCCTTGCCGCTGACTTCGGCCAGCAATTGCGCCGGGTCTGACGGCATCAGCAGCACGATCACGCCAGCGCCCGCCGCGCCGATTTCGCTCATCGCACGTTGCAGCACGCGTTTGCGCGGGCCGGGCTGGCCCAACACGTCCGACAGCACCGATATCGCATGAACGCGCACCAGTGTCGGTTGGTCGGGCGAGACGCTGCCTTTGTGCAGCACCAGATGGAGCGACCCATCAATGCGGTTGCGATAGGTGCGGATCGTCCAGTCGCCGCCATAATCAGACTGGAACGGGGCCTGGCTGATACATTCGACCAGATTGTCGTGGCGGCGGCGATATTCGATCAGATCGCGGATCGTGCCGATTTTCAACCCGTGGCGGCGCGCAAACGGGATCAGATCGTCCATCCGCGCCATTGTGCCGTCTTCGCGCATGATTTCGCAGATCACGCCCGACGGGTTCAACCCGGCGAGCCGCGCAATATCGACCGCCGCTTCGGTGTGCCCGGCGCGGACCAGGGTTCCGCCATCGCGCGCGATCAGCGGGAACACGTGGCCGGGGGTGACGATATCGTCGCGGGTTTTCGCGGCATCGACCGCCACCGCCACGGTGCGCGCGCGGTCGCCCGCCGAAATCCCGGTGGTCACCCCTTCGCGCGCCTCAATCGACACAGTGAACGCGGTTTCGTGCCGCGTGCCGTTGTTGCGGCTCATCAATTCCAGCCCCAGCGCTTCGCAACGGGCGCGGGTCAGCGTCAGGCAGATCAGCCCGCGCCCGTGCGTCGCCATAAAGTTTATCGCGTCGGGCGTCGCCATTTGCGCGGGGATCACCAGATCGCCCTCGTTTTCGCGGTCTTCGTCATCGACCAGCACGAACATCCGCCCGTTGCGCGCTTCATCGATGATCTCCTCGATCGGCACCAGCGCCGGCGTGTCATCGTTGTCGCTCAGCACGCGTTCCAGCTTGGCCAGCGTATCGGCGGTGGGGTTCCAGCCGGGCAGCGTGATATCGCGCAAAGTGTTGGCATGAAGCCCGGCAGCGCGCGCAAGCCCGGCGCGGGACATGCCGCCTTCGATCACGAGTCGGCGGATTTGGTTGATAAGGTCAGTAGACATGCGCTGCAGTTATGCCATCAAGATGTGTAGCGCAAGTGGGTATCGCACATCATGATGTGATTTATGGCAATCGGACGCAACACGATGGTTACACTGTGGGGCACAACCAGCCCATCCGCATCATGACTTTAAATAACCGATTGACAAACATGGCCGCGCGTTATGTCTTGCGCATCAGGTTGCCCGCATTCGAACGACGGGCGCTGCTGGAGAGAGGACTATGGCTATGAAGGGCAAGCTTTGCCTGCTGACGGGCGTATGTGCGGTGGCCATGGCGCAACCGGTGTGTGCGCAGACCGCCTCCCCCCCCGCCGCACCCGACAGCGGAGCCGTTCAGGAAATCATCGTTACCGCCCAGCGCCAGGCGGAACGGTTGCAGTCGGTGCCGATTGCGGTCAGCGCCTTTTCCGCGCAAGCGCTTGAACGCCAGCAGATCCGCAACACCAGCGATCTGCAATTGTCGCTGCCGAGCGTAACGTTCAGCAAGACCAATTTCACCTCGTCCAGCTTTACCATTCGCGGCATCGGCGATCTGTGCACCGGGGTGACCTGCGATAGCGCCACCGGCATTCATATCAACGATGCTCCGCTGTTCAAAATACGCCTGTTCGAGGGCGAAATGTACGATCTGGCGCAAGTCGAAGTGCTGCGCGGGCCGCAAGGGACGCTGTTTGGCCGCAACGCCACTTCAGGCGTGGTCAATTTCCGCACCGCGCCGCCGGTATTGGGCAAGTTTTCAGCCTCCGCAGATGCCGAATACGGCAATTACAACGCGGTCAAGATCAAAGGCATGATAAATGTGCCCCTGGGCCAGACGCTGGCCGTGCGCGTCGCGGGTTTCTACCTCCGGCGTGATGGCTACACGGCAAATCTCTACGACAATACGCGGATCGATAACCGCGACATGTATGGCTTTCGCGGCAGTGTGCGGTGGCAGCCTTCGTCCACCACCACGGTTGATCTGGTGGCGCAGCATTTCCATGAACAAGATCAGCGCATGCGCAGCCAGAAACAGGAATGTCAGACCGACCCGACCGGAGTGCTCGGCTGTCTGAACGGTTCGCTTGGCACCGGCATCACCAATGCCAATGCAACTTTGGCGAGCATCCTGCCATCAAAGGAAACGTTCGCGATCCAGGGCTTGCCAACCTCGTTGGCGCTGGGCAGCGTCTATGGCGCCAATGCCTTTGGCAATGCGGTCAATCCCGCAGATACGCGCCAAGTCTATTCGGCGTTCACGCCGCGCTATTATGTCGTCGATACAATTCTGCAGGGCACGTTGAAGCAGTCCATCGGTGACCATCTGAATCTGACCGTCAAAGGCAATTACGAATATACCAATGTCGATTCGATGCAGGATTACAACAACGCGCTGCAAGATCGCACGGTGATGCAACCCGGCATCAACACGCTGGCGCTTCTGGCCGGTGGCGCTGGCGGTGCGGCGCTCGGCAGCTATCTCACTCCGGCAGCCGCCGCGCTGTTCCCGAGCGGCCCAACGGGCCCACTGTGCACCTCATTTCCAACTTCGGCGGGCACCGGCATTTACGGCGGCAATGCCGTCTGTTCGACCGTTCCGCTGGCGTTCGATCGGTCGCGCGAACCCGATAACAGTTGGACCGCCGAAGCCGTGCTGACGTCAAAGCTTGATGGAAAATTCAATTTTCTGTTGGGCGCGATCTATGGCAAGAACAAGCTGTCTTATAACAACTATTTCGTCGATTCCTTCGGACTGGACTATTTTTCGGGCGTGGCCGGTTCGCTGAAAGCTTTGGGGCAGACTGCGGCAGGGCTGGCCACGCCGCCCAGTTACCTTGCCACGCCGATGTACGACAACAATCAGAATACTTACAATTTGAAGACATTTGGCCTGTTTGGTGAAGCCTATTATGCACCCAGCGACAAAACAAAGCTGACCCTAGGGTTGCGCTATAACGATGACAAAAAGTTTTTCGGCGCGCATACTTCTTTGTTCAGTTGGCTGACCCCCTATGGAACCGCCAACGCCTTTACCGCTCCCGATCATGCCAAATTCAACGCCGATCCCAACTCTGCCACACCCGTGGCCGACGCAATCACGACCAGCCATGGCCGCGCCCTGACCGGTCGCGCGGTGTTCGACTGGAAGATCACGCCTGACAATCTGTTGTATGTTTCGTATTCGCGTGGCTACAAATCGGGTGGGATTAATCCCCCGCTGTCAAACATTTATGCTGTTCCCACCACGTTCAAACCCGAATTTGTCAATGCATTTGAAATCGGATCAAAGAACAGCTTTGCCCATGGCAAATTGCAACTGAACCTGACCGGATTTTATTATCTCTACCAGGATTTGCAACTGTCCCGGATCGTGGCTCGCACCTCGGTCAACGACAATATCAACGCACATATCTATGGCGTCGAACTCGAAGCGGTGTTGCGCCCGGTGCGCCGGTTCACGGTCAATGTTTCGGCCAGTTATCTTCACAGCGCAGTGTCGCAGGATGAATTTCTGGCCAATCCGCGCGACTTTGGCGGCGGCCGCGCCGATGCGGTCATCATCAAGGATCTGACCAACGCCTCGAACTGCGCGGTTGTCCCCAACACCGCAGGCAATGCGGCCGGGGCCAATGCCTTTGTCGGCGCGGCCAACAATGCCATCAACGCCGGGGCTTTTGCCGCGCAGGGTGTCAAAGGCGGGGCCGGATTGAAAGGCACGTCGCCCTTCCCGACGGGCAGCGGCATTGCCTCAACCGGGGCTTATTCGGTTTGCGGGGTATTGCAGGCTGTTGCTGCCGCCAGTGGCCTGGCGTTCGATCCCAAAGGTATTTCGGTGCTGACATCGGGCGTCAATGTCAATGTTCGGGGCAATCATCTGCCCGGGGCGCCCAATTACAAAGTCAGCCTGGGTGCGCAATATGAAATTCCGATCGACCAGATGATGCTGACCCCCCGCGTCGATATGTACTATACCGGGGAATCGACTGCCAGCATCTTCAACGGCGCACCTGATGCCTTGCCCTCCTATGTCCAGCTTAATGCGCAACTGCAGCTCGATGGGCCAGATCACAAATGGTATGCGCGCGCCTTCGTTCAGAACCTGACCAACGATGCGTCGATCACCGGGCAATATGTTACCGACCAGTCATCGGGGCTGTTTACCAATGTGTTCACGCTTGATCCCCGCCGCTATGGCATCGCGGTCGGGTTCAAGTTTTAGAGCGTGATGCAAAAAAGTGGGTACCGGTTTTTTTGCAATAAATCACGCGAAAACAAAGACTTTAGAGCGGTATGCGATTCAATCTAATCGCATACCGCTCCAACTCTGCGGGGCCGGGCAGGGGGGTCATGACACCGGCCCGGCGCAATAGCGCACCGTAGCTTCCAGCGTTTCGCCCGGCGTAAGCCATTGCATCGGGTCGGCCTGATCGGGCCGGTTGATCGCGTCGGTGGCGTGGCTGACTGGTTCGACGCAGAAAAAATCGGCATTGGCCGGGGTGTAGATCACTGTGCAGGGCAGATTGGGTGACGGTGCGATGGTCAGTTGCAGGCCCCGTTCGGGCCAGATGACCGTGATCTCGCCCGCGCGCCCGGTATAGACCGTATCGACCGCACGGGTTCCGACCGGTTGCCCCTGCCACCAGTCAACCGGCTGGTCCACGCGGTGGAGCGTGATCGGCAGCCCGTCAGCGGCGGTCTGCCACTCGCCGTTATGCCGCGCGATCAGCCGGGTCTGCGGGGTGCGCGGAAAATAAGGGTGAACGCCCAGCCCGGCGGGCATCGGCTGATCGCTGGCGTTGCGCAACGACAGTGTGTGGGTCAGTCCGGCGTGGTCGAGCGCTAACCGCTGTTCGGCCCGATAGGCCCACGGCCATTGCCCTGCCGCATGGTCGTGCCGCAAAGTGGCATTGTCCGCGCCGTCTGCTGCGACATCCCAGCCGCACTGCCAGCCAAATCCGTGCAAGGTGTGCGGATGTGCGCCACCGGGCATATTGGGCGCCAGCCGCACCGTCTGCCCCGCTGCGGCAAACGTGCCATGCGCGATGCGGTTGGAAAACGGCACCAACGGAAAACAGCCGCTATCGAGCACCGATGGCCCGCATGTCGCGCGAAACAGCGGCTGATCGCCCAGATCGAACCGTGCCACCGATCCGCCGCGCACGGGATCGAGCACCAGCCGGTACGCCCCCGCGCGCAGTTCGATCAGCCAAGGGTGATCAGAATTTCGCACGTTTCCTGCCTGCCCGAGCGGGGTTGCGGCGCAAGATCGTGCTTCACCGCATAGTCGGCGACGCTTGCCAGCATCGCACACTCCGCGCGGATCGCGGCCCCCAGATCGCCCTGCCACCCGGCATAGCGGTCGGCGCGAAGGCGATCAAGCTGGCCCTGTGCGATGATCGCCGCAGCCTTGATCCCGCCACGTGTACCGGTGTCACGCGCTGGAGCATCGCGCGAAAAACCGGTGCCCACTTCACGGCATCGCGCACGACATCGCGCGAGCGAGACGCGATGGGGGGCGGATCGGGTTGCACGACCGTCACTGCATTTCCCGTCAATGCAGCAAATCGGCGATCCACGGCAAACGCTGCACCAGCGGGTGCAGATTGTCTGCGAGCATCACTTCGCGCGCCATGGTTGCGGTCTGTTCGGCCAGATTGCCCAGTTCGCCGCTGCGGCCAACGACTTGCACCCGGCGCGAAAACCGGGCGCGCGGCAAAGGCTCGATACGCAACTGGTCGATCAGCGTGGGCATTGCCGCCAGGCACAGCGCGCTGGTGATGCTCCACCCGATTCCCAGCGCAACCGAAGTCAATTGCTGGTGGATGATATCGACTTCGATCACCGGGGGCAGGCGCAGTTTCATGCGGGTCAATTGGCTTTCGATGCGCTGGCCCATGCCATGATCGAGCGAATAGCGGATGAACGGCAGGCGGTCGGCCGCTTCGGCAGGATCAGGGCTGCCGGTGTAATCCTTGGGAAAGATCAGCACGAAGGGATCGTCCAGCACATCGTGGTGTTCGATTCCCGGGTGCTTTTCCAGCGTATTGCTGCCGGTCACCAGCATATCGACGCGCCGCGCCAGAAAATCCTGCTGTTGCACCAGCGAAATGCCCGACCGGATGCGCCACCGCGCCACCCGCCCGCCAAACCGCCGCAACAGTGGCGCGGTCAGCAGCGTGGCAAAAGTTTCGGACATGGCCAGCGTCATCTGATCGACCGGCAGACGCGCGCCTTCGCGCACATCATCGATCACCGTGCGCGCCGTGGTCAACAAGTCGCGCGCGCGTTCGTACAGCGCGCGCCCCGCCGGGGTGAGCCCGAGCGGGCGCAACGAGCGGTCGAACAGCCCCGTTCCCAGCCCTGCCTCCAGCCGGGTGATCGTCTGCGATACCGCCGACTGGGTGATGCGCAATTGCGTGGCGCTGGCGGTCATCCCGCCAAGTTCGACAGTCACCACGAACACTTCGAGCGCGTGAAGATCGAATTCCGCCGGTAACCGCAGCATGAGCGCCCCTTTAATCATGTGGCCTTAAGTAGCATATCATTCCTTCTTATTGACTACCAAGCGAATTCCCATGACTTGCGCATTGGCCTATGACAGTCGCACGGAAATGTTCCGGTTCGGGAGCAAGCGCGGCGATGAGTGAAGCGCAGCTATATGCCGATCTTGCCGCGATCGGCATCGTTTGGACCACGCTCGACCATGCGGCGGTGTTCACCGTCGAAGAGAGCGCGGCGATCCATGCTGCTTTGCCGGGGGCGCACAGCAAAAACCTGTTTCTCAAGGATAGCGGCGGCGCATTCTGGCTGGTGACAGTCGATCACGCCACGCGCGTCGATCTCAAGGCGCTGGCCCCGGTGATCGGGGTCAAAAAGCTGAGTTTTGGCAAAGCCGAAGACCTTGCCGCGCTGCTGGGGCTCATGCCGGGCGCGGTTACCCCGTTGGCGGCGATCAACGATACGCAAGGCCGGGTGCGCGTGGTGCTCGATGCGCGGCTGGCCACTGCGGGCGCGGTGCATGTCCACCCCTTGCGCAATACTGCCACCATCGGCTTGTCGGGGGCCGATCTGGTCGCGGCGCTGCGGCATTGGGGCCATGCGCCGCTGATTATCGCGATTCCTGAGCGCGCCGCATGATCGCCGGGTTTTTCGATCTGTTCAAGATCGGCATTGGCCCATCGAGTTCGCACACCGTTGGCCCGATGGTGGCGGCGCGCCGGTTTGGCGAACGGTTGCGCGATAACGGCGCGCTGGCGGCGGTGGCGCATGTCGAAGTGGCGTTTTTTGGCTCGCTCGCGCTGACGGGCAAAGGCCATGCCAGCGACAGCGCGGTCATTCTCGGGCTGGCGGGCGAAGTGCCCGCGCTGGTCAATCCCGATGCCGTGCCCGCCATTGTCGCGCAAGTCCGCGAGACCGGGCGGCTGGCGCTGATGGGGGAGCAGCCGGTCGCCTTCGCGCCCGCGCAAGACATCCACTTCCACCAGCGAGAGCGCAAGCCGTTTCACAGCAATGCGATGATGATTACCGCGCATGATGCAACGGGCGGGCTAGTCGATCAGCGGACGTATTATTCCATTGGCGGTGGGTTCGTGCTCGATCAGGACGAAGCGCTGGGCAACTTGCGCGAAGGCGATCTGGCCCCGCCGCTGCCGCACGATTTTGTTTCAGCGGGCGAATTGCTGGAAATTGGCGAGCGCGAAAATCTCAGCTTTGCGCAGATCATGCTCGCCAACGAATGCGCCCGTCGCCCGTTGTCTGAAGTCGAAGCGGGGCTGGACCTGATCGACGCCACCATGGCGCAATGCATCGATCGCGGCAGCCGCAACGAAGGCACGCTGCCCGGCGGGCTGAAAGTGCCGCGCCGCGCCGCGCTGCTGACGCGCGAACTGGCGCTGCGCCAGCAAGCCGCGCTGGGTGATCCGCTGGTGGTGCTCGACTGGATCAATCTGTGGGCGATGGCGGTAAACGAAGAAAACGCTGCCGGGGGCCGGGTGGTCACCGCGCCAACCAATGGCGCGGCGGGGATCATCCCGGCCGTGCTGCGCTATTATGACCGCTGCTATCGCGGCACGCGCGAAGGGCGGCACATATTTCTGCTGACCGCGACGGCGATTGGCGCGCTTTACAAACGCAATGCCTCAATCTCTGGCGCCGAAGTCGGGTGTCAGGGCGAAGTCGGCGTGGCCTGTTCGATGGCGGCGGCGGGGCTGACCGCCGCGCTCGGCGGCCACAACCGCCAGATCGAAAACGCCGCCGAAATCGCAATGGAACACAATCTGGGGCTGACATGCGATCCGGTCGGCGGACTGGTGCAGATCCCGTGCATCGAACGCAATGCCATGGGCGCGGTCAAAGCCATCGACGCTTCGCGCCTTGCCCTGCTGGGCGATGGCACGCACCTCGTCAGCCTCGACAAAGTGATCGAAACGATGCGCCAGACCGGCCACGACATGCGCGACAAATACAAAGAAACCTCGCAGGGCGGGCTGGCGGTCAATGTCGTGGAGTGCTGACCTGACGCGTTGCGCGTTTAAACCGCGCCGCATTTACGCACTAGCGTGATTTCGAGCTCGATGGGATAATCTCGCTCGAAATCACGGAAAACAAAGACTTTAGAACACGATCCGCAGGCCGCCGCCGAAGTTGTACGACGAATTGCTGCCGCCTTTGGCATCGACGGTCAGTTGCACTGATGGCGTCAGGCTGTAGCGGGCGCCAATACCGCCCATCACCCGATCCCGCGCCAGACCGGGATTGTTGACCGTGAACGTGATCGCTTCGACATTGACGTTACCGGTGATCGGGGTCAGCTCGCGGCCCAGTTCATGCTGGTATGAAACTGTCGCATAGCCAACCAGATCTTTGGCGAGTTCCGTGCCAAGCTTGGCATCGAATTTGCCGATCCACGCGGTGTGATGCGTATCGCCGATATGCAGCAGATCGAGCGTTCCGGCTGAACCGATGGCACCACCGGTTTCGGTAAAGCCATGCAGGACTTGGTCCATCCCGATGGCTTCTGCCGACAGATCAAGCTGGGTTTTTCCGCCCTGATGCCAGGCAAAGCCAAAGCCATAAGCCGTCGTCTGGCTTTGCACCCCGGCGAACGATGCCGCGCCGGAGTTGGTGGCGCGGGTGCCGTGCGAGGTGTAATCGCCATAGGTCACCCGGCCGATCGCCCGCAGCTTCTGACCGAAGGCGACTGGCAGCGACACGCCGCCAATAACCTGATTGCCCGATACGGTGGCTTGAAGGTAATCACCCTTTACCCGGCCATCGGTATGGCCATAGCTGACACTGACTTCGAACCCGGCGAACTGATGCGCCAGCCCGGCATTGAAGGCGGTATCGCGAAAGGTGTTGCGGGCATAGCCCGCCTGATGGGCACCATCCTGATTGCCATAGGAAACATTGCCCGTGGCATACGTGCGTCCCGCGGTCAGCGTGTCGTAGCTTGACAGATCCAGCAAGTTGTCAATCACCGCTTGCTTCATGTGATCGACGATCCCGGCATAACCTTCGGGCGACCAGCGCGCGAACGCGGTGTCGGTGGCCCCGGCATTGCCCGAAGCGAGCGCCGTCGTCACATACCCCAGCAAATTCCCGCCGTAATACTGGTTTACCCCGCCCGTGGTATTGACCAGCAGCGCGCCCAGCAGCGCGGTGCGGTTGGGCGTGGTGGACAGCGCCGTCTGCAACTGCGCCCCGGTCTGGCTGCCAATGCCGATGACCGACCCGGTGGCAATGGTATAGATCACGTTATTGCTAAAGCCGGTGGCGGTTACCGTGCCGAAATTGCCCGACACTGCACCCGGGGCAAAGCTGAACAGCTTGATCTGCTGGCCGAGCGCCAGGTCAAAGCCATTGGGCGCAGATTTGGATATCGCCAGCGTCGATCCCGGCTTGAGCGCAAGCGCGCCATTGACCACGATCTGATCGTTGCCACCCGCAACGCCCGCTCCGGCACCGCCATCGACTTGCATTCCGGCTATCGACAAATTGTCGAACGTAATGCTGCCGACGGTGATGATACCCGGCGAATTGCCCGGCAGGATCGACCCCGCCGACGCACCACCCAGCGTTACCGCCCCCGATACCGTGCCATTGCCGGTCAGGAAACCATTGCCGTTAACCGTCAAAGTCGCGGTGGTCAGCGATGCGCTCGATGCGCCCATCGTGCCAAGGTTAAGGCCGTTGCCCAGATGGAGCGTGCCACCATTGTTGACCGTGGTGGCATTGGCCGTGGCCGGGCCGATCAGATTAAGCGTACCGCCGCTGACATTGAGCGCGCCCGTCGTGATCGAACCGGTCGCGCTGACATTGATCGTCGCCCCGGTGCCCACCGCAAACGTGCCGCCGCCGTTGTTGACCGCGCCATTGATTGCCAGAACGCCCGAGGTAATTCCGATCTGGCCGGTGCCGGTGGTGGTGCCATTCAGCGCGCCGCCATGAACCAGCGTCAGATCAAAACTGCCAAGGTTGACCGTGCCGGTGGAGGTCAGCGTGTCAATCGTCTGCGCCCCGCCCAATGCGAGCGTGCCACCACTGTTGACCGTCGCGGTCAGCGCCTTGTTCAAGGCACCGGCCTGTGCAATGATCACTTTGCCGGTGTTGATCGTCAGGTACGATGGGGAAAAGCTGTTGACCCCGCCGCTGATCGTCAGGTCAGCCGCACCATTTTTGACCAGCCCGCCATTGCCGGTGATCGTTCCGGCATAAGTGCCATTGGCTGTCTGGTTGAGCGCATAAACGCTCGCCGAGTTGAGGTTGATCGCCCCGCCGCTGCCCGCCAGCGATCCGGTGGACAAGCCGCCAGTCGCGGTCAGGCTGCCGGCATTCTGGCTGTAAGCGCCCGAAATGCTGACAGGGCCGCTGCTGGACAGCGCGCCACTGTTGGTGAGCGAAGTGCCCGACAACGTTGCCGTGGTTAGCGACCCGGCGTTGATTACCGCGCCACTGGCAACGATGCCACCCTTGGCGACAAGTGTTCCGCCGCTCTGGTTGGTCAGGCTGCCAAATGTGTTGCTGGTGGCATTCAGCGTCAGCGTACCACTGTTGGTACCATTGCCGGACACCGACAGCGGGTCATTGGCGACAAGCGTGCCCGCATTGGTCAGGCTGCCGAAAGTGGGGGCCGATCCGGCATAAAGCGTCAGAACGCCGGTCGTGCTGTTCGTTACATTTCCGGTCACCGTCAGCGGTGTATAGGCATCGAGCGCGCCCTTGTTGAGCAGGCTGCCCAGTGTGGTCTGCGCGGTCGAAAGGTTGGTCCCCGGAGGCGCAAGGCCCAGCCTTGCCGCCGCGCCGGTGTCATTGAGCAACTGCCCGTCAACAGTGAGCACGTCGTTGCTGATGAACAGATTGGTATTGGTCAGGCTGTTGCTGACATGCGTGGTGGTTCCGCCATACAAATAGAGCGCATAAGCGTTGGACACATCGACTGCGGTCAGCGAACCGGAATGGAGGATGGTAAAGCCACCTGTCTGGTTGGTCAGCGTGGTCAGCGTGATGGGCGCATAGATATCAGTTGCCCCGCTGTTGGTCAGCGAATGAATGGTGTCTTGCGTCTTCAGCGTGAAATAGGCGTTACGGGCGACATAGGCGTCCAGACTGTCGGCGAAAGTTGCACCCGCCGCGGTCGTGAGCGTGCCGGCGTTGATGGTGAGCGGCCCGGTAAACGTATTCGCTCCACCCAGATTCAGGCTGCCGCTGCCGGTCTTGGTCAGGCCACCGGCACCGACGAACGTGCCAAAGTAGGACGTATCGCCCGATTGGCTGATTACCAGACTGTTCGCCAGCGTCCCGGTTGCGCCGCCAAGTTGGACAACACCCGTCGAAGCGCCCGAAAATCCTGCGGTGGTGATCGTGCGGGTGGCTGCCACGGCGGGGGAGCCAGATCCGACTACGGTTAGCGTGCCATCGTTGGTGACCCCGCCAGAAGTGGTCAGATCAGCGGCGAGCAAAGTCTGCCCGGTATTGCCGAGCGTGGCAATCGACTGGTTGGCCAGCAGCGTGAGTGTGCCAGCCGAATCGACAGTCACCGCCAGCGCCGCATCGAGAATGCCCGCGTTCTGCACCGTCAGCCCGCCAGCGTGAACCGTGACTGCCGAGGCGGCAAAGCTGTCCGCCGCGCCTGCCAGCGTCAGCGTTGCCGTGCCCTGCTTGGTGACCGTGCCGCTGCCGGTAATTGCGCCCGAATAAGTGCCGTTCGCCGCCTGGTTGATGAGGAACAGGCTGGCATCATTGAGCGTGATCGTGCCGCCACTGCCCGAGAACGTGCCGGTGGTCAGCACTTTATCGTCCACCGCCACAGTGCCTGCGTTCTGCGTATAGGCACCCGTCACGGTAATATCGTGGTTGATCGTTACCGCGCCGGCATTGGTCAGGCTGCCAAACTGCGCCGCATCATTCAGATAGAGAATGCCGCCGCTGTTGTTTTTGACATTGCCAGTTACCGTCAGCGACCGTTCGTTTTCGACCGTACCCGAATTGTCGATGCTGCCAAGTGTTGCTGATCCGGCGCTGTAGAACTGGGCAAATGCGCCCGTATTGTTGAGCAATTGGCCGGTTATAGCCAACGTTCCTTGCGAAGACAGCGTGCCGCTGTTGGTCACACTGCCGCTGATCGTCCCGGCGCTGGCATTATAGAACTGCAGCAGCCCGGCGTTGGTGACATCACCTGTGACTGTCAGCGAACTGCCGGTGCGGACATCAACCTCTGAACCGCTCGTGTTGGTCAGAGTGGTCAGCGTGATTGGCGCGCTGATGCTGACAAATCCGCTGTTGGTCAGCGTGCGGATGGTATCCGCGGTCGCCAGAAACAGCGACCCGCTGGCGCCGACATAGGCATCGAGGCTGTCTGCGAAAGTTGCACCGTCGCTGGTGCTGATCGCCCCGGCATTCACCCGCAGTGGCCCGGTAAACGTATTGGCCCCGCCGAGCCGCAATGTTCCGGCTCCGGTCTTGGTCAGGCTGCCAGCGCCGACGAACGTGCCAAAATAATCCGAAGTGTCCGACTGGTTGATGACCAGCGTGTTGGCAACCCCTTGCAGGCCGCCCAGCTTGACACTTCCCAGCGAAGAACCGGTGAAGCCCGCAGTCGTGATCGTGCGGGTGGCAGCCGTTTCCACCGTCGGCGTGCCGGCCAGCGTGCCAATAACGGTCAACGTACCGAAATTGTTGAAAGTCGTGGCGGTGGTGATGTCAGCCGCCTGATTCCACGTGCCAGAATTGGTGGCGCTGTCAGCAGAAAGATTGGCACCCTGCTGAATAGTCCCGCTCGACGTGTTGGTCACACTGCCGGAAACCGTGGTCAACCCTTTCAGGCCGAGCACACCGCTGTTGCTGATCGAACTCGCGCCCAATGTGCTGCGGAATGTCGCCACGCCCGAATTGACGATCGAGCCAGACGTGATCCCGGCCAAAGCCAGCAGCGAACCGGGCGAGCTGATCGACACACTCGCCAGCTTTTCCGCGCCGCCCAGCAGCAGGCTGCCGCCATTGATAGTGACCGATGCGCCGCTGGTCGGATCAGCCAGCCGCCCGGTTACAGTGCCATTGGTGGTGGACAAAGTGCCGTTGTTGAGCGTCAGCCCGGTCAGCGTGTTTTGCCCCGTCAACAGCAGCGAACCGCCATAGCCGGTATCATTGACCGTCAGCGTGCCGCCGGTCAGCGCGCCCGCCATCACCGCATCATAGCTGGTGATGCCATCGGCGGTGCTGCCCGCGTTGTGATAGACCGCAACTTTGCCATTCAACCCGTTAAGGTTGATCGCATTGAGCCAGGTGATCGGACCGGTGGCGTCCACCGCATCCGAGCCGAACACCAAAGTCGATCCGGTCGGCACGAAATTGCCCGCATTCCATGTCAGCGCGGGGCCGACCCCGCCGTTGATCGACCCGAGGTTGACCGTGAGCCCGCCCGATGTCGCGGCGAAACCGCCGCTGCCGCTCCACGACACATTGTTCGGCTGCGACCCCACCGGGCGCAGGAACGTGCCGCCCGACAGCAGCACGCCTGCCGTTTCGGGCGACAGGCCGGAACCGATCGTGCCAGAACCGGAAAACAGGATGTGGCTGCTGGTGTTGATACCGGTGCCATCTTGCGCTTCGAGCGTGGCCCCCGCAATGTCGGTCGTGCCGGAATACGTATTGGTGCCAAAGAATTGCACCGTGCCACCACCGGTAATATGGACCGTTGCGCCCTGGCCCGCAGCAATCGATGCCGAACCGATGCTGGCCGAGCTGTCATCGGCGATGGTGTCGTTGAACGTGATGGTATGGCCCGTGCCCGGGTTCAACACCACGTTCGCGCCGGTCATGATGAACAGATCGCTGCCCGCCGAAATGCCCGCAGCGCCGCCATTGTTGCTGTTTCCGCCAAACGCCGCATTGTTCTGAAAAATGGCGTTGCCATCAATTTCCAGCGTTCCGCCCGACCGCACGAAAATCGCGCCGCCATAGCCCGAACCGCCGCCACCGCCCGAACTGAGCGATGATCCGATGGCAAATGTCGATCCGACCCCGCCGCCAAAGCCGCCCGCACCGCCGCCGCCAGCCGAACCGGTAATGCCATTGGCCCCGGGCTGGCCACCCCGGCCACCTTGACCGCCGCCCGCGCCAAAGCCGCCGGTGCCGCCCGCGCCACCCTGACCGCCGGGCCCGCCGATGGTGTAGGATTCCGCACCTTGGCCACCATTGCCACCCGCGCCGCCCGATCCGCCGCCGAAGAAATCGGACCCGGCACCGGCATTGCCGCCCGCGCCGCCCCCGCCGCCAAGCGCGATAGTGCCCTGCTTTTCGGCCACTTGCCAGGCAACCAATTGGACGATGTCTTTCACCGCCACCAGCGCATCGACGACCGTATGCGCGATATCGCCCGCAACCGAAGGCAATGTGAACAGCCCGGCGGCATCCGACGAGGTGCGCAAAAAGTCGGCTGCCAGCGTGGCTGCATCAAGCACCGTTGACGTTACCAGCCCGACATTGACCTGGCTGCCATTGCTGCCGCTGCCGCCTTTGCCGCCATTGCCACCCGCAGTATTGCTGCCGGCCCCGCCGTTGCCGCCATTGCTGCCAACCGCACCTTCGCCATTGTCAAAATTGGCGCTGTAGGTCTGACCGGTCTGGCCACCAGTACCGTCGGTCGGCGGCGCGCCAAAGGACTTCAGCCCGTTGAGCGTTCCACCTTTGATAAGATTGGCCGCCGTGGCATCGGTGCGATAGGTAATCGTCTTCGTCGATGCGTTGATCGCGGTGATGATCGAATTGGCCGGGATCAGCGCGTCGCCCGTCAGCAGCGTGCCGACCGTCAGTCCGGCGACTGAAGCCAGCGTCACGGTTTTTGCGTTCGTATCGACACTGATGACCGGATGGTTGGTGATTGTTTGCTTGCCTTTGGCAATTGCGGTCACGCCATCGGCGCCGATCTCATTGCTAAGCGTGATCTGTTTGCTGGCCGGATCGATGGCGGTAATGGTCGTGCCATCGGGTATGCCGGTGCCTGTCACCGATTGGCCGACCGCCAGCCCGGTCAGTGTTGCCACTTGCACCGTGGACTGCCCGCCGCTGTTGGCAATCAACGGGCTGAACGACCCTTTGATCGAGATCACCGCGCTTTGGTCGATCGCCTGCGATAAAGTGATGACCCCGGTGTTCAAATCCACTGCAGTGACTGTCGTGCCGGCCGGAACGCCCGCACCGGTCACGTTCATCCCCACCGCAAAGCCGCCGATGGCACCAGCCGGGGTGATCGTGTTGGAACTGCCAAGCGTGGCCCGAAACCGCGTGATATCAAACGATTGCACCGCAGGCGTCGCGACCTGGGTAAATGCGCCAAGGTGGTCTGCCACCGTATACGACGACAAATTGCCGTTCGAATCAAAATTGACTCCGGTAACGGTGGTCGTCTGCGTGTTGCCGCTGCCGTCCTTGTAATAGACCGTTTGCTTCTTTTGCACCGATATCGGAGACGCCGACGATGTCACATAGACAGTCTGATCGTCGAAAATGTTCGCGACCAAGCCGGTAACGACGTTGCTGCCATCCAACGCGATGGGTTGCGACAGGGCGATCTTGTTCAGATCATTGCCATTGTCATCAGTGCCGACATTGGTGATCGACGCAACCGTCGCCTGGATCGCGGTGTTGGCGCTGGTAGCGCCGATGCGTTGGGCAACGCCACCGCCAACCGCGATCAGTTCGTTGTTGCCCGCAGTGGTCAGGCTGCCGACTGAAAAACTGCCGCCGCCGTTATACGTGATATCGCCCAGTGTCGGCAAAAACACCCGCGCGGCGCTGGCGTCGGCAGTCGTGCCCGCTACGCCGAATGCGCCTGAACCAACCGAGGACGTGGCAATACCGCCGCCCTGGCCACCCTTTACGCTGTTGTTGTTAAAGCTGACATTGGTGAGTGTGAGCGTTGAACCGGTGTCAACGAAGAACACTCCGCCCAGCCCCGCGCCACCGCCAGAGCCGTTGCCGCCGGTGGTGGCAAAATTGGTGTAGACCGTCTGCGTGCCTGCACTGCCGACCGCAACCACGCCGCCGCTGTCCGCCCCGATGACTTGTGAACTGGTTGTGCTGACAGCACTGTTGGCGGCCTGCAACTGGGTATCGGCGGACACGAATTTGCCAGCCTTGCCCGCGCCATCGATGATCGTGGTGCCCGCCCGCGCCACTGGCACGTAGGCCGTGGCGAAACCCAAAGCCAGAACTGTGCTTGCAAGCAAGCGTGCGCGACCATTGACCATTGTAGACCCTCCAACCTAAGTACGCCCCAAATATTTCAAATATTTGACAGCGATCACGTGGTCAAGGTTTGGCACAGCGGGAAGTCAAAGACCAGTTTTTGTTTCGCGCTGACCTGCCCGATTAACAAAATATTTCTTTCAAAATGGATGTAAAACCAAACTTTGCAACGGTGGTGGAGCATTCGACCCAACGGGGGCCGCCCCTGTGGCGCCAGAAATCTCTGTCGAAGCGCGCACGTCGCTGATCGCCGCGATAACAGGTGGCTGTCGGTGGCGGCACTTGGAGCGGAATGCGCTTAGATTGAATCGCATTCCGCTCTAGGATTTTGACCGCGCGGCAAAGCTTTTGCGCAATTTGGCCAGTTTGGGCGGGATCACGGCCAGACAATAGCCATTGCGCTGCCCTTCGCCGGTCCAATAGTCTTGATGATAGGCTTCCGCCGGATACCATGTCGCCGGGCCTTCGATGGTGGTAACAATGGGCGCAGCCGCAGAGTTCGCCGCGCGGCCAATCGCCGCCACGGCCTCTGCCCGCTGATGCGCGTCGAGCGGGAACAGCGCAGAGCGGTATTGCGTGCCCCGGTCATTGCCCTGCCGGTTAAGCTGGGTCGGATCGTGGATCGCGAAAAAGATGTCGAGGATTGTCGCGAGGTCGATCAGCGCATCATCAAACGTCACGCGGATCGCTTCGGCATGGCCGGTGGTGCCGGTGCAGACCTGCTTGTACGTCGGATCGGGCACGGACCCGCCGATATAGCCGCTGACCGCGCCCGTGACGCCGATCACGTCCTTGAACACCGCCTCTGTGCACCAGAAACAGCCCCCGGCCAGAATGGCTTCGCCCATCGCTTGTCCTTTCGTGTTGACGCTGTGCCGAAGATAAGCGCGCGATACGCCCTTGTCATCGGCTGACCCGCAAGGGCATGGCAATTCGCGCGTGGCCGATCACAAAAAGTCGGTTCCCTGTCGTTCCCGCAATGCTGTAGATGGATGCATCATGACCGAAATCACCGTCGCCGCGCTGCAGCTTGCGCTCAATGATCCCGATCCGGCCGACACCATCGGCGCGGTGGCAGGGCTGGTCGAACAGGCCGCCGGGCTGGGCGCGCAACTGATCCTGCCGCCCGAACTGTTTGCCGGGGCCTATTTCTGCCAGCAAGAGGATGAGGCGCGGTTTGCGCTGGCTCATGCGCTGATCGATGATCCCTCGGTCGCGGCGATGCGGCGGCTGGCCAGATCGTTGCGCGTGGCGATCCCCGCCAGCTTTTTCGAACGCGACGGGCCGCACTATTACAACACCGTGGCGATGATCGACGCGGGCGGCGAGATTATGGGGATCTATCGCAAAAGCCACATTCCCGATGGCCCGGGCTACGAAGAAAAGTACTATTTCCGCCCCGGCAACACCGGGTTCAAAGTCTGGAACGTATGCGGGACCACGATCGGCGTGGGGATCTGCTGGGATCAGTGGTACCCCGAATGCGCGCGCGCGATGGCGCTGATGGGGGCCGAATTGCTGCTCTATCCCACCGCCATCGGATCGGAACCGCAAGACCCCGCGCTCGACACCAGCCGGGTATGGCGGCGCGCGATGCAAGGCCACGCGGCGTCAAACTGCCTGCCGGTGATCGCCGCCAACCGCATCGGCGTCGAAGAACAAGGCCAGACATTCTATGGCCACAGCTTTATCGCCAACGAATGGGGCGATCTGGTGGCCGAGTTTGGCGCGGACGAAACCGGGGTGCTGGTGGCGACGCTCGATCTCGATCTGGCGCGCACCCGCCGCGCAGGCATGGGCTTTTTCCGCGATCGCCGCCCGCAGTTGTATTCCCGGCTGGTCGAGGACGTGTGACACCAGGCTGGCGCTATGTGATCGCGCTTGGGTCCAATATCGCCCACCCGCAGCACGGGCCGCCGCACCGGGTGCTGCGCGCCGCGATCACCGCGCTTGCCGGTGATGGCTTGCAGGTCATCGCCGCCGCGCCGATCATCGCTTCGGCCCCGCTTGGCCCCTCGCGCCGCCGCTATGCCAATGGCGCGGTGCTGATTGCCACGGCACTGGCCCCGCTGGCGCTGCTCGACCGGCTGCAGGCGATCGAAACCACCTTTGGCCGCACCCGGCGCGGTCAGCGCTGGCGCGCGCGCTTGCTCGATCTGGATATCATACTGTGGAGCGGCGGAACCGTGCAAAGCCCGCGCCTGACGATTCCCCACCCGCATTACCGCCACCGCCGGTTCGTGCTGGAACCGGTATGCCACATCGCCGCAAACTGGCGCGACCCGCACAATGGCCTTTGTGTGAAACACACTTTCGCCCGCTTGACCCGCAGCACGCGCCTGCCTATGGCCCCGCCACCGCACCCCGTGCTCCGGGCCCATAGCTCAGTCGGTAGAGCAACTGACTTTTAATCAGTAGGTCGCTGGTTCGAATCCAGCTGGGCTCACCATATCCATGTCTCACCCTATCCATGCCAAAGACTGCGCAGTGAATTGAGCGATCTGTTGCTCGGCGCAATCGGCCCCCGGGCGGTTGCGCGCCCGCTTTCACCGGAAACGGGCTGGCACCGATTTGCGGACATGATAGGTTCGGATCAGACACGCCGTACCACCACCGCCAGCCACGCCCTGCATCCCTGACACGGTACCGTCAGCACACGCCGGGAGGAGCGCCTTGATGCCAAAGCCCGCCTTGCCTTTTCGCGCCGGTACACCGGGTGTTGGTGTATGGGCAGCGTGCGCCGGGCTGGCGCTGGTGTCAGCGTGTGGGCAGGCGGGTCCGGCTGCACCAACGGCGGCGGCGGTGGCGCAAGACGGCGCGATTGCGGTGACGGCGCAAGCGCTTGATCGCCTCGGGATAAAGCTGGCACAGGCGCAACCGGCTGACGTGATGCCGATTGGCACAGTCCCCGGGGTTGTTTCGCTGCCTCCCGATGCGCGGGTGGCGGTGACCTCGGCTTATGCCGGTACGATGATCAAGGTGCTGGTCATTCAGGGGCAGGCGGTCAGGCAAGGCGACGTGCTGGGTATCATGAAGGCGGCCGAATCGGTGCAATTCGGCGCGGCGCTGGCGCGCGCGCAAGCGGAACTGCCGGTGGTCGCCGCCAATGCCGCGCGGCTCAACCAATTGTCGCGCGAAGGCATAGTTGCGCCCGCCCGCGCCGATGAAGCGCGCGCTGCGCTGGCCTCTGCGCGCGCAACGCTTGCCGAAAACCGCCGCCTGCTGGCGCTGGGCGGTGCGGCGCGCGATGGCACGATGACTTTGCGAGCGCCGATTTCGGGTCGCGTGGCCAGTGTCGGCGTTGATACCGGCGCTGCAGTGGGCGCGGGCATGGCGCCGTTCGTGATCGAAAATGCCACCAACTTGCGGCTCGATCTGCAAGTTCCGGAACGCCTGGCCGGGCAGGTCCACCCCGGAATGGCGATTGCGGTGGCACAAGGCGCGCGCATGATACGCGGCACCGTCTTGTCGATTTCCGGTTCGATCGACCCGATGACGCGCGCGCTGCCTGCCAAAGCCAGCCTGCCTGCCGATGCCGGGTTTGTGCCGGGGCAGGGGGTGATGGCAACGCTTGCCCGCGCGGGCGGATCAGGCGGCGTGGCGATACCGGCATCGGCGGTGACGCATGTTGCGGATCATGATGAAGTGTTCGTGCGCTTTGCCAGCGGCTTTCGCGCTACCCGGGTGGTCGTGGCGGGGCAGATTGGCGACCTTGCCTTTGTCTCGGCGGGCGTGCCGCCGGGCAGCCCAATCGCCACCAGCGGAATCGCTGAACTGAAAACCATGACGTCGGGGCAATAAGCCATGTTGCGCACAGTGGTTGAGCGCGCGCTGTCATGGCGCATGGCGGTGCTTGGCCTTGCGCTCGCGCTGGCGGGCGTGGGGATATGGGCATTCATCACCCTGCCGATCGACGCCTTTCCCGATATTTCTTCGACCCAGGTCAAAATCATCCTCAAAGCCCCGGGCATGACCCCGGAAGAGGTGGAAAGCCGTGTCATCGCCCCGGTCGAACAGGAAATGCTGGGCATCCCGCATCAGACCGTGCTGCGCTCAGTCGCCAAATACGCAATTGCCGACATTACCATCAATTTTGACGATGGCACCGATGTCTATTGGGCGCGCACTCAGGTCAACGAGCGCCTGTCGGGCGTGACAGGCGCGCTGCCTGCGACGGTCAGCGGCGGCATGGCGCCCATCGCCACGCCGTTGTCCGACATGGTCATGTTCACGCTTGAAGGGCCGCAGTCGCTGGCTGAAAAGCGGCGGGTGCTCGATTGGGTGATGCGCCCCGCGCTGCGCACCGTTCCCGGCGTCGCCGATGTCAATGCGCTGGGCGGCATGGTCGAAACGTTCGAAGTTGCGCCCGATGCCAACGCGCTGTCGGCAGCGGGGTTGAGCGTGACCGATCTGGCCACCGCCATCACCACGGGCAACCGCAATGACGGTGCGGGCCGGCTGGTGACGGGAGAAGAAGCGCTGATCGTGCGCGCGACCGGTGCGATCCGCACTCTCGACGATCTGGCGGCGGTGGTGGTCAAATCCGGCAGCAGCGGCGTGGTGCGTATCGGCGATGTTGCGGCGGTGCGCAGCGGCGCGCTGACCCGCTATGGCGCGGTCACGCGCAACGGGTCGGGGGAAGCGGTCGAAGGGCTGGTGCTGGCTTTGCGCGGGGCGGATGCCTCTGCCGTTGTCGCGGGTGTCAAAGCGCGGCTTGCGGAAATTGGCCCCGCCCTGCCGCCGGGCATGACGGTCAATGTGTTCTATGACCGGTCTGATCTGATCGCACACGCGGTCGGCACAGTCGAAGAAGCGCTGCTCGAAGCAACCGTGCTGGTGGTGATTTTGCTGCTGCTGTTTCTGGGTGACGTGCGCGCGTCGATCATCGTTGCGCTGGCTTTGCCGATGGCATCGCTGCTGACATTCATCGCGATGAAGGCGATTGGCCTGACTGCCAACCTGATGAGCCTTGGCGGTCTTGCCATTGCCGTCGGGATGCTGGTCGATGGTGCGGTGGTGGTGGTCGAAAACATTGTCGAACGCTTGTCCGATCCGCGCCATGCCGGCAGCGCCAAATTGCACACCGTGTTTGTGGCGGCGGCAGAAGTGGCAACGCCGGTGGCGAGTGGCATGGCGATCATCGCGCTGGTGTTCCTGCCCTTGCTGACGCTGCAAGGGCTTGAAGGCAAGCTGTTTGCCCCGGTCGCGTTAACGATCGTTCTGGCGCTGGTGTCGGCGCTGGTGCTGGCGTTGACGCTGATCCCGGTGCTTGCGCTGTTCGGGCTGAAGGTGGTCCCCGCCGCGCACGGTGCCACCCACGAACCGTGGCTGATGCGCCAGTTGAGCCCGCGCTATGCCCGGCTGCTGGCCGGCGCATTTGCCCGCAAACAGCTGGTCTTTGCGGTGGCGGCACTCTCGCTGGTGCTGACCGGCGTTGCCTATTCGGTAACCGGCAAGACCTTTCTGCCCACCATGGATGAAGGCAGTGTCATCGTGCAGTTGGCCAAGGCCCCGTCGATCAGCCTGGCGCACAGCCTTGCCGACGACACCCGCGTGCAACAGGCGATCCTGGCCAATGTGCCCGAAGTAACCGATGTCATCGCGCGCACTGGATCGGATGAACTGGGCCTCGATCCGATGGGGCTAAATGAAACCGATAGCTTCCTCAGGCTTAAGCCGCGATCCGAGTGGCGCGTCGGCGACAAGGCATGGGTGGTCGAACAGATCCGCAAAGCTTTGGCCGATTTGCCCGGAATCCAGACCAGCTATACCCAGCCGATCGAAATGCGCATTGCAGAAATGATGAGCGGCGCGCGCGGCGATCTGGCGATCCGCATCTTTGGCCCCGACAACCGCGAACTCGCGCGTCTGGCCGCGCAAATTCAGGCCCGCCTCAAAGCCATCCCTGGCACCAGCGAAGCGCTGACGATGGCCAATGACAAAGTGGATTATCTGCAGATCGATATTGATCGCGTCGCCGCCGGCCGCGCAGGCATGCCGATCGACCAGCTGCAGGATGCGATGCGGGCGCAGATCGAAGGTGTCAGCGCCGGTGTGGTGGCCGATGGACTGCGGCGCGTGCCGATTGTGATCCGTGGGTCAGGACCGGACACTGGCCAGACCCCGCAGATGTTTGCCGATCAGACGTATCGCAGCCCCAGCGGCCAGGTGGTGCGCGCCAGCGATGTCGCCAAAGTTGCCCGCATCGCCGGGCCGGTAAAGCTGGAACATGAAAACGGATCGCGGTTTGCCCTGGTGCAGGCTTTTGTCTCGGGGCGCGATCTGGTCGGCTATGTCGATCAGGCGAAGGCGGATGTGGGCGCGCATGTCAAGCTGCCGCAGGGCTATCGCATCGTGTGGGGCGGGCAGTTCGAAAACCAGCAACGCGCTTCGGCCCGGTTGCTGCTGGTGCTGCCGATCGCGCTGGCGGTGATCTTCATCGTGCTTTATGCCACTTTGGCCAGCTTGCGCGCGGCAACGCTCATTCTTGTCAATATTCCGTTTGCGATGGTCGGCGGGATGATCGCGCTGGCACTATCGCGCGAATATCTTTCGGTGCCGGCCTCGGTCGGCTTTATCGCGCTGCTGGGTATTGCGGTGCTCAACGGGCTGGTGATGGTCAGTTATGTCCGCCAGGTGCGCGAACGCGGGATGCCGCTGGCCGATGCGGTCAGGCTTGGTGCGCAGCGGCGGTTGCGCCCGGTGCTGATGACCGCATCAATCGCGGCATTCGGGCTGGTGCCGCTGTTGTTTGCCACCGGGCCGGGATCAGAGATCCAGAAACCGCTGGCCATCGTGGTGATCGGGGGATTGGTGACATCGACTTTGCTGACCTTGATTCTGCTGCCGATCCTGTATGAAAGATTTGGCGAAAACGCCGCCGAGCGCGCCGCTGGCGACCGGGAGAAGCCCCATGCCTAAGCCGCGCGCTGCGCATGCGCCGAGTGTCGTGCGGATCGTGGCGCTCGCGCTGGCGCTGCAACCCGCCATCGCCCACGCCGCCCCCGATGCGCCGGAACCCTGGCTTCCCGCCAAGGCCGACGTGGTGCAAGCGCTCTCGTCGCACCCCGGTGTTACCGCCGCCAACGCGCGCACCACTGCCGCGCGCGCCGAAGCCGCCGCCTTGTCGAGCGGCCCCCACGAATTCACCTTGACCACCAGCTATCTCAGCCGCACGGTTCAGGACAGCTCGGGCATTGGCAATGGCCGGTTCAACGAGTTTGAAGCGCAAGTTACCCGCCCGGTTCGCCTGCCGGGCAAAGCCAGGCTGGATCGCCAGATCGGCTCGCAAGGCGTGTCTTACGCGCAAAACATGGCAGAAGATCAGGTGCATCAGGCCGCGCTGCGCCTTGCCCAAGGCTGGTGGGACTGGCTGGGGGCCGCGCGCGAGGCACAAGTTGATCGCGCGGCTGTTGCCAATTACCAAGCCTTGCTGGCCAGTGTCCAGCGACGCGTTGCCTTGCGCGATGCTGCCGCGCTTGAAGGGCTGCAAGTATCGGCGGCGCTGAATTCCGCGCGCGCCCAGTCCGAACGCTCACACGGTCGCGAAGCCGTTGCCCGTGCCAGGCTGGCGGCGCAGTTCCCCGGGCTGCCGCTGCCAGCGCTGGCACCCGACATACCCGCGCCGCAGCTTCCGGCCGGCGGTCTTGGGGCGCTGCATGACAAAATCCTTGGCCACAGCCACGAACTTGCCGCCGCAGAGGCGCTGGTGCGACAATCCGATGCGCAAGCCGATCGGGCGCGCAAGGAACGGACCGGTGATCCCTCGTTCGGCGTCAGGGTCTTTTCCGAAAAAGGCGGAATGGAAAAAGGCGCGGGCGTCGTTTTCTCCATCCCGTTCGGCGGTGGCAACCGCGCGGCCATGGCGGATCGTGCCAGCGCGCAAGCCAGCGCCGTAAATGCGGATTTGCAGGCTGTGCGCCTTGACATGCAGGAAACGGCAGATGCCGATCTGGTCGAGACACAGACCTGTTTTGCCGCCTGGCAATTGGCGCAAGATGCCCATGATGGCCAGATGGCAGCTTTGCAGAAGATCAGGCGCGGACTGCAATTGGGCGAATTCAGCCTTGCCGATGTTCTGCTGGCCGAACGTCAGGCCCACGACACGATGCGCGCCGAAACACTGGCCCGCACCGACGCCATGCGTGCGCTGACTCGACTTCGCATCGACAGCCACGAATTGTGGATCGGCGACACCGAGCCTGACGCCGCAAACCCGTAAAACGAAGCTGCACTTAGAGCGTGATGCGAAAAAGTGGGAACCGGTTTTTACCTTCGGTGGCCTGCGGCTCGCAATAAATCACGCGAAAACAAAGACTCTATAGCGGAATGCGATTCAATCTAATCGCTTTCCGCTCTAGGCTTCTGTTTTACGGCGATTTTCGAGTCAGCAAGTGATTCCACCGGCTTCGAACACTCTATAAAGCTGAACGGATTTACCGCCCCACCGCGACATATTCCAGCGCGTGGCGTTCCACCGCTTCGCGCGGGTAGATATTGCGCAGATCCACCAGCAGCGGCTGGCGCAGTTGGGCTTTGACGCGCGCCAGATCAAGCGCGCGGAATTCGTCCCATTCGGTGGCGATGACCAGCGCGTCGGCCCCTGCCATCGCCGCATATGGATCGGCAAAATAGACCACGGCATCCAGCACCGCCCGGGCCTGATCCATGCTTTTGGGATCATAGGCATGGATCAGCGCGCCGGCATCCTGCAGCGTCTGGATGATGGCGATCGACGGGGCATCGCGCATGTCGTCGGTGTTGGGTTTGAACGCCAGCCCCAGAATCGCGATAGTTTTGCCGCGCACATCGCCTCCCGCCGCTTCGATCACTTTGCGCCCCATCGCGCGCTTGCGCCGGTCGTTGACCGTGACCACCGCTTCGACAATGCGCAACGGCGATGCAAAATCATCGGCGGTTTTCAGCAGCGCCAGCGTGTCCTTGGGAAAGCATGATCCGCCATACCCCGGCCCGGCATGAAGGAATTTGGCCCCGATGCGGTTGTCCAACCCGATCCCGCGCGCCACTTCCTGCACATCGGCACCGACCTTTTCACACAAATCGGCCATTTCGTTGATAAATGTGATCTTGGTCGCAAGGAACGCATTGCCGGCATATTTGGTCAATTCCGCCGCGCGCCGGCTCATTTCGATCAGCGGCGACCGCCCAAGCGCCAGCGGGCGATAGATTTCGCGCATTACCGCCAGCGCGCGTTCGTCGTGCCCGCCAATCACCACGCGGTCGGGGCGTTTGAAATCATCGATGGCCGCGCCTTCGCGCAGGAATTCGGGGTTTGATACTACGGCAAAATCAGCCTGGGGATTGACCTCTCGAACCAGCCGTTCGACGTCATCGCCCGTTCCCACCGGGACGGTCGATTTGTTGACGATCACGGTAAACCCGGTCAGCGCTGCGGCGATTTCACGCGTGGCGGCGTGGACATAGACCATATCGGCATGGCCATCGCCGCGCCGTGACGGTGTGCCGACCGCGATGAATACCGCATCGGCCCCCGCCACCGCCGCGCCGATGTCGGTGGTGAACGCCAACCGGCCCGATGCCGCGCCCGATGCCACCAGCTTGTCGAGACCGGGCTCGTAAATCGGGATGATCCCGTCAAGCAGCGCCGCGATTTTGGCGGCATCTTTGTCAACGCATGTCACCTGATGGCCAAAGTCGGCAAAACAGGCCCCTGACACCAGCCCGACATAGCCCGATCCGACCATTACCAGTTTCATCGCCATTCACCCACCACTGTACGATCAGGCCGCGTTACGCCGAACCTGCCGCTCGATCCATTCATACGTCTTTTCCAGGCCCGTGCGCAGGGTTTGCGACGGCGCCCAGCCCAGCCGCTCAGCAATCAGCCGGTTGTCCGAATTGCGGCCACGCACCCCGGTCGGTCCGGGGATATGGTTCTTGGCAATCTTTTTTCCGGCGATATCGGCAACCATATCAACCAGTTGGTTGATCGTCACCATTTCCTGCGAACCGACATTGACTGGTCCTTCAAAATCAGACCGGGTCAGTCGCAAGGTGCCTTCGACACATTCATCGACATAGAGGAACGAACGCGTCTGCAAACCATCGCCCCAAATGTCGATGGCATCGCCCGAACTGGCTTTGGCAATTTTGCGGCAGATCGCCGCCGGCGCTTTTTCCTTGCCGCCGTCCCACGTGCCTTCGGGGCCGAAAATGTTGTGATAGCGCGCTACCCGGTTGTTCAGCCCATAATTGCGGTTGTAAGCTAGGAACAAGCGTTCGGAAAACAGTTTTTCCCAGCCGTATTCGCTGTCTGGAGCTGCGGGATAGGCCGACGATTCGGCGCAATTGGGGTTATCGGGATCTTCCTGATTATACGCCGGATACATACATGCCGATGATGAATAGAAGGTCCGCTTGATATTCCGCTTGTGAGCGATGTCCGCGACGTTCAGATTTATTGTCGCCGAATTGTGCATAATATCAGCATCATGTTCCCCGGTGAAGATATACCCGGCACCGCCCATGTCGGCGGCTAATTGGTATACTTCATCAAACCGGCGGTCGATCACCCGGCGGCAGAATTCCTGTTCGCGCAAGTCGCCAATGACAAAATCATCCGCCTGGGTTTCGGCATATTCATGGAATTTCAGATCGACGCCACGAACCCAAAACCCCTCTTCCTTCAGGCGTTTGACGAGATGGCCACCGATAAAGCCACCAGCCCCGAGCACAAGTGCCGATTTCACGCGCAACCTCCATCAAGAAAAGTCAGTCACCCCAGTGTCGCCGCAAAGCGATCACCAATGGCGGTAATGTCAAACGCCTGTAGCGCATAAGCACGGCCAGAATCACCCAAGCGGTGGCGCAAATCGGCATCTTGTACCAGCCGGTCGAGAGCAGCCAGCAAATCGGGCGCATGCACCGCAGGGGCGGCAAAGCCAGCCTCGTGACGCAGGATCAGCCGCGATGCCAGATTTTCAACGGGCACGAGCGCCAGGATCGGTCGCCCAATCGCGAGGTACGTCAGGATCTTGGATGGCACCGAATAGACCCCCGCCTCGGGCTCGATCACTGCGACGAACACATCGGCTGCGCTTAACATCGACGGCAAATCGGCAAATGGCACCCACGGGCGCACATGGACATTGGCAAGGCCTTCGGCTTTGGCGGTTGCCGCCGTGGCGTCCGCCACCGGGCCTTCGGAAAAGATCATCACGTGCACATCGGGCCGTCGCCGCGCCATCTCGATCAGCAGCGCGGGATTGTGCTTATAGCCCAGCGTCCCCGAATAGACCACCCGCAAGCCATCGGCGGGCATATGCGCCGCTGCCCACGCGTTGTCGCGCGCAAGGCGTGGCAGTTCGTTGATTGGTGCCCAGTTTTCGATCACCCGGATACGGTCGGCCGCCACACCGCGCGCCACCAGCAGCGGAGCAAAATCGGCGGTGATCGCCACGACGGCGTCGCTGCGGCGCAACAAGGCAAATTCAAGCCGCCGATACCACGCGGCAATCGCATGGCCGAGCACGGGAATTTTGCGCGGGATAACTTTGCTGATCGCCGCGCTGTAGATATCCTGCAACCAGAACACGAACCGCGCGCCATGGGCCAGCGCCGCCGCCTGCAACACCCGCTGCGTATCGAGCGGGGCATTGCTGGAAATGACCACGTCAGGAACCAATTTGGCGATCAGATCGGCAATGCGTTCACCAATTTCGATCTCCTGCTGGCGGCGGCGCAAGAACGTGTGCTTGGCAAAGGGTGCCGCCGTATTGACCGGCACGACCGCAAAGCCCGCAGGATCATCGCTCTGGCGGATCAGGTTGCCCTTTGGCGTCTGGAATGCGGCGGAATAGACATGGGTCACGTCGTGCCCGCGCCGCGCCAGTTCGCGCGACAATTGCACCTGAAACGGATGGCCCGAATAATCCACAATCAGGATTTTCACCCGGGCCTCCCTCGTCGCGGTGCAGCATCGCGGACATGGCGCGCGCTAATACGCTTTGGCCGGGCAAGCAACCCATGACAGCGCCATCGCGAACAAGGATCACGGATTGGGGTTCCCCCGATCTCGCCACCAATCGCACGGCGTGTTGCTCCATACCCCCTTGCCCGATGCGGAAACGGCAGCCAGATAGGCGTCATGTCCGCGTTTGAACCCAACCCGATCCCGCCCGATTCCACCCCGCCCGGCGCAAACGCCTTGCGCCGCAGCGAAGTGCGGTTGCAATCGATGATCGTGCTGTTGCTGATGGCCGGGCTGGTCATGGCGCTGCCGGTGATGCTGACGTGGGGGGCCGTGGTGGTGCAGCCGCCAGTTACCGCATTCGTGCTGTCGATCGTGCTGTCGCCATTGGCTGACCGGCTGACGCGGCTGGGGATGCCGGGCGCGCTGGCGTCTTTTCTCGCCATCGTGGTGATGATCGCGATCATTGTCGTGGCGCTGGCGCTGATCCTGCAACCGGCGTTCGACATGGTTGGCCAAGTGCCGTCGATGACGCGCGAAATCGCCCGGCGCTTTGCCCAATTGCGCGATAACGTTGCCTGGATCGGCGAATTCAACCGCCAGATCAACCACCTTGGCGGACCGACCGGGCGGGTCGTGACGCTGGCCGAACCATCGGTGATCGAACAACTGGCGTTTGCCACCCCCAGTGTCGTGCTCGAAGTGTTGCTGACCGGGCTGATGACCTTTTTCATGATCGAACAGCGCATCGGGATGCGTCGCCGCCTGCTGGCCGAAGCCGGTGCCATGTCATCGTCGGTGCGGATCGCGCGGGTGATGCGCGATGTGCAGGACCGGGTGGCGAGCTATATTCTGACCGTGGCGCAGATCAACGTCGGGATCGGGCTGATCGTCTATCTGGGCGCGCGCTGGTTCGGTTTCAGCGCGCCGGTGATGTGGGGTGGGCTGGCCTTTGCGCTGAACTTTCTGCCTTATCTGGGGCCATTGACAATGGCGGGGCTGCTGGCGCTGGTCGGGCTGGGTACTGCCGATACGGTCGCCGCCGGGCTGATCCCTGCCGCCGCGTTTCTGGCGCTGCACGCGATCGAAGCCAATCTGGTGACCCCCGCCATTCTGGGCGCGCGGTTTACGCTCAACCCGGTGGCGATCCTGATTTCGTTCAGCTTTTTTACGTGGGTGTGGGGTGTCCTGGGCGCTTTGTTGTCGGTGCCGATCCTGCTGACGCTGTCAGCGGTGTTCGACCATCTGGGGCGGCCCGACTTGGTCGGATTTCTGTTTGGTGAACCCCTGTTTACGCCGGGGCGGCTGCGCGCAGCGCCGGATGCGGCCGATCCCGAATAAAGCGGACGCGCGGTGCCCCGCAAGGGGCCACCGCGCGTCCGCGACGGCAATCAGGCGACCAGCACGTTGGCGGCTGACATCGCATACAACATGCCGAACGACAGCAGCAGATTGGTGCGGCTGGCAAACAGCGCGCGCGGCGCGGCAGCGGCTTTTTCTTCAGCCGTCGCTTCGATGATCCCAAGGATCTTTTTCTGCGCGGGCCAGATGATGAACCACACGTTGAACGCCATGATGAGCGCGAGCCACATGCCCACACCGATCAACCGCACTTTGCCGCCATCCTGCAACAACAGCGCCGACACCAGAAAGTTGCCGTTGTAGGCGACAACCAGCCCGGTGATTACGGTGAACAGCGCGGCGTAGCGGAAATACCAGAACACGCGCGGCGCGATATGCCCGGTGATCGCGCCTTTTTGGTCGGCGGGAATCTTGGGCATTGTCGGCACTTGGACGAAGTTCAGATAATAGAGCAGCCCGATCCACAAAATGCCGAAGAACACGTGCAGCCACACGAACGTCATTTTGATGCAGGCGACACTGCTGTTGAACGACGGGGCATCGAGCGCGATCATAAGCGCCAGTGCCAGCACGACGCCGACGCTGACCACGAGATTGAGATTTCCAAAGAATTTAGCCATGTTTCCCCCTAAGCCGCAGGGATTGTCGCGGCTTGTCGATGATGCGCGTTTTTGCGTGGTTTGACGCTGCGGTGCAACCGGAATCTTGCGGGGCGCTGTCTGATCCGACGCTGGCGCGTCGGGAAGTCGGCACCGGCCCGCTCCCCCACCCGACCACCCAACGATAGTAACCTGTGGGTGGTCG
>CAINGT010000137.1 GCA_903848655.1 uncultured Sphingomonadales bacterium
CACCGAAGGTAAAAAGTGGGAACCGGTTTTTACCTTCGGTGGCCTGCGGCTCGCAATAAATCACGCGAAAACAAAGACTCTATAGCGGAATGCGATTCAATCTAATCGCATTCCGCTCTGGGTACCTGCAATCTTCATCTGTAAAGATTAGGGTTGAGTCAAGTGTCAGCGTAATGCCCGCACCGGCGGCGCACCAGATCAGGGCAGAGGTTTTGCCGCCATGCCGTCGCGCAACAGGGTTTCTGCCGCGGCGGCGACTTCGCTGATCGGGCGGGTGGTGTCCCACACGCCGAAGCGCAGGCCCAGAAACACGTTCATGCCCATGATCGCCCAGGCGCGGATTTCGTTGTCGCCGGGATTCAGGCGGTTGCTTTCGACCCCTTTGTTCAGCCGTGCCGCGATCCGGGCCGCCGCATTGGTGTAATGCGCGCGATAGCTTTGCGGGTCGGCAAATTCCGCCTCGTCAATAATGCGGTAGATTTCCTTGTGCTGGCGGGCAAAGCCGATGAACGCGGCCATCACGTCGCGTTCCAGCGTTACGCCGCTGGCCCCGGCGGCGATGACGTGCGCGGCGGTTGCCGCCACGCGCGCCGACATGTCGCGCACCAGCGCGGCAAAGATCGCGTCCTTGGAATCGAAATACGTATAAAAACTGCCGAGTGCGGTGCCTGCGCGGCGGGTAATGCCGCTGATCGACGCGTCGTGAAACCCGCTTTCGCCAAATTCTGCGGCAGCCGCATCGAGCAGGCGGCGCAAGGTTTCGCGGCCGCGCGCCGTGCGCGGTTCTTTGCCGGGGCTGGCCGCGCGCGCGCTGGCGGGTTCTTGGGCGGCACGGGGCACGAAACGGCGATCTCCATCACGATGCGGCCATGCTGTTGCCGCGCGGCCACGCCTTAGAACAATCGCCCCCTATCGGCAAATCGTTATTGAAACGTGGTTCATGTTTCAATAACGCCAGCATTGCAAAAGACGTAGATTTCGACACCGGGAGCATCTGGATGACCGTGAATACGAATGCCCGCCGCGCCATGGGCGCGCTTTTCGCCGCGACCGCGCTGGTCGGCTGTGGCGCACCCGCTTGGGCGCAGGACAGCGCCAAACCCACCGCTACACCCGTGGCCAGCGATGATGGGGCCATTGTCGTGACCGCGCGGCGGCGCGAGGAAAGCCTGGTCAATGTGCCCATCGCGATTTCGGCCTTTTCGGGCCAGCAACTCGCCAACCGGGGGGTTGCCGATATTACCGCGTTGGCCGAACAAGTGCCCGGCATCACGCTCAAACCCTCGCGCGCGACCAATTCGACGCTCACCGCCTTTATCCGGGGTATTGGCCAGCAGGACCCGGTTTCGGGGTTTGAACAAGGCGTGGGCATCTATTTGGACGATGTCTATCTCAACCGTCCGCAGGCAGCCGTGCTCGATGTCTATGATGTCGAACGGATCGAAGTGCTGCGCGGCCCGCAAGGCACGCTTTATGGTCGCAACACCGTGGGTGGCGCGATCAAATATGTTACCAAAAAGCTCGATAACAAACTCTCGGCTTCGGCGCGCGCAACGTATGGCAGCTATAACCAGGCCGATGGCGTGGTCAGCCTGAGCGCTCCGGTAACGTCGGACGGGGTCTTGCGCGTCGGCGCATCGGTTGCGCGGCTGACGCGCGACGGGTTTGGCAAGAACCTGACCACCGGGTTCGATAACTATGACAAGAATATCTGGGCGGGGCGCGGCACGGTCGAAGTCCATGCCGACCGGTTCTTTGCCCGCCTGACCGGCGATTATACGCACGATATGTCGCACGCGCGCGGTGGCCATCGTTTCGTCGCCAGCCAGTTTAGCAATACACCGGTGCTGGCCAATGTGTTCGACACCCAAGGCGGGCTTAACACTCCCAAACAGGATGTCGAAGCGTGGGGCGGATCGCTGTTTCTCGAAGGCAAGCCCAGCGATTGGCTGACGCTGCGGTCGATCAGCGCGTATCGCAAGGATCATTCGACCTCGCCCATCGACTTTGACGCGCTGCCCGCTGCCGATGTCGATGTGCCCGGCATCTATCGCAACGATCAGTTGAGCCAGGAACTGCAAGTGCTGGTGGCCAGCGGCAAATTTCACGGGCTGGCAGGATTTTACTATCTCAATGCCCATGCGCTGACGCAGTTCGACGTTCGGCTGTTCACCACATACCCTTCGCCCTTTCTGCTGGCGGCTTATACCAGCGCGAATATCGGCACGGATACCGCTGCCGGGTTTGTCGATGGTACGTATGACCTGACCGACCAGTTGAGCTTTTCGGCAGGGGGCCGGTATACTTGGGACAAGCGCAAGGCCGCGATCTTGCGCCAGAACTATACTGGTGGTGGCGCAACGGTGTTTGGCGGCGCGGGAACGCCGTTTGGCAGCCCGAGCACCAACTTTGACGGCAGCAAGACTTTCACCAAATTTACCCCGCGCGCGTCGCTGACATTCAAGCCGGACCAGAACACCACGCTCTACGCCAGCTATAGCCAGGGCTTCAAAGGCGGCGGGTTCGATCCGCGCGGGGTTGGCGTCAACGCGCCCGATGTCAACGGTGACAAAGTCTTGTCGAGCGACGAAATCGCCGCGTTCCTGGGGTTCAAGCCCGAAAAGCTGAACAGCTATGAAATCGGCTACAAGGCCGACTTGTTCAACCGGCGGGTCTATGTCGCACTGGCCGCGTTCCATGAAGATTATTCCGATGTGCAGATCCCCGGTTCGGTGGCCTGCACGGTGGGAGGAGTCGCCAGTTTCTGCGGGGTCGTGTCCAACGCGGGCAAGGCGCGGTTGCGCGGGGTGGAATTCGAAACGCGGGCAAAGCTGATCGCGGGCGCGGGCGGTGCGGGGCTGACGTTTACCGGATCGCTCGGCTATATCGACGCCAAATACCAGCAATATATCACCAACATCGCCAGCAAGCCGACCGATGTGGCCGCCTATCGCAAGATCCAGAACACGCCTGCGTGGACCGGCAATGCCGCGCTGGTCTATGCTCAGCCGCTTGGCGGCGGTCGGGTCGAGGTGACCGGTGGCATGTCGTTCCGCAGCCAGACCTACAATTTTGAAGTGCCCAACCCTTATCTCGATCAGCCGGCGTTCCAGTTGTTCGATGCCTCGATCGTCTGGCACGCGCCTGCCAACCGCTGGTCGCTGGGGCTGTTCGGCAAGAACCTGACCGACAAGCGCTATGTGACATCGGGCTATATTTACATGGCCGCCAATGCCACGACCGGTGTGCTGACGCCGCGCGCGGATGGCACGCTGATCCCGACACTGGGCAAAGAAGGCGTGCTGACCGGCTATTACGGCAATCCGCGCCAGATCTACGCCACCGCGACTTTCGCGTTTTGAGCGGGAAGCCCGGGTCTTGCGTAGCGCTTGACCCGGGCCTTTGCCGCGCGTAAGGGCGCGGTCTTCCGGAGCAGCGCGCGCATAGCGATTCTGTCTCGGTCTGTTTGAGCTGAACATTGGCGGTGCGTGATCCGGGGCAAACCCTGGGTCGAACGTCCGGCAAAGTAACCCGGTGCTGCGGCGCGGGTGGAGTGTTTTCGGCTCGCGCTGCGGTTTTCGCCTCCGGCCCTTTTGTGGCGCGGGGTGGTGATGCAGGCGCGATTCTGAACCCCTTCATCGGTGTGGCACGGTGCCAGAACCCAAGGTGAAGTTTTCAAGATGCCCACGATCAACCAGCTGGTCCGCAAGGGCCGCGTTCCGCAAAAGGCCAAGAGCAAGGTTCCGGCGATGGAGCAGAACCCGCAAAAACGCGGCGTCTGCACCCGGGTCTATACCACGACCCCGAAAAAGCCGAACTCGGCGCTGCGCAAAGTGGCCAAGATCCGCCTGACCAATGCGCGCGAAGTGATTTCGTACATCCCCGGCGAAGGCCACAACTTGCAGGAACACTCGGTCGTGCTGATCCGCGGCGGGCGCGTGCGCGACCTTCCGGGGGTGCGCTATCACGTGCTGCGCGGGGTGCTCGATACCCAGGGCGTGAAAAACCGCAAGCAGAGCCGGTCGAAGTACGGCGCCAAGCGTCCGAAGTGATCGCGGCTGGCGCGCCCTTGCGCGCCGCGCTTTGCATTTCGGCAAATCAGCTCCGGCGCTGCCAGCGGCCCGGCCAGTCAGAAGGAATACCCCATGTCACGTCGTCGTCGTCCGGAAAAGCGGGTGATCCTGCCCGATCCGAAATTCGGGGATCAGGTGCTGTCGAAATTCATGAACAACCTCATGTATGATGGCAAAAAATCGAATGCTGAAGGCATCGTCTATGGTGCGCTCGACACGATGCAAGTGCGCGCCAAAGCCGACCCGCTGCAACTGTTCCACGATGCGCTCAACAACGTTAAACCGCAGATCGAAGTGCGGTCACGCCGCGTTGGTGGTGCGACGTATCAGGTGCCGGTTGAAGTGCGGCCCGAACGTTCGCAGGCGCTGGCGATCCGCTGGCTGATTACCGCCGCGCGCAATCGGTCGGAAACGACAATGGCAGCGCGGCTGTCGGCAGAATTGCTCGATGCCGCGAACAACCGTGGCAACGCGGTTAAAAAGCGTGAAGATACCCATCGCATGGCCGACGCCAACCGTGCGTTCAGCCATTATCGCTGGTAAGCGCCCGTAGCCGTCACACTACGGTCATCGCAGTGAACCAATGGGCGGGGCGGTAATCAATCCGGCCCCGTCCGAAGACCGATCAAGGAATCCATCATGGCCCGCACCACGCCGCTCGAGCGTTATCGCAATATCGGCATCATGGCGCATATCGACGCCGGCAAGACCACCACGACCGAGCGGATTCTCTATTACACCGGCAAGTCCTACAAAATCGGCGAAGTGCACGATGGTGCCGCGACGATGGACTGGATGGAGCAGGAACAGGAACGCGGGATCACCATCACTTCGGCGGCGACCACCTGTTTCTGGGGCGATTACCGCATCAATATCATCGACACGCCGGGCCACGTCGATTTCACCATCGAAGTCGAACGCTCGTTGCGCGTGCTCGATGGCGCGGTGGCGTGCTTTGACGGGGTGGCAGGGGTTGAACCGCAGTCCGAAACGGTGTGGCGTCAGGCTGACAAGTACGGCGTGCCGCGCATGTGCTTCATCAACAAGCTGGATCGCACCGGCGCGAATTTCAAATTCTGCGTGCAATCGATCATCGACCGGCTGGGCGCAAAGCCCGCCGTGCTCTATCTGCCAATCGGTGCCGAAGCCGATTTCAAGGGGCTGGTCGATCTGGTGCACAACCGCGCGATCATCTGGCACGATGAAAGCCTGGGCGCGAATTTTGACTATACCGAAATCCCCGAAGACCTTGCCGATGAAGCCGAAATCTATCGTCAGACGCTGATCGAATTGGCCGTCGAACAAGACGACGATGCGATGGAAGCGTGGCTCGAAGGCACGATGCCCGATGTGCCGACGCTCAAGGCGCTGATCCGCAAGGGTGCGCTGGCGCAGGCGTTCGTGCCGGTGGTGTGCGGTTCGGCGTTCAAGAACAAGGGCGTGCAGCCGCTGCTCGATGCCGTGGTCGATTACCTGCCTTCGCCGCTCGACATTGCTGACGTGCAAGGGGTCAACCCTGACACCGATCAGCCCGACACCCGCCCGACTGCGGACGATGCGCCGTTTTCGGGGCTGGCGTTCAAGATCATGAACGATCCCTTCGTCGGCAGCCTGACCTTCCTGCGCGTCTATTCGGGAACGCTGGTCAAAGGGACTTATCTCAATTCGGTGAAGAACAAGAAGGAGAAAGTCGGCCGGATGCTGCTGATGCACTCCAACAACCGCGAAGACATCGATGCGGCTTATGCCGGGGATATTGTCGCGTTGGCCGGGCTGAAAGAAACGACGACCGGCGATACGCTGTGTTCCGAACGCCAGCCGATTATCCTGGAACGAATGGAATTCCCCGATCCGGTGATCGAACTGTCGGTTGAACCCAAGACCAAGGCCGATCAGGAAAAGATGGGCATCGCGCTCCACCGCCTGTCTGCCGAAGATCCGTCGTTCCGCGTCGCCACCGACCACGAATCGGGTCAGACGATCATCAAGGGGATGGGCGAGCTTCACCTCGAAATCATCGTCGATCGGATGCGGCGCGAATTCAAGGTCGAGGCCAATGTCGGCGCGCCGCAAGTCGCCTATCGCGAATCGCTCGGTCGGGAAGTCGAGCTCGATTACACGCACAAAAAGCAGTCGGGCGGATCGGGCCAGTTCGGACGCGTCAAAGTGCGGCTGGTGCCGGGCGAACGCGGTTCGGGGATCCAGTTCTTTGACGAAGTCAAAGGCGGCAACATTCCGCGCGAATATATCCCCTCGGTTGAAAAGGGGATGCGCGAAACCGCTGCGACCGGCAGCCTGATCGGGTTCCCGATCATCGACTTCAACATCTTCCTGACCGATGGCGCCTATCACGACGTCGATTCGTCGGCGCTGGCGTTTGAAATCGCCGGGCGCGCCGCGATGCGCGAAGCAGCGCAAAAATCGGGGATCAAGCTGCTTGAACCGATCATGAAAGTCGAAGTCGTGACCCCTGAAGATTTCATGGGCGACGTAATCGGCGATCTCAATTCGCGGCGCGGGCAGATCCAAGGTACCGACAGCCGGGGCAATGCCCAAGTGGTCGAAGCAATCGTGCCGCTGGCCAACATGTTCGGCTATGTCAACACGCTGCGCTCGTTCACCCAAGGCCGCGCGCAGTACACCATGCAGTTTTCGCACTATGACGAAGTCCCGGCCAATGTCGCGACCGAGTTGAAGGAGAAGCTGGCCTGACGCCACGCGCCGAGGCAAATCCGCCACAGCGGATGCGCCCCGGTCGAACCCGGCAACGAGACGCTTGCCTGATCCCGGCGATCACGCTAGGGGCGGCCCCTGATTTCTGACGCGAGTCCGGATAGGTGCTGCCACCAGCAGCACATGACCCACCGTTTACTGACATTTTTTCACAAGAAGGTTTGAGCAATGGCCAAGGCTAAGTTTGAGCGGACCAAGCCGCACTGCAATATCGGCACCATCGGTCACGTTGACCATGGCAAGACCACGCTGACCGCAGCGATCACCAAAGTGCTGTCGGAAACCGGCGGCGCGACGTTCACCGATTATGCCAATATCGACAAAGCGCCCGAAGAGCGCGAACGCGGCATCACCATTTCGACCGCCCACGTCGAATATGAAACCGCCAATCGCCACTATGCGCACGTCGATTGCCCCGGCCACGCCGACTATGTGAAGAACATGATCACCGGCGCGGCGCAGATGGATGGCGCGATTCTGGTGGTGAACGCTGCTGACGGTCCGATGCCGCAGACCCGCGAACACATCCTGCTCGCGCGTCAGGTCGGCGTGCCCGCGCTCGTCGTCTACATGAACAAAGTCGATCAGGTCGATGACGAGGAAATCCTCGAACTCGTCGAACTCGAAGTGCGCGAGCTGCTGTCGTCGTACGATTTCCCCGGCGATGACATTCCCATTGTCAAGGGTTCGGCGCTCGCCGCGCTCGAAGGCCGCAACGATGAAATCGGCAAGAGCTCGATCCACGCGTTGATGGCGGCGGTTGACGAATATATCCCGCAGCCCCCGCGCCCGACCGACAAGCCGTTCCTGATGCCGGTCGAAGACGTGTTCTCGATTTCGGGTCGTGGTACCGTGGTGACGGGCCGTATCGAAACCGGCATCATCAAAGTGGGCGAAGAAGTCGAAATCATCGGCCTCAAGAACACGCAAAAGACGGTTGTGACCGGCGTCGAAATGTTCCGCAAGCTGCTCGATCAGGGCGAAGCAGGCGACAACGTCGGCGCGCTGATCCGCGGGATCAAGCGTGAAGACGTTGAGCGTGGTCAGGTTCTCGCCAAGCCCGGCACCTGCACCCCGCACACCGAATTTTCGGCCGAAGTCTATGTGCTGTCGAAGGATGAAGGCGGACGTCACACCCCGTTCTTTGCCAACTATCGCCCGCAGTTCTATTTCCGTACGACCGACGTGACCGGCGAAGTGGTGCTGCCCGAAGGGACCGAAATGGTCATGCCTGGCGACAACCTGACGCTGAGCATCAAGCTGATCGCGCCGATCGCGATGGATGAAGGCCTGCGCTTCGCAATCCGCGAAGGTGGCCGCACCGTCGGTTCGGGGGTTGTCAGCAAGATCACGAAGTAATATAGGCCGCGCTCCGACGGGGGATTCGCTTCCCCCGTCGGCCGGTTTTCAGACGGACAACCGACCCGCTGTTTGCGCTCATAGGTACCAGCCGGTATCGGGGCAGGCTGCGGCGGAGCAGTTGTCCGGTTGTTTTTGCTCTTTCGCATCGGTAAAACGGACATGGACGCCCAGAATATCCGCATTCGGCTCAAAGCCTTCGATCATCGTGTGCTCGACCAGGCCACTGGCGAAATCGCGGATACCGCTCGCCGCACCGGCGCGTTGATTCGCGGCCCCATTCCTTTGCCGACGCGCATTGAAAAATTCTGCGTCAACCGTGGTCCGCACGTCGATAAAAAGTCGCGCGAACAGTTCGAAGTGCGCACGTACAAGCGCTTGCTCGATATCGTGCAGCCCAATGCGGCGACGGTCGATGCGCTGATGAAGCTGGACCTCGCGGCCGGCGTCAACGTCGAGATCAAACTCGCGTAACCAGTTTTACCGAAACGCGCGCTTGCGTTTCGCACTTTCGGCCCCGGGAAACCGGGTCCGTGCCAGCGGTTCCTGACCGCTCATAGGGATACCTCCGGCTTTCGCCGCTTCCTGTGGGGAAGGGGCACTTCGCCGGGAAAGCGTCCCCCGTTGGTTCTTGCGCCAGGCGCGAGAGCATTCAGCCCGGACGGGGGCATGCTTCACAAGTCGGGCTGAACACGCCTTGACGGGATGGTCCCGTTCAGGCCTCTGTTTGGGAGTATGGGTCATGCGCACCGGCGTGATCGCGAAGAAGGTGGGGATGACCCGCCTGTTTCAGGACGATGGACGGCACGTGCCGGTCACCGTCCTGTCGCTGGAAGATTGCCAAGTGGTTTCGGTTCGCACCGCAGAACGTGACGGCTATGTCGCGCTGCAACTGGGTGCCGGCCATGCCAAGCAAAAGAATGTGGCCAAGCCGCAGCGCGAACATTTCGCCAAAGCCGAAGTGCCGTTGAAGGCCGAAGTCGCCGAATTTCGCGTGGCCGATGATGCCACGCTCGATGTCGGTGCGACGATTGCCGCTTCGCACTTCGTAATTGGGCAACTGGTCGATATTACCGGGCAGACGCAAGGCAAAGGCTTTGCCGGGGCGATGAAGCGCTGGGGTTTCGGCGGGATGCGCGCCACGCACGGCGTGTCGATTTCGCACCGTGCGCATGGTTCGACCGGCAACCGTCAGGATCCGGGCCGCGTGTTCAAGAACAAGAAGATGGCCGGCCACATGGGTGACCGTCAGCGCACGCAGCAAAACCTTGAAGTCGTGCGTACCGATGATGCGCGCGGGCTGATCTTCGTCAAAGGCTCGGTGCCGGGGTCGAAGAACGCGTGGCTGCTGGTGCGCGATGCGGTGAAAGTCGATCGCCACGGCGAAGCGCCTTATCCCGGTGCGGTCAAGCAGGCTTCTAACAACAACGACGCCGCTGTCCCAGCGGCTGATGGCCAGGAGGGCTAAGCCGTGAAAGTTCAGGTCCTCAATCTGGACGGGACTGCCGCTGGCGATGTGGAATTGTCGGATGACGTGTTTGGCATCGAGCCGCGCACCGATATCCTGCACCGCGTTGTCACTTGGCAGCTCGAAAGCCGTCGCGGCACCGCTCGCAAAGCGCGCGAGCGCAGCGATGTTGCCCGTACCGGCAAGAAATTCGGCAACCAAAAAGGTGGCGGTACTGCCCGTCACGGTGATCGCAAAGCCCCGATCTTCATCGGTGGCGGCAAGGCCCACGGGCCGCGCGTGCGCGATTTCAACCCGTCGCTGAACAAGAAAGTGCGCGCGCTGGGGCTGAAAATGGCGCTGTCGTCGAAGGCGCAATCGGGACTGGTGGTGGTTGAAAACCTTGACCTGACCGACGCGAAAACCAAAGCGCTTGCCGGAACATTGGCCAAGGCCAATTTCGGCAAGAAAGTGCTGGTGGTCGATGGTGATGCGGTCAACGCCGGGTTTGCCCGCGCGGCGCGCAATCTGATCGGGATCAACGTGCTGCCCGCCATCGGTGCGAACGTTTACGACATCCTGAAGCATGACACGCTGGTGCTGACCCGCGCTGCGGTCGAAAAGCTGGAGGCGCGGTTCCATGGCTAAGGATGCAATCGACACGCGGCATTATGACGTGATCGTGGCTCCCCACATCACCGAAAAGGCGACGCTGCTGTCCGAACACAATGCAGTGGTGTTCAAAGTCGCGCAAAGCGCGACCAAGCCGCAGATCAAGGCGGCGATTGAAGCGATCTATCGCGTCAAAGTCGCGGGCGTGAACACGCTGACGCAAAAAGGCAAAACCAAGCGCTGGAAGGGCAAGCCCTATACGCGTTCGGATGTCAAAAAGGCGGTTGTGACGCTGGCTCCGGGCCAGTCGATCGACGTCACCAGCGGTATCTGAGGGCGCGGGAACCATGGCACTCAAAAGTTATAACCCGACCAGCCCGGCACGCCGTGGCTTGGTCCTCGTCGACAAAGCGTCGTTGTGGAAGGGCAAGCCGGTCAAAGCTTTGACCGAGGGCAAGTCCAAGACCGGCGGACGCAACAACAAAGGCCATGTCACCAGCCGGGGCATCGCTGGCGGCCACAAGCAGACTTATCGCTTCATCGATTTCAAGCGGCGCAAGTGGGACGTGGCGGCAACGGTTGAGCGGCTGGAATATGACCCCAACCGCACCGCGTTCATTGCGCTGGTCAACTATGCCGATGGCGAACAGACCTATATTCTGGCGCCGCAGCGGCTGGCCCCCGGCGATGTGATTATCGCGGGCGAAAAGACCGACGTAAAGCCGGGCAATGCGATGCTGCTGTCGCAAATGCCGGTCGGCACGATTGTCCACAATGTGGAGATGAAGCCGGGCAAAGGCGGCCAGATCGCCCGGTCGGCAGGGACATATGTCCAAGTCGTCGGGCGTGACCGCGGGCTTGTGATCGTGCGGCTCAATTCGGGCGAACAGCGCTATCTGCGCGGCGATTGCATGGGCACCGTGGGCGCGGTGTCGAACCCCGACAACGGCAACCAGAACCTTGCCAAAGCCGGTCGCAACCGCTGGCTGGGCAAGCGCCCGCTGACACGCGGTGTCGCCAAGAACCCGGTCGATCACCCGCATGGCGGCGGCGAAGGCCGCACCTCTGGCGGTCGCCATCCGGTTACCCCGTGGGGTAAGCCGACCAAGGGTGCCCGCACCCGTCACAACAAGAGCACGGACAAGATGATCATCCGTTCTCGCCACGCGAAGAAGAAGAGGTAACACCGCCATGGCACGTTCCGTCTGGAAGGGCCCCTTCGTCGAGCTGCACCTGCTGAAAAAGGCGGAAGCCGCGCAGGATATCGGCTCGCGCGCTGGCCCGATCAAGACTTGGTCGCGTCGTTCGACCATTCTCCCGCAGTTTATCGGGCTGACTTTCAGTGTCTATAACGGGCACAAGTTCATCCCGGTGTCGGTCAACGAAGACATGGTCGGGCACAAGCTGGGTGAATTTGCGCCCACGCGCACGTTCCCCGGCCATGCCGCCGACAAGAAGGGCAAACGCTGATGAGCAAGCCTTCTGCCCCCCGTCGCGTCGCTGATAACGAAGCGCTCGCGGTTGGCACCACCATCCGTGGTTCGGCGCAAAAGCTCAATCTGGTGGCGGCGCTGATCCGTGGTCGCAAGGCCGGTGATGCGCTGAATATCCTGAGCTTTTCCAAGAAAGGCATGGCCGTCGATGCGCGCAAAGTGCTCGCGTCTGCCATCGCCAATGCGGAAAACAACCACAATCTTGATGTCGATGCGCTGATCGTGGCCGAAGCCAGCGTCGGCAAATCGATCACGATGAAGCGCTTCCACACCCGTGGTCGTGGCAAGTCGACCCGGATCCTTAAGCCGATTTCGCGGCTGCGGATCGTTGTTCGCGAAGTCGAGGAGGCCTGATCCATGGGTCACAAGACCAACCCCATCGGTCTGCGCTTGCAGATCAACCGCACTTGGGACAGCCGCTGGTTCGCCGAAGGGCGCAGCTATGAACGGCTGCTCAAGGAAGATCTGATCATCCGCAAGTATATCGTCGAAAGCCTGCCGCAGGCGGCGATTTCGAAAGTGGTGATCGAACGGCCCGCCAAAGTGTGCCGCATTTCGATTTATGCCGCGCGCCCCGGCGTGATCATCGGCAAAAAGGGTGCCGATATCGAAAAGCTGCGCGCGAAGCTGTCAAAGCTGACCGCGAGCGATGTGAAGCTCAACATCGTCGAAATCCGCAAGCCGGAAATCGATTCGCGGCTGGTTGCGCAAGGCATTGCTGATCAGCTCGTGCGCCGCGTGGCGTTTCGCCGGGCGATGAAGCGCGCGGTGCAATCGGCGCTGCGGCTGGGTGCCGAAGGGATCAAGATCACCTGCGGTGGTCGGCTTGGCGGCGCAGAAATCGCGCGGGTCGAATGGTACCGCGAAGGCCGGGTGCCGCTGCACACGCTGCGCGCGAATATCGACTATGCCGAAGCCGAAGCCCACACTGCATATGGTGTGATCGGCATCAAGACCTGGATCTTCAAGGGCGAGATCTTGGGTCATGACCCGCTGGCGCAAGATCGCCTCATGCTTGAGGCACAGACCTCGGGCGTGCGTCCGTCGCGCCAAGGGTGAGGGTAAGCCATGCTGCAACCGAGAAAAACCAAGTTCCGCAAGGCGTTCAAAGGACGTCTCCACGGCAATGCCAAAGGCGGCACCGATCTCAACTTCGGCTCGTACGGGTTGAAGGCGCTTGAGCCGGACCGGGTGACTGCGCGCCAGATCGAAGCGGCGCGCCGCGCGATCACGCGCCACATCCGCCGTCAGGGGCGGCTGTGGATCCGCATTTTCCCCGATCTGCCGGTGTCGAAAAAGCCTGCCGAAGTCCGCCAGGGCAAAGGCAAAGGGTCGGTCGAATATTGGGCAGCGCGGGTCAAACCGGGCAAGATCCTGTTTGAACTCGATGGCGTGCCGGGTCTGCTTGCCGCCGAAGCGTTCAGCCGCGCGGCGATGAAGCTGCCGATCAAGACCAAAGTTGTCGCCCGGTTGGGTGACACGTCGCATCTCGGCGGCGAGTAAGGAGGAAAGACGATGTCCAAGTTCGAGGACTTGCGCCTCAAGAGCGACGACCAGCTTTCCGCTGATCTCGCCGAATTGAAGCGCGAACAGTTCAATCTGCGGTTCCAAGCCGCAACCAGCCAGCTGGAACGCCCCGCCCGCATTCAGGAAGTGCGCCGCCAGATCGCCCGTATCAAGACGCTGCAGACCGAACGGTCGCACGCGGCGCGGGCCGATACGGTCAAGGCATAAGGAGAACCGACATGCCCAAGCGTATCCTGATCGGGACCGTGGTGTCCGACAAAAGCGAAAAGACCGTGGTGGTCAAAGTCGAGCGCAAGGTGAAACACCCGCTTTACGGCAAGATCATCCGGCGGTCGAAAAAGTACCACGCCCATGACGAGGACAATGCGTTCAAGCTGGGTGAAACCGTGCGCATCGAAGAAACCGCGCCGTATTCCAAGCTGAAGACGTGGAAGGTCATCGACCGCGTCTTGGCCGGGAAGACAGCAGCAATCGAAGCAGACGTCTGACGGTTCGGGCAGCGCCGGTTTGGCACTGCCCGATCCATACGCGAAATTTGGAACTGCCGGACTGGTTCCGGCAAGCCAGTGAGAAGGAACCGGATCCATGATCCAGATGCAATCCAATCTCGAAGTCGCGGACAACAGCGGCGCGAAGCGCGTCCAGTGCATCAAAGTGCTGGGCGGGTCAAAGCGCCGGTTCGCTGGCGTCGGCGACATCATCGTGGTGTCGATCAAGGACGCGCAGCCGCGTGCCCGCGTCAAAAAGGGTGATGTGCACCGCGCGGTGATCGTGCGCACGCGCAAAGATGTGCGCCGCGCCGATGGCAGCGTGATCCGTTTTGACACCAACGCTGCGGTGCTGGTTGGCAAGAACGAAGAACCCATTGGCACTCGCATCTTTGGCCCGGTGGTGCGCGAACTGCGCGCGCGCGGGTTCTTGAAGATCATCAGCCTTGCGCCGGAGGTGCTGTGATGTCGGCTGCGAAGATCAAGAAGGGCGATTCGGTCGTCGTGCGTTCGGGCAAGGACAAAGGCCGTACCGGTACGGTCGTGCAAGTCCTGCCCAAAGAGGGCAAAGTTGTCGTCGGCGGGATCAACGTCGCCGTGCGCCATCGCAAGCCGAGCCAGGCGAACCCGCAAGGCGGTCTCGACCGGTTTGAAGCGCCGATGCACATCTCGAAAGTGGCTGTGGCCGACAAGGATGGCTCAGCCACCCGTGTCCGCTTTGAAACCCGCGATGGCAAGAAAGTGCGCGTCGCGGTCAAGTCCGGGGAGACGATCGATGGGTGAGACATACACACCGCGCCTGAAGACCAAGTTCGAGGCTGAAATTGCCGCCGCGATGCAGGCCAAATTCGGTTACACCAACGCGATGCAGATACCCCGGATCGAAAAGATCACGCTCAATATGGGCGTTGGCGAAGCCAGCCAAGACAAGAAAAAGGTCCAGACGGCGGCTGGCGAAATGGAGCGTATCGCCGGGCAAAAACCGGTGATTACCAAAGCGAAGAAGTCGATCGCCCAGTTCAAGCTGCGCGAAGGCATGCCGATCGGTTGCAAAGTAACCTTGCGCCGCGAACGCATGTACGAATTCCTCGACCGGCTGATCACCGTCGCCATGCCGCGCATCCGTGACTTTCGGGGGCTCAACCCCAAGTCGTTCGATGGCCGGGGCAATTATGCGATGGGGCTGAAGGAACAGATCATCTTTCCGGAAGTCAGCTACGATCAAATCGACAAAGTGCGCGGTCTCGATATCATCGTGACCACCACTGCCAAGACCGACGACGAAGCGCGTGAACTGCTTCGCCTGTTCGGTTTTCCCTTCCCCCAGGATGCCGCAGCCCAGGCGCAAGCGGCCTGACCGGCACTCTGACAGAAAGAGCTTAAGTCCATGGCGAAACTGAGTTCGATCAACAAGAACGAGCGACGCAAGAAGCTTGTTGTGAAATATGCGGCCAAGATCGCCGCGCTCAAGGCCAAAGCGGCCGACTGTGCGCTCGATGATACCGAGCGGCTGATCGCGCGGCTGAAACTGGCCGAAATTCCGCGCAATGCAAACCCGACTCGGGTGCGCAACCGCTGCAACACCACTGGACGTCCGCGCGGGTATTACCGCAAGTTCGGATTGTGCCGCATCGAACTGCGCGATCTCGCCAACAAGGGGTTGATCCCCGGCGTGACCAAGTCGAGCTGGTAAGGATAGAGCGATGGCATTGACCGACCCCCTGGGTGACATGCTCACCCGCATCCGCAACGGCCAGCGCGCGAAGAAGGATACCGTCCTGTCGCCCGCGTCAAAGCTGCGTGCGCACGTGCTCGAAGTGCTTCAGCGCGAAGGCTATATCCGTGGCTTTTCTGAAGACGCCACGGGCCAGCATCCGCAGTTGCGCATTGAGCTGAAATATTTCGAAGGCCAGCCTGCGATCAAGCATGTCGCGCGCGTGTCCAAGCCGGGCCGCCGCGTCTATTCCGGATCAAAGGAATTGCCGGTGATCCGCAATGGCCTGGGTATCACCATCGTCTCGACGCCGCGCGGCGTGCTTTCGGATGCCGAAGCGCGCGCTGCCAATGTCGGTGGCGAAGTGCTGGCGGAGGTATTCTGATGAGCCGCATCGGCAAAAAGCCGGTGGCCATTCCTGCGGGAGTGAGCGCCGACATCGCCAACGGCGTGCTGACCGTAACCGGGCCGAAAGGCGCGTTGACGCTGTCGCTCGTCGATGATGTTACCTATGCGATCAGCGACGGCACGATTGCGGTAAAGCCCGCGAATGATTCGCGCCAAGCGCGCGCATTCTGGGGCTTGCAGCGCACGCTGGTCGCCAACCTCGTGACCGGGGTGACCGAGGGTTACACCAAAACGCTGCTGATCACGGGTGTCGGCTATCGTGCCAATGCGCAAGGGACCAACCTGAAGCTGCAACTGGGCTATAGCCACGACGTCGATTTTCCGGTGCCCGAAGGCATCGAAATCAAGACGCCGGACAACACCACGATCAACATTTCCGGGATCGACAAGCAGAAGGTCGGCCAGGTTGCGGCCGAGATCCGGCGCTGGCGCAAGCCTGAACCCTATAAGGGCAAGGGCATCAAGTACCGCGGCGAGTTCATCTTCCGCAAGGAAGGGAAGAAGAAGTAATGGCCAAGCTGTCTCTTTTTGCGCGCCGCCGTCGCCGCGTTCGTACCGCGCTCAAGGCGAATTCGGGCGGGCGCTTGCGCCTGTCGGTGCACCGTTCGGGCCGCCACATCTATGCCCAGATCATCGACGATGCGGCGGGCCGCACTCTTGCTGCTGCCTCAACGCTGGTCAAAGGCGAAAAGGCAATCGGGGCCAATGTCGATGCTGCGGCGCGGGTTGGCACCGACTTGGCCGAAAAGGCCAAAGCGGTCGGCATCACGGCTGTCGTGTTCGATCGCGGCGGTTTTCTGTTCCATGGCCGCGTGAAAGCGCTGGCCGATGCCGCCCGCGCGGGCGGGCTGGAGTTCTAAGGCATGGCTGACGACATCAACCTGGCAGGCGCTGGCACCGGTTCCGCCGCAAACGAAGCATCGCCTGCGCCCGAAGGACGCGGCCGAGGCCGTGGTCGCGGTGGCGAACGCGGCGGTGGTGGCGGTGATCGCGGCCGAGGCCGGGGTGGCAATGACCGCGACCGGCGCGGTCGGGGCAACAGCACCGACGACGCGGGCGGCGAGGAGCTGATTGAAAAGCTCGTCCACATCAACCGCGTGTCCAAAACGGTCAAAGGCGGCAAGCGCTTTGGCTTTGCCGCACTGGTCGTGGTGGGCGATGGCAAGGGTCGCGTCGGCTTTGGCCATGGCAAAGCGCGCGAAGTGCCCGAAGCAATCACCAAGGCGACCGCCGCAGCCAAGAAAAAGATGGTCCGCGTGCCGCTGAAAGAAGGTCGCACGCTGCACCATGACGGCAAAGGCCGTTTTGGGGCGGGCAAAGTCAACGTGCGCTCGGCCCCGGCGGGAACCGGGATCATCGCCGGTGGCCCGATGCGCGCCGTGTTCGAAAGCCTGGGTGTGCACGACGTGGTGACCAAGTCGGTTGGCAGTTCAAACCCCTATAACATGATCCGCGCCACATTCGACGCGCTGACCGACCAGACTTCGCCCAAGTCGGTCGCGCAGCGCCGTGGCAAGAAAATCGCCGACCTGCTGGGTCGTGGCGGTGCCGCTCCGGTCGAAGCCGTGGCCGCCGCCGAAGCAATCGTGGAGTAAGAAACGATGGCAAAGATCAAGATCAAGCAGATCGGCTCTCCCATCCGCCGCCCCGAACACCAGCGCAAGACGCTGATCGGCCTTGGCCTCAACAAGTTGCACCGCGTGGTGGAACTGGAAGATACCGCCGAAGTGCGCGGCGCGGTGGCCAAACTGCCGCATCTGGTCGCCGTGGTGGACTGACGCTTGCGGTCCCGCACCAAACGATGAGACCCCGGCGGAAACGCCGGGGTTTTTCGTTTTGGCGGAGATCAGACCCCTATCTCAAAGCCCCCTCTCCTTTAGGGGAGGGGGTTGGGGGTGGGGGCTCTCGGCTTGGTAAAAGTGTGCAGCACGCCCACTCCCCTGCAAGCGAGCAGAGGCATCGTCGCTGATTTGACCCAGTAAACCTTCGGCCACAGCGCCAGCTAAACCACCGCGCTTTGGCAAATGCGGAGGAATGGGGTGACAAACGCCGGGTGAGCCGCTAAGCGCGCGCTTCCATCAAGCGCGACTCAAAGCGAAAGCGAGTGCTCCATCATGATTAAACTTAACGATCTTCGGGACAATGACGGCGCCCGCAAGGGCCGGATGCGCGTTGGGCGCGGCATTGGTTCGGGCAAAGGCAAGACCGCCGGGCGCGGGCAAAAGGGTGCCAAGGCGCGGTCGGGCGTGTCGGTCAACGGGTTCGAAGGCGGCCAGATGCCGCTGCACATGCGCCTGCCAAAGCGCGGCTTCAACAATATCTTCGCCAAGGATTTCGCTGAAGTGAACCTTGGTCTGGTGCAAAAGGCGATTGACGCGGGCAAGCTTGATGCTTCCGCCGTCATCGACCACGCCGCGCTCAGGGCCGCCGGGCTTGGTCGGGGTGGCAAAGACGGCGTGCGGCTGCTGGCTAAAGGCGCTTTGACCGCGAAAGCTTCGTTCATCGTCGCAGGCGCATCGAAGGGTGCGGTTGGCGCAGTCGAAGCATTGGGCGGCAGCGTGACCGTCGTGGTCAAGGCACCGGCACCCGCCGCCGACTGAACCAGCGGTTTTAAGTTTTTGAAGCGGGCGCGGGGGTGTTGCATCGCGGTGCCCGTACTATATGGGCCTGCACGGGGGAGGAGCGACACGCGCTTTACCCCTTGCGTCCCGCCGCCCGGCAAAACGTGTCCGAAAGGTTTCGGTTCCGATCATGGCATCACGCGCCGACAACATTGCCAGCAATCTCAATCTGGCCAACTTCTCCAAGGCGACCGAGCTGCAGAACCGCATCTGGTTCACCGTCGGTGCGTTGATCGTCTTTCGGTTTTTGACTTTTGTGCCGTTGCCGGGGATCAATCCGGTGGCGCTCAAGGCGTTTAGTGACCGCACCAATGGCGGCATTCTTGACATCTTGAACATGTTTTCGGGCGGCGCGCTCAAGAATTTTTCGCTGATCGCGCTGGGCGTCATGCCCTATATCACTGCTTCGATCGTTGTGCAGTTGGGATCATCGCTGCATCCCGCGCTCGCCTCGCTCAAAAAAGAGGGTGAAAGCGGGCGCAAAAAGCTCAATCAGTATACCCGCTATGGCGCGGTGTTCCTGACCATCGTGCAGGGCATGGCGATTGCACGCGGGGCGGTTGCCGGTCAGTTGCAAGTGCTGCCCGAAACGATGTTTTATGTCACCAGCATCATTTCGCTGATCGGCGGCACGATGTTCCTGCTGTGGCTGGGTGAACAGATCACCAGCCGGGGGATCGGCAACGGGGTGTCGCTGATTATCATGGCCGGGATCGTGGCGCAGATGCCAAAATTTTTCGGCAATCTGTTCGAACAGGGCCGCACCGGGCAGCTTAACGGGTTCGTCATCGTTGGCGTGATCGCGCTGCTGGTGGCCATCGTGGTGTTCATCTGTTTCATGGAGCGCGCGCAGCGCCGTCTGCTTATCCAGTACCCGCGCCGCGCGACGCAAAACGGGGTGATGGCGGCTGATCGCAGCCATCTGCCGCTCAAGCTCAATACCGCAGGTGTGATCCCGCCGATTTTTGCCAGTTCGCTGCTGCTTCTGCCGCTGACCATCACGCAATTGGCGGGCAAGGCGATTTCGCCCGACACGCTGACGGGCAAGATCGTGATCGGCATGAACCAGTACCTTGGCCACGGCAAAACGCTGTACATGGTGCTCTATGCGCTGGGGATCATCTTCTTCAGCTTTTTCTACACCGCAGTGGTGTTCAACCCCGAAGAAACTGCCGATAATCTCAAGCGCAACGGTGGTTTCATCCCGGGCATCCGCCCGGGTCGCAACACGGCGGTCTATCTCGACTATGTCCTGACCCGGATCACCGTGCTGGGCGCTGCCTATATTACCGTGGTTTGCGTCGTGCCCGAATGGATCATGGCCGAAACCGGTATGGGCACGCTGTTTTTCGGTGGTACCAGCCTGCTGATCGTGGTCAATGTGACAGTCGATACGATTACCCAGATCCAGTCGCACTTGCTGGCGCACCAGTATGGCGATCTGATCAAGAAGGCCCGGTTGAAAGGGCGTATGCGCTGATCGGGCTGTGGCGCGAACGGGTGCGATAAAGGGGGGATACAAGCCTTGAATATCATCCTGTTGGGGCCGCCCGGTGCCGGTAAAGGCACCCAGGCACAGCGGCTGTTTGATCGCCACGGGCTTCGCCAGCTTTCGACCGGCGACATGTTGCGCGCGGCGGTCAAGGCCGAAACCCCCGTCGGGCTGCAAGCCAAGGCGGTGATGGCGGCGGGCGAACTGGTGTCCGATGCGATTGTGTCAGCGCTGATTGGCGATGAACTCGACGCGCTGGGGCCGGGGCAGGGCGCGATTTTTGACGGCTATCCGCGCACCGCGCCGCAAGCCGATGCGCTTGATGCGATTCTGGCTGAGCGGGGCTTGCGTCTTGACCATGTGATCGAGCTCGATGTTGACGAAGATGCACTCGTCGAACGCATTACCGGGCGGTTTACGTGCGCGGCCTGCGGCAAAGGCTACCACGACCGGTTTGAGCAGCCCGTGGTTGCGGGCACGTGCGACAAATGTGGCGGGCACGACTTCAAACGTCGCCCCGATGACAACGAACTGACGGTGCGCACCCGCATGGCCGAATATCGCGCCAAGACCGCGCCGATCCTGCCGATTTATGAAGCACGCGGGATTGTCTCGCACATCGACGGCATGGCCCCAATCGACACGGTGACCGCCGCCATCGAAGCGATCATCGCGGCGGGCTGACGCCGCTTACGCAACGGCGGGATAGCCCGCAGCGCGGGCGGATGCTTCAAGCGCGGGGATCACCGCATAGTCGGCGCGGCCCAAAGTCGCAAATCCGGTCAGCCGCAGTGCAGCGCGCGTGCCCGCCAGTGCCGGGTCGGTCAGCACGTCCGCCAGCGCGATACGCAAAGCCCGGACAGTCGCGGGCGGCTGGCCCGCCGCCGTGACCAGCGGCAAGCCCGGTGTCGCTGTGGTCCAGCCCAGCACCCGCACCCGGCGGTCGATGCCCCGATAGCGGTCGCGCAGCAGCGCCAGCGTTACCGCGTCGATGGCGGCGATATCGGCTGCGCCTGCGATCACCGCGTTCAGGCTGCGCTGATGCGTGCCGGTTTCGATCACACGGCCAAAGAACCGGCCGCCGCGCGCATAGGGCGCGATGGCAGCGCGCAACAGGTTCATGCCGCTGTTTGAATCGCGCGCGTTGATCGCGGCGCGTCGGCCCGCCAGCGCGGCGAGATCGGGCGCGGGGTCATCGCGCCGGACGATCAGCGCAGAGCGGTGTGCGGCCCCCTCACAGCCCGGCGCGTTATAGCACGGGGTGGCGACCAGTGTAACCGCGTCAGCCAAATGCATCGTTAAGGGATAGCCGCACGTTTGTGCCAGCAGCAAATCGGGCGCGGTCCAGATTGTGCCGAGCGCGCGCGTGCGCGTCAGCCCGGCGGGCACGGCGGTTAGCCCGGCCGTGCGCAGCCGCGCGGCGATGGCGCGCCACAGATGGTCGTTCGCATCGTGCAACCACGGCGGATCGTACATCCCGAACGAAGCGATCAAGCGCGCGGTGCCTGTGGTGCCGGATGCACCAGCCGGTCGTGCGGACGCAGCGCGAACCGGGCAAATACCGCGCCATAACCGGCATAGCGCGGGGCATCGGCAAAGCTGGCGGGTTCGGCACGCGCGAGCGAGGGAAGGCGATACCACGCCAGGCCCGGGTGCGCGTGGTGCCAGGCGTGCAAATTGTTGTTGAGGAACAGCAGCGCCAAGGGACCATGATCGCGCACGATGGCGGTGCGCGCCGCCGGATCGGGGCTGGCGCGGTGTTCGGCAAAAGACCGGATCAGCGACAGCGCGGTGCCCGGCCAGACGAAAGCCAGCACATAAAGCCAAATCGGCAGCCCGACATGGGCCAGCCATGTCAGCACCAATGCCACCCCGGCGAGATGCGGCAGCCAATCGCGCGCCACCTGCAACGGGGCGTGACGGGCTCGCCGGGCCTCTGCCAGCCAGAACCGGGCGACGCGGATCGGCGGACCGACCACCATCCGCCCGATCAGCGTGGCTTCGAGCGCAGCCACCACGTGCGGCAGTCCCCCGCCCCGCGACAGATAGTTGCTTTCGCTATCATCGAACGGATCGGTCAGGTGCGGCGTGGCATGATGCGCGTGATGGTCGCGCCGGTAGATCGCATAAGGCAACCATAGCGCCAGCGGTATCGCGCCGATCAGATCGTTGATCCAGCGCACGCGCGTGGGATGGCCGTGAATCGCCTCGTGCTGCAACGAGCCGTGCCACGCAATCAACCAGCCGCCGCCCGCCACCAGCAACGGCCACGGCAGCGCGGCATGATGGGCGGTCAGCACCAGCCAACCGCCATAGATCACCCCGGCCAGCCCGAGGGTCGGCCATTCGATGGAAAAAGCGCTATGATCGGGCGCACAGGACATAAGGCAAAAATAGCACCAGACCGGCCAAAGTCCAGATGCGCGCGATCAATCAGCCGCGCCAGTCGCGCAAGGCCGCAATATGGTCCGGCCCAATCCCGCAACACCCGCCCAGCAGTGTTGCCCCGGCATCATACCACGCGCGCGCAAACCGCAGATAGCCCGCCGGATCAAGATCGGCGCGAATGTCGCACAACTGGTCATTGGCGGCGGCATCGGCGGCTTGCGGGGGAAAGGCATTGGCATAGACGCCTACCGCCAGATCGCTGGCGGCGCGCGCGGCAGATACCGCAGCGGCCATCACTTCGGGTTGGCTGCAATTGAACAGGATTGCCGTTGCGCCCAGCCGCTGTGCGAGCCGGGCGGCATCGGCAACGCTTTCGCCCGACCGCAGCCGGGGCGGTGCAAGCGCATCATCATCCGCCAGCGTGAATGACAGCCACAGCGGCTTGCCCGTGGGGCCGGTGAGTTCGGCCACCAGTTCGGCCTCGCGCAAGGCAGACAGCGTTTCAGCCTGCCAATGATCCACCCACGGCTCCAGCGCATCGACCAGCACGCGCAAGATCGGGCGGGCGCGGGCAATATCGACCAGATCGGGGCGGTATGATCCGCACACCGGCGGCAACGACCCGCCGACCGCCACCCGATGCGCCGCGCCATCGGCAACCCCGCGCGCCAGCCGACCCGCCAGCGCCGCGAGTTCGGCCCCGCGCGCGGCAAAACGGTCTTCGCCAATATGGAACGGCACGACGGCATAGGAATTCGCGGAGATCGCATCGGCCCCGGCATCGACATAGCTCTGGTGCACGCGGGTGACGAAATGCGGCGCTTCGATCAGCGCCAGCGCCGACCATTCGGGCTGCCGAAATGGCGCGCCGATACGCATCAGTTCGCGCCCGGTACCGCCATCGAGCAGGGTGACGGGCAAGCGCGCGGCGGTGGTGGGCAAGGGTCGTTCTCCAGTCTGCACTAGCCCCCGCTTGTCGCAGGCCGAGATGGGCCTGGTCAAGCGCGCACTGCCACCGGGACAAACCCCCGGCGCGGATAGCCGCGCCGGGGGGCGGGATTGATCGTGCGGGTTTACGGTTGTTCGCGCGGTGGACGCGGTTGCGCCGGTTGCGGGCGCTGTGCCGGGCGCGGGGGAGCGGGTGGACGGACAACCGCCGGGCGCGGCGGTGGTGCGGCGTGAACCGGGGGTGCCGAGCGCGGGGCAGGGCCTGCTTCGCGCACCGGGTGGCTGCGTTCGATGATGGGGGCTTGATCGGGTCGCTGCTGTGCGTGCGGCCTGGGGCGGTCCGCGGGTGCCGGACGATCCCGCTCGATCAGCGCGGGCGGGCGTGGCGGCGCGATGATCGCGGCTGGCCGCGGGCCGCGCCGCGGCGGTCCCTCGCCAACCCCGGGAGGCTGGTGCATCGGCTGCGGCGCGCGGCCCGGATCAATGCGATGCGGATTGGCCGCGCGCCATGCCGGATCGATGGCCCCGGCGGCAGCGCGCGGATTGCCCGCGGCTTCGCGTTCGCGCTGCTGCTGCGCGGGGGTCTGCTCAAAGCGCGGACCGGGCCGACCTTGCCCTGGCGGGCGCGCGGCGATCCCGCCATTGCCGCCGCTATAGCTGATACGCGGGCCGGGTCGCGGCGCGCGTGACCGTTCGGCATGGCGGCGATAGGCGACATGGCCCCCGACCCAGCGCCCCCCTTCCCAGCCCCGGCCATGATAACCATGGCCATAGTCGATGCCGCCGTACCAGCCAACCGAGCGCCCCCAATAGCCCTGATGAAACAGATAGGCATCGCTGTCCCAGCCCCACCACGCCGGGGTCCACAACAGGCCGGTCCGTGGTGGGTGTTCCCAGAACCCTTCCACCCAGGCGTAATCGTCAATCGCCGCGCTCCACGCCCAATAGCCCGGCACCCAGACATAGTCGCGTCCGGGCAGCGGGGGCTGGTCATAGATTGGCAGCGGTGGCGGGGCGCGGCCGATGCGAATCGCCAGTTCGCCCCCCATCTGCGCATGGGCAGCGCCCGCGATCAGCGCAAGCGTGGGGGCGATGATGACAAGCGCGCCAGCGGCGCGGAGCGAAAGCGACAAGGGAATGGTGCGCATGGACTGAAATCCTGTGGTCAATCGTCAAGTCCCCGCGCGGGCAGCTTACGGCCCGCAAATTGAAACGGGGTATGAACGGGATGGTCGCCACTTTGACCAAGGGCCGGAATCCGGCTAACGAAGTGGGCCGAGCCGCTGGCTAGGGATCATCCGCATGCTCGCCGAATCGTGGTTGACGCTTGCCGCGAATCCGCCTAAGCGCGCCTTTCACTCGACACCGTCTGCAAGGGGGTTCGTTCTGGTCAGGGCTGAAAGCACTGGCTGGATGACGGATTTCCTGCATCGCCGCGCGGGTGTTTCGCGATGAGATAGGGTCCCGGCAAGCGGGGGCGGGCTGAACGGCCTCCCGGCTTTCCCACGGTGCCCTGTGGAGCTTAACGGAGAAACAAGTGGCTCGTATTGCCGGGGTCAATATCCCCACCAACAAGCGCGTGATTGTCGCGCTGACCTATATTCACGGTATCGGCCCGTTTCAGGCCCGCCAGATCGCAGATAAGCTGGGAATCGACCACGCCCGCCGGGTGCAGGATCTGTCTGACGCCGAAGTGCTGCAAATCCGCGAAACGATCGACTCCGATCTTACTGTCGAAGGCGATTTGCGGCGCGAAACCGCGATGAACATCAAGCGGCTGATGGATCTTGCCTGCTATCGCGGGTTGCGTCATCGCAAGGGCCTGCCGGTACGCGGACAGCGCACGCACACCAATGCGCGCACCCGCAAGGGCAAGTCCAAGCCGATCGCCGGCAAGAAGAAATAAGCCGCACACAGCTTTAGGCCGAGGCGCGGCCGCCACGCGGCCCCCCGGTTCCCCAACGGTTTCGACAGGATTCAAGCACAATGGCTCGCGAACCTCAGCGTATCAAGCGGCGGGAGCGCAAGAACATCACCAGTGGTGTCGCGCACGTCAATGCCAGCTTCAACAACACCATGATCACTATCACCGATGCCCAGGGCAACGCCATCTCATGGTCGTCTGCCGGCATGATGGGCTTTAAGGGCAGCCGCAAATCGACGCCTTATGCTGCGCAAGTCGCCGCCGACGATGCCGGTAAAAAAGCCGCCGAACACGGTGTGCGCACGCTCGAAGTCGAAGTCAAAGGCCCCGGGTCGGGCCGCGAAAGCGCGCTGCGCGCGTTGCAGGCGGTGGGCTTTACGATCACCGCGATCCGCGATGTGACCGCGATCCCGCACAACGGTGTACGCCCGTCCAAGCGGCGGCGCGTCTGACCTGCCGGCTGGCGGGTGGTGCGCCGGGGTCCTGATCCGGACCCGGTTATACCCTGCTCGCCCAATATCTGACCGGTCGTGGCATCGTTTGCCCAGACCGGCGCTCCCGATCAAACCAGGGGAATTCCATGACTGTCAACATCAAGAACTGGCAGGAACTGAAGAAGCCCAACACGCTTGAAATCAGGCCCGGCAACGATCCGCAACGGCGCGCGACATTCGTCGCCGAACCGCTTGAACGCGGCTTTGGCCTGACGCTGGGCAATGCGCTGCGCCGGGTGCTGCTGTCATCGCTGCAAGGCGCGGCGGTCACCTCGATCCGCATCGAGAACGTGTTGCACGAATTTTCCTCGCTTGCCGGGGTGCGCGAAGATGTCACCGACATCGTGCTCAACGTCAAACAGATCGCCTTGCGGATGCAGGGTGAAGGCCCCAAGCGGCTGCAACTGTCGGCGACTGGCCCTGGCGAAGTGCGCGCGGGCGATATCGCGGTAACCGGCGATATCGAAGTGTTGAACAAAGACCTCGTGATCTGCCATCTGGACGAAGGCGCGACGTTCAACATGGAACTGACCGCCGATACTGGCAAAGGCTATGTGCCGGCAGTGGCCAACCGCCCGATTGATGCGCCGATCGGGCTGATCCCGATCGATTCGCTCTATTCGCCGGTGCGGCAGGTGTCGTACAAGATTGACGCGGCGCGCATCGGGCAGGAACTCGATTACGACAAGCTCAACCTGACGGTCGAAACCGATGGAACGATCTCGCCGGAAGACGCAGTCGCTTATGCCGCGCGGATCCTGCAGGATCAGTTGTCGCTGTTCGTTCACTTCGACGATCAACTGCCATCGGGCCATGTCACCACGGTGGTCGGGATTTCCAGCCATGCGCCGGAAGAAAGCGATACCAATCAGCTCAACCGCTATCTGCTCAAGAAAGTCGATGAGCTGGAACTGTCGGTGCGTTCGGCCAATTGCCTCAAGAACGACAACATCATCTATATCGGCGATCTGGTGCAGAAGACCGAAGCGGAAATGTTGCGCACGCCCAACTTTGGCCGCAAATCGCTGAACGAGATCAAGGAAGTGCTGTCTTCGATGGGGCTGCGGCTGGGGATGGATATCCCTGGCTGGCCGCCGGAAAACATCGAGGAAATGGCCAAGAAGCTCGAACAGGAACTGCTCGGCTAGAGCGGAATGCGATTAGATTGAATTGCATCCCGCTCTAGAGTCTTTGTTTTCGCGTGATTTATTGCGAAAAACCGGTTCCCACTTTTTCGCATCACGCTCTAATTGCGCGTTGCGGGTTTACCAAGGGGGCACCACGGCCGCCCCGGATACCAATCGGCCAGCTTTGGGTTACCTGATACGGACCCTCAACGAACGGACATGATCGATGCGTCATAAACTCGGACAGCGTAAACTGGGGCGGACTTCGGCCCACCGCATTGCGCTGCTGCGCAACTTGTCGGCTGCGCTCATCAAGCACGAACAGATCACCACGACTTTGCCCAAGGCCAAGGAATTGCGGCCTTATGTCGAAAAGCTGATCTCGCTGGCCAAGCATGGCGGTCTGTCGAACCGGCGGCTCGCGCACGCCCGGCTGCTTGATGAGCCGCAGGAAAAGAAGCTGTTTGAAGTTCTGGCAGCGCGCTATGCGGATCGCCAGGGCGGCTATACCCGCATTATCAAAGCGGGCTATCGCGCGTCCGACGCTGCGCCCATCGCGGTGATCGAATTGGTTGATCGTGATGTTGCTGCAAAGGGTCTTGATTCCGGCCCGGTGCAAAACGCCGATGCCGAAGAGTTCGAAGCCGCCTGATCGCCAGATCAGTCCGGTTTTGAAAGGGGGCGGTGCCGACGGGCATCGCCCTTTTTGCTGTGTGTTGGCCGGTTGATGGCGGGTTGCGCAAAGCCGGGCGGAAGGTATGACGGGCAGCGCATACCGCCAGATTGAGGATTTCTGACAGATGGCCATGACCGCAGATGCCCTCACCGCGCTGATCCGCGCCGCGCTTCCCGATGCCGAGGTCACGATCACCGCGCTCGTCGATGATGGCGACCACTATGCCGCGCATGTTGTTTCCGCAACATTCGCCGGGCAAAGCCGCGTGGCCCAGCACAAAGCGGTCTATGCCGCGCTCGGTGGGCGGATGGGCGGGGTCCTCCACGCCTTGCAATTGACCACCGGTGTACCCACGTCTGACGCTTGAACGCGTCCTTTCCCCTTTTTTGCAGGATTTATCCCGATCATGTCTGACAGCGCCAATGCCCGCATCGCCCAGATCGTCGAGAGCAACGATGTCGTCCTGTTCATGAAAGGCAGCCCGGATTTTCCGCAATGCGGATTTTCCAGCCGCGCCATCGCCATCCTCGAACGGCTGGGGGTGGAATATGCCAGCGTCGATGTGCTGCAGGATATGGAGATCCGCCAAGGGATCAAAAATTATTCTGAATGGCCGACAATCCCGCAGTTGTATGTCAAAGGCGAATTCGTCGGCGGTTCGGATATCATGACCGAGATGTTTCAGGCCGGCGAACTCGATCAGTTGATCGCCGATGCAGGCATTGCCCGCGCCTGAGTTACCGGGTTGCCGCCTCTGCGGCGCGGCCCCTGACTGGCAGGGGCCGCGCGCCACGCATCGGGGACTTTGACCGGCGGGGAACCGGCTGATTCGGCTTGCGTCATCGTAGCGTGCATGAGGCGGAGCGGGGGAACTGCGGGGACACGCTCCGCCTCGGCACGTCGGGGTGACGAAGCATGTTGATAGTCCAGCATGATTCGTGCCAAATGACTGTAGCGCCGGGGCAGCTTGCGATCATGGTGAATCCTCGGGTGCGGTGTAGGCGTTGTTTTTACGGGTTATGTTGGTAAAATCGCGGTCCGCTGGCGGTGCGGCTTTGGCGCTATGCGCTGCTTCCAAATTTCGGTAGAGCGCAGGGCTGCTGGTGCAACTGTAAAACAATCCGACAGTCTAGAGCGGAATGCGATTAGATTGAATCGCATTCCGCTCTAAAGTCTTTGTTTTCGCGTGATTTATTGCGAAAAACCGGTTCCCACTTTTTCGCATCACGCTCTAGGCGCAATGCCGCGCCCGATCACATCCCCCCTTGGCAAGCGGGTCGGTGCAGACCATCGTTGACCGCATGACACCGCCTGATGACGCCCCCGCCACACGGCCCGCAGCGACGGTCGTGGTGTTTCGCCGCAGTGCCGATGGCGGCCCGCCACAACTCTTGCTGCTCGAACGGTCGGGCGCGATGGCGTTCGCGGGTGGCGCGACGGTGTTTCCGGGCGGTGCGGTCGACGCGCATGACCGTGTGCTGGCCACGGCCATGCCCGGTGCCGGTGCGCTTGATCCCGATGATGCCGCCGCGCGCGTGGCTGCGGTGCGCGAAGCGCTCGAAGAATCGGGGCTGGTGGTCGGGGTGCACGGTGCCGTTACCGCCGCCTCCGCTGCGGCCGCGCGCCGCCGCCTGCTGGAAGGTGCCGCGTTCGGCACGGTGCTGGCGGATCATGGCTGGACCATCGCGTTCGACCGGTTGATCCCGTTTGCGCGGTGGTGGCCGCGCCAGCGCGAAGTGCGGGTATTCGACACGCGGTTCTATCTTGCCGATCTCGGCACTGGCGCGCTCGATCTGGTGGTCGATGCGACTGAAAACCGGCATTTGTTCTGGGCCAGCGCGCAGCAGGCGCTCGAACTCGCCGATGCCGGGGCGATCAGGGTGATCTTTCCCACCCGGCGCAATCTGGAGCGGCTGGCGCTGTGGTCCGATTTTGCCGCTGCGCGCGACCATGCGCTGGCAACCCCGCTGCGCACGATTTCCCCGCGTATCGAAACGCGTAACGGCGTGCCGTGGCTGGTGATCCCCGCTGATGCCGGTTACCCCGTCGATGGCGAACCACTGGCCGGTGTGGCGCGCGGATAGCTAAAGATTTATAGTCCGTACCAGTGCTTAGCGAGGTGGTCGCCGCCTTTAAGCGGCGGCAAGCTATTGCCGGGTTAGCCGAGGTGAACCCATGCCGCTACCCAAGCTCCGCGCTGATCCCGATCCCGTACGTGATGATGCGCGTGCCCCTCGCGCGGCGACCGGGGACGACGGTTTCATCGCCTCACCCGTGCACCAGTTGCACGACACGCTGTGGGACTTTGCCGAATTACCGCCCGCGCCCGACCTGCCGGTGTTTCCGGGGTGGGTGCGCGTGCTGGTGCCGGTACTGGCATCGGGAACTTTGTGGCTGGGGATCGTGTGGGCGTTGGGGCATTTACGCTGATCCGCCGCGTGTGTGGATAAACCACCGGGGTGGGCTGGACAGCCAGCTTGTCCACAGAAACGATATGACGCGCAAAAATTTTCCAGACAGCCCTGATCGGGGCTTGCACTGCCGCATTTCCGGCGCGTCGCGGGTGGATGCCACAGCTGTCATCACGATGAAACGAATCGTATATGCGACGAACCGAATCGGTCATGCGCATTTTACCCACTTGCCTCTGACTCCGGATCAGGCACTATAGGTAGTGGTTGCAACGACCGGAGACCTCAATCCCTAGTTGCTACCGCCACACCGGGCAGGGATTCGGGCGGTGCTGCGGGTTCGCTGCACGCGTGAAGCACCGGGGTTTGGGAAAGTCATTTCGATTCACGGTTTGTTCCGTCCGGTGGTATACTGGGGCGTAGGCTGAGTCGGGCAAGTACATTGGGCGGGCGCGGCGCGCGACAGGGCAGGGATAGTAACGTGGATTTCAGGACGGGTGACAGCGCAACGACATTCGATGGCCCGGCAGCGGCGCTGGCGGGTATGGAACAAGCGGTCGGCATGATGGCGCACGATACTGCCAGTGCGGCGCTCGTCGCGCCTGCGGGCAAAGTGCGCGATGATGATGATTCGCGTGCGGTCCATGCGCGCCGCTTCGCGGTGCGCACCGATGCCTCGCGCGATGCGCTGTTGACGGTGTTCGGCAAAGACACGCTTGATGATCGCTATTTGCTGCCGGGTGAAACTTATCAGGACTTGTTCGCGCGCGTGGCGGTGGCTTATGCCGACGATGCGCCGCACGCGCAGCGGCTCTATGACTATATCTCGCGGCTGTGGTTCATGCCCGCCACGCCCGTGCTGTCGAATGGCGGCACCGGGCGCGGACTGCCGATCTCGTGCTATCTCAATTCGGTCGAAGACAGCCTTGAAGGCATTGTCGCGACGTGGAACGAAAATGTCTGGCTGGCAGCGCGCGGCGGCGGCATCGGGACATATTGGGGCAAAGTGCGCGGCATTGGCGAAAATGTCGGGCTGAATGGCAAGACCAGCGGAATCATCCCGTTCGTGCGGGTGATGGACAGCCTGACGCTGGCGATCTCGCAAGGATCGCTGCGGCGCGGCTCGGCGGCGTGCTATCTCGACGTGTCGCATCCGGAAATCGAAGAATTCCTCGAAATCCGCAAGCCCAGCGGCGATTTCAACCGCAAGGCGCTCAATCTCCACCACGGCGTGCTCTTGACCGATGACTTTATGGCGGCAGTGCGCGATGGCACTGAATTCGAGCTCAAAAGCCCCAAAGACGGCGCGGTGCGCGGCAAAGTCGATGCGCGCAGCCTGTTTCAGAAACTGGTCGAAGTGCGGCTCGCCACGGGGGAGCCTTACATCGTGTTTTCCGACACGGTGAACCGCACGATGCCGCGCCACCACCGCGATCTGGGGCTGAAAGTTTCGACTTCGAACTTGTGTTCGGAAATCACGCTGCCGACCGGGCGCGACCATCTTGGCAATGACCGCACGGCGGTGTGCTGTCTGTCGTCGCTCAATCTGGAAACGTGGGACGAATGGCACGACGACAAGCATTTCGTCGAAGACGTGCTGCGCTTTCTTGACAATGTGTTGCAGGATTTCATCGAGCGTGCGCCCGATGAAATGGCGCGTGCCAAATATTCCGCCGCGCGCGAACGCTCGGTCGGCATGGGGGTGATGGGGTTCCACGCCTTCCTGCAAAAGCAGGGTATCGGGTTTGAAAGCGCGATGGCCAAAGCGTGGAACCTGAAAATGTTCCGCCACATTGCTGCGCGCGCCGATGAAGCCTCGCTGTTGCTGGCACAAGAGCGCGGGCCGTGCCCCGATGCCGCCGACATGGGGGTGATGCAGCGGTTTTCGTGCAAGATGGCGATTGCGCCGACCGCGTCGATTTCGATCATTTGCGGCGGCACCTCGGCCTGTATCGAGCCGATCCCCGCCAATATCTACACGCACAAGACGCTGTCGGGCTCGTTCGTGGTCAAAAACCCGTACCTCGAAAAGCTGTTGCAGGCCAAATCGAAGGATTCGACCAATGTGTGGAATTCGATCCTCGAACGCGGCGGATCAGTCCAGCACCTCGATTTCCTGAGTCCCGAGGAAAAGGCGGTGTACAAGACCAGCTTTGAAATCGATCAGCGCTGGCTGCTCGAATTCGCGGCGGACCGCACCCCCTATATCGATCAGGCGCAGTCGCTGAACCTGTATATCCCCGCCGATGTCGACAAGTGGGATCTGCTGATGCTGCATTATCAGGCGTGGGAAAAGGGCATCAAGTCGCTGTACTATCTGCGCTCGAAATCGGTCCAGCGGGCAGGCTTTGCCGGCGGGGTCGAAGCCGACAACACCGCCAGCGCGCCGGTCATCGAACTGGCCGCGCAGACCGATTACGAAGAATGCTTGGCGTGCCAGTGATGGCGGTCCGGCAATCGCTGATAGGAACCGTCTGATGCGCACGTGGCATCGCTGGATTTCGCTATGGTTTGCCGCGGTTCTGCTATGGATCGCGGCGACCGGCGTGCTCAGCCAGATCGTTCCGCTGTTCGGCGGGGGCAAGCCCGCCGTGACCAGCGCGGCCCCGGCATTCGTGTGTCCGGCGGATTACACCTGTCGGCCAAAGCCCGCACCCGGCAGCCTGCGCGCAACGGTCGGCCTGTTGCACGATCTTCATTCGGGCAAAAGCTTTGGCCCGGTGGGCGTGGTGATCGGCACTTTGGCCGGTTTTGCGCTGCTGTTTTTTGCCGGTTCGGGCCTGTGGCTCTATATTCAGATGTGGCGCAACCGCGCCGCGCGCGGCCTGTCGCCGCGCTGGTTCTGGAAATAGCCCGGCACCGTCGTTCGCTTTATCGTTGTTTTTTCGGAGTTCCCGTCATGTCGCTGCTCGAAGCCCGCAAGACTTACAAGCCGTTCGAATATCCGTGGGCTTATGAGTTCTGGAAACGCCAGCAGCAAGTCCACTGGATGCCCGAAGAAGTGCCGCTCGGCGAAGATTGCCGTGACTGGGCGCAGAATATCAGCGACCACGAACGCAATCTGCTGACGCAGATCTTTCGCTTTTTCACCCAAGCCGATGTCGAAGTGCAGGATTGCTATCACGACAAATATGGCCGGGTGTTCAAACCGACCGAAGTCAAAATGATGCTGGCGGCGTTTTCCAATATGGAAACGGTGCATATTGCGGCCTATTCGCACTTGCTCGACACCATCGGGATGCCCGAAAGCGAATATGGCATGTTCCTCGAATACGAGGAAATGCGCGCCAAGCACGACTATCTGCAACAGTTCGGCGTCGATAACGACGAAGACATCGCGCGCACGCTGGCGATGTTCGGCGGCTTTACCGAAGGGCTGCAACTGTTCGCATCATTCGCGATGCTGATGAATTTTCCGCGTTTCAACAAGATGAAGGGTATGGGCCAGATCGTTACCTGGTCGGTGCGCGATGAAACGCTGCATTGTGAGGGCATTATCCGACTGTTCCATGCGTTTGTGCAGGAACGCGGCTGCCTGACCAAAGCGGTTAAGGAAGACATCCTCGACTGCTGCCAGAAAACCGTGCGGCTTGAAGACGCGTTCATCGATCTTGCGTTCGAACAAGGCCCGGTTCCGGGCATGAGCGCCAAAGAGATCAAGCGCTACATCCGCTATATCGCCGACTGGCGGCTCGGCCAGCTTGGCTTTCAGCCGATCTACATGATCGAAGACCACCCGCTGCCGTGGCTCGCCCCGCTGCTCAACGGCGTGGAACACGCCAACTTCTTCGAAACCCGCGCCACCGAATATTCCAAAGCCGCCACGCGCGGCAACTGGGGTGAAGTGTGGACCGCCTTCGACGGCCGCCGCAACGCCAAACTGCCCGCCAACACCGACCTGACCACCGAATCCTCCCCCGACATGTTCGACGCGGCGGGGATCGCGGCGGAATAAGCTGGGTGCGCTTTGACCAGCCCGCCTGATGCCCATCACCTTCGGTTGGCCGCTAAAGCATGGTGCGTTTAAGCTTACACGCACCATCCTTTAGGCCGTGTTGCCAGCGCCGCTCTGTCGCTGCTCTGCGGAGTATGGTTGTGGTTACGCTGCTAGAGCATGATGCGATAAGAAAGAATCGCATCATGCTCTAGGAGTCTTTGTTTTCGCGTGATTTATTGCGAAAAACCGGTTCCCACTTTTTCGCATCACGCTCTAGCTTGCGCCTGAACCACACCGCCGCCCAGCCGATCAGCACGATACCCAGTGTGCCGCAGCCGATCCCGGCTCCGATCAGGAATTGCGTCCACGGCAGGCGCAGGCCCGGAATATTGCGCAGCAGCAGGAGCGCGACTGACCCGCCGTATCCGCCAGTATCGGCGACATAGATCAGAAAGCCGGCATTGCCCACGCTGCCGCTGGCGGCCACCAGCCGGTCGAACAGCATGCCGTTGAACGGGGTATAAGCCAGGTACAGCCCGCCGCCGAGCGCGGTCATCCAAAGCACCGGGCCGATCAGGTGGAACGCGAACAGTGCCGAACAGCCTGCCGCCAGCGCCAGCCCGAGCGCGATCAGGGCAAAGTTGATCACCAGCGCGGTGCGGTTGTCGCGGATCAGCGTCAGCGTGGCGAGCACGGCCAGCACCATGACGCTGATCGGCAGTTCGGTCAGCGAAAACAGCGCCGCTTGCCCGCCCAGCCCGAGTTCGGCCCAGATTTCGGCGGAAAAATTGTCGCGGAAATCGCGCAACGCGGTCAGCAGGACATACAGGAGCACCAGCGCAAACAGCCCCGGCCCATAGCGGCGCAGCAGCGCGGCGCGCGCCGGGGCGTCCATCGGCACGCGCTCCACCCGTTCGGCGCGATCAGCCGCGCTGGGCGGGGGCAGTGTGGCGAGCGCGAACAGGCACAGCGCCAACAAGGGCATGAACAGCACGCCGGTTACTGCGGGCATCCACCATTCGCCCGCGATGTGCCAAGCCATAACGAGCGTGCCGACCGACTTCATCACGCCCGATGAAATCACAAAGCTGGCGCAGAGCATCGCGCCGATCAGGTCGGTCTGCCGCCGCCCTTCGACAAAGCCGAACACCATGCCCCAGATCATGCCGAGCGCCAGCCCATCGGCGAACATCGCGGCAATGTTCCACGGCGCGGGGATCACGGCAAACAGCACCAGCGCGGCTTGCGCGATCAGGCTTTGCCCCGCGATTCCGGCGATGCGCCGGTGCGCGGGCCATTCGGCGATTACACGCACCCCGATCAGCTTGGCCAGCGCGTACCCCGCGACTTGCGCGATCACCAGCGCGACTTTGTATTCAACCGTCCAGACCGGCGCGACCCCGGCAAAGTGCGCGGCGGCAAAGGCCTTGCGAAAGGCATAAATGCAGAAATAGGTGCCGAACGTGGCAAGCCCGGCATAGATCCCGAACACCCATGGCGGCGCGGCTTCGAGCCGGTGGCGGATCGCGGCGATCATGCCGCTGTGCTGCCGGGCCGGTCACCCGCCGCAATCCGCGCGGCAATCGTGGCGATCACCGGGGGCAACTGCGACACATCGTCGATCACATAATCGGCCCCTGCGGCGCGCAACTGGGCGGCGGCGGCGGCAATGCGCGCGGCGCGGTCGGCGGGATCGAGCGCGGCGAGTTCGGCAGCAGTCAGCCCCACCGCATTGCCCGAAGCGGCGACGCCCACGGTCCAGCACCCGGCATGGCGGCCTTCGGCCATCCCCACCGGCGCATCATCGACTTTGACCGCCGTCCACGCGGGCCAGACATTAAGCGCGATCAGCGCGGCCCATGTCATATGCGGCGCGGGCCGCACGCTGGGCGTATCGCCCGCGCAGATTACCACCGCCGGGTCATAGCCTTGCGCGGCGGCGGCCA
>CAINGT010000138.1 GCA_903848655.1 uncultured Sphingomonadales bacterium
CCGTCGCACCCCCTCCGTCAGCGCTGCGCGCTGCCACCTCCCCCAGAGGGGGAGGACCTTGCGCCAACCGCCATTCGCCGCTGCGTGGCCCATTCGAGCAGGACAAACCCCACCGCCACCAGCCCGGCAAGCGCGGTCCAGCGGAACATCACGGCATAGCCCAGATGGTCGATGGTTTCCCCGGCAATGCCTTTGCCCAGCGATCCGATCAGGAATGTCATCGACGACAGCAGCGCATATTGCACGGCGGTATGGCTGCGGCTGACTTGACCCGACAGATAGGCAACGAACGCCGCCCCGGCGATCCCGGTGGCGATATTTTCCACGCTGATGGTAATCAACAGCCGCAACATCCGCACATCGACACCGCCCAGCGCGGCCAGCGTGGCCAGCCCGCTGGCGCGCGCCACGCGGTCGATTATCACCGCGCCTTGCGCCAGATCGGCATAGACCCAATTGCCCAGCATCGGTAGCGCAGCACCGATCAGGATTGTCGGCATCCGCCCGAGCCGCGCAAACAACACGCCGCCAAGCGCAATCCCGGCCATGGTCATCACCACGCCAAAAATCTTTGACGCAAACGCCACTTCGTCTTTGGAATAGTGCAGCGCGTCGAGATAAAACGGCAGGGCAAAGCTGCCCCACACGTTGTAGCACAGCGTATACGTCAGGATCATGCCGATCATCACCAGCACCCGCCAACCCAGCCGCGCCACCAGTTCGGCCAGCGGTGCAACCAGCGCCAGCCACAGATGATCGGCCCATGCGACTTTGGCCGGGCGCACCTGCCCCCCCTGCCCCCGCGCGCGATTGGCCAGCGCCGCCACCAGCAGCGGCAGAGCCACGGTTGCCAGCACGATCAGCGGCGCGTGGCTGCGCGTGAAATCGGCAACCGAAGGCCGCACCACACCGGGCGTGCCCACCCCCAGCATCGCCCCCATGAACAGCGCGATGGAACCAATCGCCCAGCCCCAGCCCAGCCCCACCACCACCAGCGCCGCCGCGCGCACCCGGGGTGGCGGCTGATCGGCCATGGCTTGCGCACCAGCGGCCAGCGGGCGCGGCGTATCGGGCGCGCCCAATGTGATCAGCGCCACCAGTGCCAACAGCACCGCCATCACGCCATAGACCATAGGCCAAGGCAGTCGCGCGGCCAAAATCAGCGCAAAAGCCCCACCAACCAGCGCCGCCAGCCGATAACCGAGCTGATAGAGCGACGACAGCATTTCGACCGGCACCGTGTCATCGGCAACATCGATCCGCCACGCGTCGATGGCGACATCTTGCGTCGCCGAAGCCAGCGCCGCAATCAGCGCAAACAGCGCAAACCGCCCCAGTGACGCGACCGGATCGGTCAGCGCCAGCCCCGCCAGCGCGCCGATCAGCACACTCTGACAGGCCAAAATCCAGCCCTTGCGCCGCCCCAGCCTATCGAACAGCGGCAGGCGCAACCGGTCCACCAGCGGCGACCACAAGAATTTGAACGCATAAGCCAGGCCGATCCATGCCAGCACGCCGACCGTGGCCATCGCCACATGCCGATCACCCAGCCACGCATTCAAAGTGCCGATCAGCAACGCATAAGGCAGACCCGATGAAAACCCGAGCGCCAGCATTGTCCCCGCCTTGCGGCTCGACAGCGCAATGCGGAGCAAGTGGCCGCGCGTGGCTGGCTTATCGGCGATCACCCCGTGCTTGTCCTTCGCTTCATCCACCACCACTGGCCATCGGTCAATTTGCCCCAACTTGCAACGGGGGTGACGCGCGGGCTTGTGCAGCGTAAGGGCAGATCATGTCCCGCCCCCTGAAACCCGGCAGCAGCCCCGTGCTGCGCCCCGCCGCAATCCATGCCCCGCGCCGCGCTGTGCCCGCCACCGCCGATGCGCCCCCGCGCGAAGGCGAACGCATCGCCAAATTGCTGGCGCGCGCCGGAATCGCCAGCCGTCGCGAAGTCGAACGCATTATCGCCGAAGGCCGTGTCACGCTGAATGGCGAATTGGTGACCACCCCGGCCACGGTGCTGAAAAACCTCAAAGGGGTCAGCGTTGATGGCAAAGCCGTGGCTAGCGCCGCACCGGCCCGCTTGTTCCGTTTTCACAAGCCCGAAGGGCTGATTACCGCCGAGCGCGACCCGGCGGGACGGCCGACGATCTACAACGCGCTGATCAACGCGTTGCCCGCCGGTACCCCGCGCGTCATGCCGGTCGGGCGGCTCGATCTCAGCACCGAAGGCCTGTTGCTGCTGACCAACGATGGCGAATTGAAGCGCGCGATGGAACTGCCCGCCAGCGGCATCCCGCGCACTTATCGCGCGCGCACGTTCGGCGATATCAGCCAGACGCGGCTGGAAGATCTGAGCGAAGGGATCGAAATCGATGGCATTCGCTATGGTTCGATCAATGCCAATATGGAACGGCGCACCGGGCGCAACCAATGGGTCGAAATGACGCTGACCGAGGGCAAGAACCGCGAAGTGCGCCGCGTGCTCGAACATCTTGGCCTGCAAGTGTCGCGGCTGATCCGCACCGCTTATGGCCCATTTATTCTTGCCGATCTGCCGCGCGGGGCAGCGGTCGAAGTGCGCCAGCACGATGTCGAGGTATTCCGCAAAGCGCTGAAACTATGAGGATTATTGCTGGGGAATGGCGGGGCCGCAAGCTGATCGCGCCGCCGGGCGATACCACCCGGCCGACCGCTGATCGCACCCGCGAAACGCTGTTTTCAATGCTGGTGAGCCGCTTGGGCGATTTTTCCGGGCTGGCCGTGGGTGATATGTTTGCCGGGTCCGGCGCGCTGGGGCTTGAGGCGCTGTCGCGCGGCGCGGTGAGCGCATTGTTCGTCGAATCCGATGCCAAAGCGCTCGATGCGATCCGGGCGAATGTGCGCACGCTCGATGCTGGCGCGCGCGCGACAGTGCGCGCGGGATCGGTGCTGGCGCTTGGCCCGGCGCGCGCGCCGCTCGACTTGCTGTTGCTCGATCCGCCTTATCGCACCGGCGCGGGGGTGGTCGCCATCGACAAACTGGCGCGGCTCGGCTGGATCGGCGCTGCCACGTGGATCAGCCTCGAAACCGCGCTCGATGAACCAGTCGAGATTGCCAGTTGCACCATCGACGCCGAACGCCGGGTGGGCAAAGCGCGGCTTACGCTGCTGCGCGGGGCGTGAGCGCGGGACGCGCCAGCACCACCCCCGCCAACGTTACCGCCCCGGCCAGCGTCAGAAACAGCCCGACATAAGCCACCCCGCCCACCAGCGCCAGCCAGCTTGCCGCGAATGGGGCGAGCGCGCCGCCCGCGATCCCGCCGCAATTGAACGCGATGGAAATGCCCGAATAGCGCACCGGCGCCGGAAACAGCGTGGGCAACCACGCGCCCACCGGACCATAAGCCAGCCCCATCGCGAACAGCGCCGCCGCCAGCGTCAGCACCACCATGACGACTGATCCCGACCCCAGCCCGCTGCCAAACCCCAGCCCGATCACCATTGTCAGCCCCGCGCCCAGCGCCAGCACCCGCGCCGGGCTGGTACGGTCGGCCCAGATGCCCGCAACCACGATGCCCGCCGCAAGCGCAAAATTGGCGATCAGTTGCACCGCCAGAAAGCGCTCGATCGGATAGCCCAACCGCGTGGTGGCAAAGGACAGCGCAAATGTCGTGGCAAGGTAAAAGATCGCAAAACACGTCACCACCCCGGCAGTACCCGCCAGCACCGCGCCCGAATGATGCCGCAGCAGCGCTCCCAGCGGCACGCGCGGCGGCGGCGCGGCCGCCAGTGCGGCGCGAAAAACCGGGGTTTCGCTGATATTCATCCGCACCCACAGCCCCACGCCGACGAGCACAGCGCTCGCCAAGAACGGAATGCGCCAACCCCAACTGGCAAATGCCGCTGGCGTCAGCGCCAGCGACAGGATCAAAAACAACCCGTTGGCAAACAAAAACCCGACCGGTGCACCCAATTGCGGGGCCGCGCCGAACCGCGCCGCCCACCCCGGCGGGGCGTTTTCGACCGCCAGCAGGCTCGCCCCGCCCCATTCACCGCCCAGCCCAAACCCTTGGCCAAACCGCAGCAGGCATAGCAACAGCGGCGCGATGGCCCCGGCGCTGGTATATGTCGGCAAAAACGCGATGGCGAGCGTCGATCCCCCCATCAGCAGCAGCGACGCCACCAGCGTCGATTTGCGCCCGACCCGATCGCCGAAATGGCCGAACACCACCGCCCCCACGGGTCGGGCAAAAAACGCCAGCCCGAATGTCATGAATGCCAGCAATGTGCGTGCTGCGGCAGACTGCGCGGGAAAGAACAGCGGTCCGATCACCAGCGCGGCGGCAGTCGCATAAATGTAAAAGTCATAAAACTCGACCGCCGTGCCAACCAGACTGGCGATGAGGATGCGCGCGTGCTGGCGCAAAGTTCCGGAATGATGCGGGTTCATGGTGTCCATCAACGATGACAACGGCTGTTCTCCCGTTATGCCATCCGGGAAAATGCGCAAGAGGCGCGGTCAGGTTGGCAAGAACTGTAATGTTAAGGGCCATCCGATCCCTGCCTGACAAGGACCAACGATGATCGAATGGTTTGAACGACACGCCCCGATCCGGTCGAAGTTTCGTGTGCTGCTATATGCCAGTGGTGGTTGTGGCGCGGCTGCGTTTGCGGCCACGGTATGGGCGGCCAATGGCGGCGGACTGGCCGGGCCACTGATGATCGCGAGCCTTGCGCTGATCGCTATGCTGGCCACGCAGGCGATTGGCGCAAAGCTGATCTGCGACCCTTATGTTGCCACCGTCGTGCGGATGGAGGCGCTGGCACGCGGCGATCTCACCAGCCCGATCAACTATACCGAGCACAGCGATTGCGTCGGGCGGCTGACCAAGGCGATGGACGTGTTCCGCACCCATGCCGCCACGGTCGCACGCATCGGGGCCGAACAGCAGCAGATCGTTACCGCGCTCGGCACCGGCCTGTCGCGGCTGGCCGATGGCGATCTGACCGCGCAGTTGAACGACGCGTTGCCGCTCGAGGCCGAAGTGCTGCGCGGCCATTTCAACAGCGCGCTTTCCGCGCTCGATCAGGCGCTGACGGTGGTGACCCACTCCTCGCAAGCCATCGCCAATGCGTCGGGCGAAATCCGTTCTGCCTCGCACGATCTGGCTTTGCGCACCGAACAGCAGGCCGCCTCGATCCAAGACGCCAATCGCGCGATGGGCGATGTCACCGGGCTGGTCGAACGCAATGCGTCGAGCGTCAACGATGTCAACCAGTCGATCGCCGATGCGCATCGTGAAGCGACGCAAGGCGGGCGCATCGTCGATGATGCGGTCGCCGCGATGACCAAGATCCAGCAATCATCGCAGGAAATCAGCCAGATTATCAATGTCATCGACGGTATCGCGTTTCAGACCAATCTGCTCGCGCTCAACGCCGGGGTCGAAGCGGCCCGCGCGGGCGATGCGGGCCGGGGGTTTGCCGTCGTGGCCAACGAAGTGCGCGCACTCGCGCAACGGTCGGCCGATGCCGCGCGCGAAATCAAGAACCTCATCACCACCAGCGGCACTCATGTCGAACACGGGGTCACGCTGGTGGGGGCGACCGGTCAGGCGCTGGGGCAGATTGTTGCGCGCGTGGGCGAAGTGTCCGACGTGATGCAGACTATCGCGCAATCGGCGCGCAGCCAGGTCGAAATGCTGGCAGGCGTTTCGCAAACGGTCAGTCAGATGGACACGATGACCCAACAAAACGCCGCGATGGTCGAACAAAGCAATGCCGCCGCGCAAAGCCTCGCCGATGAAGCCGGGCGACTGGCGGGCAATGTCACCGGATTTCGCCTCACCCAACGCAGCCGTCCGCGCGCGCCCGCTGTGGCACCCGCCGCACCACCCGCGCCGCGTCGCGCGCCTGCCCCCAGCCATGGCAATCTGGCGATCAAAGCATCGGCTCACGATGACTGGAGCGAGTTCTGATGCTTGCCTGATCCGGCAAAGTTCCCTACTTGTTCTTGAGTGACGTCACCCCCCACCCGCGATTCCGCACCGCCGCCTGACTGGCTCGACCGGCTCAATCCCCCGCAGCGTGAAGCGGTGCTAACCACCGATGGCCCGGTCCTGATGCTGGCAGGCGCGGGCACGGGCAAAACGGCGGCGCTGACCGCGCGGCTGGGCTGGCTGTTGCGCCAGCGGCTCGCCTGGCCCAGCGAAATCTTGTGCGTCACCTTCACCAACCGCGCCGCGCGCGAAATGCGCGAACGGGTCGGCGCGCTGATCGGCCCGGCGGTCGAAGGAATGCCGTGGCTGGGCACGTTCCACGCGATTGCCGCGCGGATGCTGCGCCGCCACGCCGAATTGGCGGGGCTGTCCCCCGCGTTCACGATCATCGATACCGATGACCAGTTGCGCCTGCTCAAACAGCTCATTCAGGGCGAAGGGCTCGATGACAAGCGCTGGACTGCCAAAGTGCTCGCCGGGCTGATCGACCAATGGAAAAACCGTGGCCTCAGTCCCGCCGATCTTGCGCCGAGTGATGATGCCGCCTTTGCCGATGGCAAAGGCCGCACGTTCTATACGCTCTATCAGGACCGGCTGCGCGCGCTCAACGCCTGCGATTTTGGCGATCTGTTGCTGCATATGCTCAACATTTTTCGCCGCCACCGCGATGTGCTGGAAAGCTGGCAGCAGCGTTTCCGCTATGTCATGGTCGATGAATATCAGGACACGAATGCGGTGCAATATCTGTGGCTGCGGCTGATTGCGCAGACGCGGCGCAATATTTGCGTGGTGGGTGATGACGATCAATCGATCTATTCATGGCGCGGTGCAGAAATTGCCAATATCTTGCGGTTTGAACAGGATTTTCCCGGCGCACGGGTAATCCGGCTGGAACAGAACTATCGCTCGACCGCGCATATTCTGGGCGCGGCATCCGGGTTGATTGCGGAAAATTCGCAGCGGCTGGGCAAAACGCTGTGGACCGCGCAAGCGGGTGGTGACCGGGTGCGCGTGATCGGGGTGTGGGATGGCCCCGAAGAAGCGCAGCGCGTGGCCGACGAGATCGCGCGGCTGGAACGCGAAGGCTGCCCGCTCGATGCGATTGCCATTCTGGTGCGCGCGCAATTCCAGACGCGCGAATTCGAAGACCGGTTTCTCGCGGTCGGGCTGGCCTATCGCATTGTCGGGGGTTTCCGGTTTTATGAACGCGCCGAAGTGCGCGATGCGCTGGCCTATCTGCGGCTGATTGCTTCACCCGCCGATGATCTGGCGTTTGAACGCATTTGGAACACGCCCAAGCGCGGGCTGGGCGAAAAATCGCTGGAAAAACTGCACCGGCTGGCGCGGGCCAACGGTGTGCCCTTGTTGCACGCGGCGGCAGTGGTCGCGCAAGGTAGCGATCTGCCCCCGCGCGCGCGCACCACGCTGGCCGCGCTGACCAAGGATTTTGCCCGCTGGCGTGCCAGCGCGGACACGCTGACCCCCGCCGAATTGACGCGCATCGTGCTCGATGAAAGCGGTTATAGCGCGGCATTGCGCGCCGAAGCGAGCAGCGAAGCGATCGGGCGGCTGGAAAACCTTGCCGAACTGGTGCGCGCGCTGGAAGACTATGCCACGCTGACCGACTTTCTCGAACATGTCAGTCTGGTAATGGACAACGAAGCAAACAGCGACGATCCCAAAATCACGCTGATGACGATGCACGGGGCCAAAGGGCTGGAATTCGATCAGGTGTTCCTGCCGGGTTGGGAAGAAGGGGTGTTTCCCTCGCAGCGCTCGCTCGATGAAGGTGGGCTGGCCAGTCTGGAAGAAGAACGCCGGCTGGCCTATGTCGCGATTACCCGCGCGCGCAAACGCTGCACCATTCTCAATTCCGCCAACCGCCGAATTTATGGCCAGTGGACCAGTTCGATCCCGTCACGCTTCATCGGCCAGTTGCCCGCCGACCATATCGAAAGCGAAACCACGCTCGCCGGGGGTGCCTCGCTATGGCGCGCGCACTGGTCCGAACAGGCCGACCCGTTTGCTGATGCGCTCACCACCAATCCGGCGCGCGCGGCCAGCCGTGGCCCCGGCTGGCAACGCGCCGCCGCCGCCCCGGTGCCACCGCCGCCGCGCCGGATTGCCGAACCCACGCGCAGCGCCGCCAGCTTTGCCGCCACCGCGCGCGCCGATATCGCGGTGGGGATGCGCGTGTTCAACGACAAATTCGGCTATGGCGTGATCGCGACACAAGACGGCAACAAGCTGGAAATCGATTTCGAAGCCGCCGGACGCAAACGCGTGATCGACAGCTATGTCGAACCGGCGTGAAGCGCCGCCCGATCAGCGCAAGGTGATGCTAAAGCGCTGATACTTGCAGAAAGCCCGGAACTGGGCCGTTCCACACATCTGCCTGTCCATCATCGGCTGGCGGCGGTGTGGCGGGGGCAGGTTTGCGCGCTGGTGGTGCTGCGGGTGCGGCAACGGTTTCAGCCACTCGCGGATCGATCGCCGCGTCATCGCGCCGCTGTGATCCGCGCCGGGTGCGTGGTCGGGTTTCATCGGCAGATTCAGCCCGGGGCTTGCCGCTTTGGGCCGCAGGGCTGCGGCGGGTGGCGGCGCGCGGCTTGCGGCTGGTTTCACCCGCGCCCGAATCGTCGTCGCGCGGGCCGTCACCGCCGATATCGAGCGTGATCTCGGGGATCACCATGCCGGTCAGCTTTTCGACATTGCTGATCGCTTCGGCATCTTCGTCCGACACCAGCGTAAACGCCTGACCGGTTGCACCGCCGCGCCCGGTCCGGCCAATGCGGTGGATATAGTCGTCAGGATGCCACGGCGTGTCAAAATTGATAACATGGCTGACCCCTTTGATATCGAGGCCGCGCGCCGCCACGTCAGAGGCGCACAAGATATTGATCTGCCCGTCCTTGAACCGCTGCAATTCCGCATTGCGCGCCGGTTGATCCATGTCACCATGGATTTCGCCGGAAGAAAAGCCGCTTTGCTTCAGGCTTTTGGCCAGATCGCGCACCGTGGTCTTGCGGTTGGCAAAGACGATGGCGGTGGTCACATCATCCTTGCGCAAGATCTGCCGCAACGCTTCTCGCTTTGACCGCGCGGGCACGCGCAGCTTGAACTGGGCGATGTTGATATTGGCGCTGGCGGGCCGCGCCACCTCGATATATTTGGGGTTCGATAAAAACCGGTCGGACAGCTTTTTGATCGGTGGCGGCATTGTTGCCGAAAACAGCAGCGTCTGGCGGGTGGTCGGCAATTTGCTGCAAATCGTTTCGATATCGGGGATGAACCCCATATCGAGCATCCGATCCGCTTCATCGATCACCAGCAGCTCGCAGCCTGTCAGCAGGATTTTGCCGCGTTCGAACAAGTCCATCAGCCGCCCGGGCGTGGCGATCAGCACATCGACCCCGTCTGACAGCGCCTTGATCTGATCGCCCATCTGCACTCCGCCGATCAGCAGCGCCATCCGCAGATCGTGGTTCTTGCCATATTTTTCAAAGTTTTCAGCAACTTGCGCAGCCAGTTCGCGCGTCGGTTCCAAAATCAGCGAACGCGGCATAAGCGCGCGGCGGCGGCCATGCGCCAGAATGTCGATCATCGGCAGCACAAACCCGGCGGTCTTGCCGGTGCCGGTCTGGGCAATGCCAATGATGTCGCGCATCATCAGCACCGAAGGGATGGCTTGCGCCTGAATTGGTGTCGGCTCATCATAGCCGGCATCGAGTACCGAGCGGAGCAACTCGTCAGACAAGCCGAGATCGGCGAATTTCATGCGGAATGGATTTCCTGTAGCGCAAAAGGGCAAAATGTCAGGCCAGCGCACTGCGTCAACGTCGAGGGTGCGGGGCGGTGGGTGGCACAACGACGCCAAAAGGCATCTTTCGGACCAGACTCTAAGCCGCGAAATCACCGAAAGTCAAGGAAAGCCGCATTCACGGTGACGGGACCAGTTCGTGCAGCGCGCTGATCGCGCACGTCGCACCTGATCGCGCATGGATCGTGTCGCGCTCAACACAAACCATGCCATCATCGGTAGGCGCGATATAAAATCCCAGATAAAAATCGCGCGCTCTGCACATGCGCGGCAAATCCACCCCGACCAGTGCCTGATTGCGCATGAACAGGATCAGCCGGTTGCCAGTCAACGGTTGAACTCCGCCGATTGCAGCAACCGTGACACAAGCCAGCGTCCGCCTTTCGCGCAGCCGTTCGGGCGGCGGGGGTTGCGGCGGTGGCGGAGCAAGCCCCGGATCACGCGGGCTGATCCGAATGATGACATGCTGTTCGATGCGGACCTGGTGCCAGCGCTGATCGGTTACATCGCGCGCATCGCCCGCTGGCTTGCGATCCGCGTGCGGAACGAACAGCGCGCCCAGCGCGATTGCCCCGGCCGGCATCGCCGCCATGCTCAACCCCGCGCCGATCAGGACCAGCAGCCGCCGCATCATCTTCCGGCCCGGCGGCAACCAGCGCGGGTAAGACGGAACTTGGCAGCCGGGCCGTTCATCGTGTGCGTCTGTCCAAATCCGTCATGACATCGAAGGGTCTGGTTGCCCCGCTTTCCAGCCGCCCGCACTTACCCACCGCGCTTGAACCCCGGCTTAACCCCGGCCACCTGCAAAAACAAATTGCCCGCTGAACCCTGTCGCTTTAGCGCTTGGGGCATGACCCCTATCCCCGCACCGGACAAACCATCCATGCAGCCAGATACCCGCAAAACTGCTGCATTCGTCACCGCGGCGGCGGCGTTGCTCGGTCCGCGCGGCTTTACCACCGATGCCGATATCATCGCGCCGTGGCTGACCGACTGGCGTGGACGCTATACCGGGCGGGCGCTGGGCCTGGCCACCCCGGCGACTACCGCCGAAGTCGCCGCGCTGGTGCGCCTGTGCGGCGAATACGGCGTGCCGATTGTTCCCCAAGGCGGCAACAGCGGCATGTGCGGCGGGGCCACCCCCGATGCCAGTGGCGCGGCGGTGCTGGTCAACACCCGGCGGATGGACGCGATCCGCCGCATTGACCGCGCCAGCCGCCAGGTCGAATGCGAAGCCGGAGTAATCCTGCAAGCCCTGCACGAAGCCGTGGCGCAGGCGGATTTGCGCTTTGCGCTGACGCTGGGGGGCAAAGGTTCGGCCACTGTTGGCGGGCTGATTTCGACCAATGCCGGGGGTACGCAAGTGTTGCGTCATGGCAGTATGCGCGCGCAAGTGCTGGGGCTGGAAGCGGTGCTGCCCGATGGATCGGTGCTCAACCAGTTGATCCCGCTGAAAAAGGACAATCGCGGGTTTGATCTCAAGCAATTGCTGATCGGGTCCGAAGGCACGCTGGGGATCGTTACCGCAGCCACTTTGCGGCTGGAACCGGCGGTGGCCGCGCGCGCGGTGCTTTGGGCCGGGGTGCCGTCGATCCAGACCGCGCGCGCCTTGCTGCTCCACACGCAAGACCGCGCCGAAAACGCGCTCGAAGGGTTTGAAGTGATCCCGCACCGCGCGCTGGCGGCAGTGCTTGACTATTTGCCTGGCGCGCGCGCGCCGCTGGCCGGCGAACACGGCTGGCACGTGCTGATCGAACTCGTCGCCGATGCCGCAAGCGCCGCGGCGCTGCCTGATCTGGCAGAAAGTCTGGCGGTCAGCGGGTTTGAGGCGGGGTTGATCGAGGATGCGACGATTGCCGCCAACGATGCCCAAGCCGAAGCGTTCTGGACTTTGCGCGATTCGGTCGCCCCGGCGGAGCGCGCACGCGGACCGGCGATGCAGCATGATATCAGCGTTCCGGTCGAGCGCATGGCCGATTTCATCGACTATGCCGCGCCTTTGTTCGAAGCCGAATTTTCCGGCACCAGCGCGGTCGCATTTGGCCATCTGGGCGATGGCAATATCCATTTCCACATCCTCGCCCCGCCGGGCACCGCAGCAGGTGCATGGGAAGCGGCGGATGGCAAGGATATCAGCCGCAAAGTGCACGATCTGGTAACGCAATGGGGTGGATCGATCTCTGCCGAACACGGCATTGGCCAGTTGAAACGCGATGAACTGCAACGGCTGGGTGATCCTGCCGCGCTCCATATCCTGCACGCGGTAAAGGCGGCGCTCGATCCGCAGCATCTGTTCAACCCCGGAAAACTGATCTGAAGCGAATTCCCGTCACATTGGCGGGCGGTCTTGCGCCCCATCGTCGCCTCCCCTAAACGGCGCGCTCGATGCGGGGGGCGCGTCTGCCCCACCCGCCGTTTGACGGAGAGTGACCAATGGCCAGCGCGCCTGCCGATCTGCCCCTGTTTTACAATGATCTCGTTCCGCTCAACACGCGTGACCACGCCACATGGCAGGCGCGCGCAGTGGACAAGGCACCGTGGCTGGCGCACCAGCACGCAGTACCGCTGACCGCCGAAGAGTTTCCGCAGGCCGCCCGGCATTTCCCGATCGTATTCGCCAGCGGCGAAAACACGGTGCCTTTGGCGTTGATGGGGCTGAACGAAGGCGTCAACGTGTTCGTAGGCGATGATGGCACGGTGGCCGAAAACCTCTATTTGCCCGCTTATGCACGTCGGTACCCGTTCATGCTGGCCAAGCTGCAACCGACATCGGAAGAACTGTCGCTGTGTTTTGACCCGGCATCGGGGCTGATCGGCGCGTTCACCGATGGCCAACCCCTGTTTGATGGCGATGCGCCATCGGCAGCGACGCAAGCCGCGTTGCAGTTTTGCGAACAGTTCGAACAAGCCGGGCAACGCACCCAGGCGTTCATTGAAGAGCTGAAGAAGCACCAACTGTTGATGGAAGGCGAAGTGTCGATTCAGCAGCAAGACAATGCCCAGCCATTCGTCTATCGCGGATTCCAGATGGTCGATCAGGAAAAGCTGCGCAATGTGCGCGGCGATGTGCTGCGCGGCTGGGCACAAAGCGGGCTGTTGCCGCTGCTCTATGCGCACATCTTTTCGCTCGAATTGATCAGCACGGTGTTCGCTCGCCAGGTTCAGCAGGGCAAGGGCCCGCAAGTCCAGCCGCTGCCGATCCCGGCGCTGTAAGCGCGGCTCAAAAAATCTTGCGCTTTGAAACGGCGGTGCCTATGCTCCAGATGTCGCGTTAGGCTCCCCTCATGGTCTGGCGCGGCTGGTGCGTCGTTTGATGCACCTCCTCCCTGAACCTTGGCCACCTGGAGCATCGCTCCAGGTGGTTTTTTTCTGGCGAAGTGTGGCATTGTTGTTGCCAGGTCGCTTTCCGCAAAAAGACCCCTGCCCAACCTTGGGCGAGGCTTATTCGGCCGCAGCGCGCCACCGCAGCCGGTCGCGACCGAGCGCGGCGACATCGCCAGCCAGGCGGCGTACCATCCCGACCAGCAGCGCAACCACGGCATCGAACCCGGGGCCAGGTTCG
>CAINGT010000139.1 GCA_903848655.1 uncultured Sphingomonadales bacterium
AACAGCACAGCCGGCAAGCAGGGCGGCGAAGGCGACTATTGTCAGTGTACGGTGCATGTTACAGGTTCGTATAGTTGGGGCCGCCGCCGCCTTCGGGGGTGACCCAGGTGATATTCTGGGTCTTGTCTTTGATATCGCACGTCTTGCAATGGACGCAGTTTTGCGCGTTGATTTGCAGGCGTGGGTCGCCATTTTCCTGTCCGACGAATTCATAGACCCCGGCGGGGCAGAACCGCGCTTCGGGACCGGCATAGAGCTTCAGGTTGATTGCCACCGGCACGGCGGGGTCGGCGAGCACCAGATGGCAGGGCTGGTCTTCTTCGTGGTTGGTGTAGGAATAGGCGACATTGGTCAGCCGGTCGAAACTGATCACGCCATCGGCTTTGGGATAGCTGATCGGGCGGTAGAGGTCGGCGCGCATGGTCGCTTCGGCGTCGGTGTGGTGCGTCATCGGCTTGAACGGATTGACCCGCAGCACGCGTGCCCACATGTCTGTCCCGGCCAGCACGGTACCGAGCGCGCCGCCGAATTTGGCCACGAGCGGCTGGGCATTGGCGACCAGTTTCAGCTCTTTGGCGATCCAGCTTTGGCGCAGCGTGGTGTCGTAGTCATCCACACTGTCATGCGCACGCCCGCCCGCGAGCGCCGCCGCGATGGCTTCGGCGGCGAGCATTCCCGATTTGAGCGCGGTATGGCTGCCCTTGATCCGCGGCACATTGACGAAGCCTGCCGCGCAGCCGACCAGCGCCCCGCCGGGAAACGCCAGTTTGGGCACCGATTGCCAGCCGCCTTCGTTGATCGCACGCGCGCCATAGGCGACGCGCCGCCCGCCGGTCAGCACTTTGCGGATTTCGGGGTGCTGTTTCCAGCGCTGGAATTCTTCGTAAGGATAGACATAGGGATTGGCGTAATCGAGCGCGGTAACGAAGCCGAGCGCAACCTGGTTGTTGGCCTGATGGTACAGGAACCCGCCGCCCCACGTGTCGGATTCGGACAGCGGCCAGCCTTGCGTGTGGAGCACGCGCCCCGGCACATGCAGGTCGGGATCGATGTCCCACAATTCCTTGATGCCGATGCCATAGACTTGCGGCTGGCAATCGGCTTCGAGATCAAAGCGCGCCTTCACCTGTTTGGTCAGACTGCCGCGCGCGCCTTCGGCAAACAGCGTGTATTTGGCGTGCAGTTCCATGCCGGGCTGATAATCGGGCTTTTTCGTGCCGTCTTTGGCAATGCCCATATCACCGGTGGCCACGCCGATGACCGCGCCTGCATCGTTGTACAGCACTTCGGCAGCGGCAAAGCCGGGGAAAATTTCGACACCGAGTTCGCCCGCCTGTTCGGCCAGCCAGCGGCACAGATTGCCCAAGCTGCCGGTGTAATTGCCATGGTTCGACAGGAACGGCGGCATTGGCCAGTGCGGGATGGCATATTTGCCGGTGCGGGTGAGCACCCAGTGCCAATTGTCGGTGACCGGGGTGTCGGCCAGCGAACAGCCCTGCGTGCGCCAATCGGGCAGCAATTCATCCAACGCGCGCGGATCGACCACCGCGCCCGACAGGATATGCGCACCGATTTCCGAGCCTTTTTCCAGCACGCAGACGCTGATATCGGGGTTGACCTGTTTGAGCCGGATCGCCGCGCCCAGCCCAGCCGGGCCGCCGCCGACGATCACCACGTCATAAGGCATCGATTCGCGTTCGCTCATTCCCCGCTCCGTTTCGTTGCGATGCGCCCGCGCGCGCGGGTCGTATGGGGCAAGAGCCTTGAAAGCTGGCGCAACCAAGGTCAATAGCGCTTGTATGCAGGATTTGGCTTCACCGCAGCGGTTTGACCGCGCCGCGCTTGGCGATGCTGTCAACGCCGCGTTCGACTGGTGGCGCGCGGCGGGGGTCGATGGCGATTGGCGCGATCAACCGCAAGACTGGCTGGCCAAACCCGCCGCCGTTGCAGCAGCGGTGCCGCAGGCGGCTTCCTCCGCGCCATCGCCCGCCGCCCCGCGCGTCGATCTGCCGCGCGATTTTGCCGATTTTGCCGATTGGTGGTTGCGCGAGCCGGGGCTGGCACCCGCCGGAGCCGCGCGCGTGCCGCCATCCGGGCCGCTGGGCGCGCCGCTGATGGTGCTGGTGCCAATGCCCGAAGCGGCGGATTGCGACACGCTGTTGGCGGGGCCGGGCGGGCGCCTGCTCGATGGCCTGCTGGCGGCGGCGGGCCTGTCGCGCGGCACGGTCTATTGCGCCGCCGCGCTGCCTGCGCGAATCACCGCGCCCGATTGGGCTGCGCTGGCACACAGTGGGCTGGGTGCGATCCTGACGCACCATGTCGCGCTCGTTCGGCCGCAACGGCTGATCGTGTTCGGGCAGAGCGGTATTTCAGCGCTTTTGGACCACGCTTCACCGCATAACCCGCCGCATTTACGCTTGGTAAACCATGAATGCGCACAGATTCCGGCTTTGGCAACGTATGACTTGGAAATGGTCATGACGCAGCCGAAGCGCAAGGCGCGATTGTGGAGCCGTTGGCTCGACTGGATGCCGGCATGACCGAAGGGCAAACACGCTGATGATCGCACAACCGGCAACACGTTCGCGGGCCGCGTGAAGCGGGTATTGCGACTGTGCGCGGCGGCGTTGATGCTCGCCATTTCGGCGCTGGCGCTTGCTGTGTCGGCGCTGCCTGCCCATGCCAGTTCGGCCGCCGATTATTTCCGCAGCCGGGCTGACCGCAGCGCAGTGCCAACGCTGTTGAGCCAGGATGATCGCGACTATTACGCCCGCGTGTTTGCGGCGCTGGCCCGGCAGGATTGGGCAGCGGCGCGGCGCTTGCTCGATCAGCGCGCCGATGGTCCGCTGCACCCGGTGGTGCGTGCGCAATTCTACCTTGCCGCCGGATCGCCCCGTGCAGACTTGCAACCCCTTACCGACTTGATCGCGCGCGCGCCCGATCTGCCATGGTCCGATGCGCTCGCACGGCTGGCGGTGAAGCGCGGGGCGAGTGCACTGCCTGCCGCGCTGCCCGGAATGCAGCGGCTGTTTGCGCAAGCACCGGGGGCCCGGCGCGCTCGGCCGCAGCGCACCGCCGATGGCACGATGCCCGATAGCGTGGCAGCGGCGATTGCTGCCCGGATCAAAGCCGATGATCCGGCGGGCGCGCGCGGCTTGCTCGATACGGTCGATGCCACGCTGTCGAGCGAGGCGCGCGCCGAATGGCGGCAAAAGATCGGCTGGGCCTATTACATCAACAACGATGACGCATCGGCGCGCGCTGTTGCGCTGTCGGCGCAAGACGGCGGCAGCGGGGCATGGTTGGCCGAAGCGCAATGGACCGCTGGGCTGGCCGCGTGGCGGCTGGGCGATGCGGCGGGCGCGGCGGAAAGCTTTGCCCGGGCCGCCACGCTCGCGCAAAATCCCGAACTGGCGGCGCGCGGCAATTACTGGGCGGCGCGCGGCTGGATCCGCGCGCGCCAGCCCGAACGGGTGGCCCCCGCGCTGCGCGCTGCCGCCGCCGCGCGCGATACGCTCTATGGGATGCTCGCGGCCGACGCGCTCGGTTTGCGCGACACGGCCAAGGGCCTTGCGCCCGATTTCAGCGGCGATGATTGGCAGAAACTGCGCGCGTTGGGCAATGTCCGGTTGGCAGTGCAATTGACCGAAATCGGCGCGGACGGCCTTGCCGATCAGGTCTTGCGCTATCAGGCACGGATTGGTGATCCGGCGCTGTTTGCCCCGCTGTCGCGGCTCGCGCGGGATCTGGGTCTGCCGGTCACGCAATTGTGGATGGCGGGCAATGCCCCCGCCGGGGCGCGGGCCGATGAAGCCGCGCGGTTTCCTGCACCGAAATGGGTGCCCGCCAATGGTTGGCAGGTCGATCCGGCGCTGTTGTTTGCGCACACGTTGCAGGAATCGGGGTTCCGCACCGATGTGGTCAGCCCGGCGGGCGCACGCGGGCTGATGCAAGTGATGCCCGGCACCGCGCGCGGGCTGGCGCGCGCCGATCCGGCGATGGCCGGACGCGACGGGCAACTGGCTGTTCCGCAAGTCAATCTGGCGTTCGGGCAGGCCTATCTGGCGGCGTTGCGCGACAAACCCGCCACGCAAGGGCTGCTGCCCAAAGTGATCGCGGCCTACAATGCCGGGCCGACCCCGGTGGAGCGGTGGAACACGCAGATCCGCGATCAGGGCGATCCCTTGCTGTGGATCGAATCGATCCCGTATTGGGAAACGCGCGGCTATGTCGCGGCGGTGTTGCGCAATTACTGGATGTATGAACGCCAAGCGGGGGGCGCGTCGGACAGCCGGTCTGCGCTGGTGCAGGCCGTGTGGCCGAAATTCCCCGCGCTGATCGGCGCGGGCCGTATCGCCGTGGCTTCGCGTGGCGATTGATCCGGCGCGCACGTTCACGCCGATCCAGATCGCGCTGCTGACCGTGTCGGATACGCGCGGGCTGGATACCGACACTTCGGGCGATATTCTGGCCGCGCGTATCCGCGCCAAAGGCCATCAGCTGGTGGCGCGCGCCATCGATCGCGATGACGCCTCGGCCATTGCTGCGCGGCTCAATGCGTGGATCGATGATCGCGGGGTCGATGCGGTGGTGATTACCGGCGGCACCGGGCTGACCGGGCGCGATGTCACGCCCGAAGCGCTCGACCGGGTCAAGACCCGCGACATCCCCGGATTTGGCGAGCTGTTCCGCTGGATCAGCTATCAGACCATTGGCACATCGACGATCCAGTCGCGCGCTTGCGCGGTGGTGGCGCGCGGGACTTATATCTTTGCGCTGCCCGGATCGAACGGCGCGGTCAAAGACGGCTGGGACCGCATCCTCGATGAACAGCTCGACAGCCGCAACCGCCCGTGCAACTTTGTCGAATTGATGCCGCGCTTGCTCGAACGGTGAAAGGCCCCGCCGGATTGCCTTGCCGCCCGGCGGGGTCCGTGCGACAGGCTGCGGCGCGGTGAACTGTTCGCAAATTGCCACACAAGTCCAGTAGCTATGCCGCCATTCCCTCTCATGCTCGAGGCCCATCATGTCCCTGCTTGCAGAAAACGCCGCACATCTCAAAGAATTCGCCAGCGACGGGCTTGACCTGAGCGTGCCGCGGGCGGTCGAATTCGCGCATGTGTTCACGACCCCGCTTGATGTCGATGGTTTTGCCGCCGCATTGTTGGACGATGATGGCGAAGTCGATATTCTGGAACCCGAAGACGATGGCGACCCTTGGGAAGTCGCCGTAACGTATGAACTCATTCCCAGCGCGGAAGCGATCACCGCCATCGAAGAACGGCTCGACGCGCTGGCCCAAGCGCACAACGGCGAATCCGACGGCTGGGGTCTCTACGAAGACGAATAACGCCAAAGCCCCCGCCCCTTTAGGGGAGGGGGTTGGGGGTGGGGGCTATCGTCTTGGTGGGATCGCGGGGTGCGCGCTCGCTGGTCATCCTTAATAGTCAGGAGTCGGCGGGGCTACTGATCCTTGGTCGCTTGCTGTGAATTGGCCTCATTTTCACCCAGCCGATAGGCCCCACCCCCGGCCCCTCCCCTGAAGGGGAGGGGCGTTGGGCTGGGGTTATTGCGCGCTATCCGACCCGCGGAAATCGCGGAAGGTTTCGCGCAAGTCTTTCTTGCTGATTTTGCCGGTGCCGGTGTGCGGCAGGGCATCGACGAAGGCGACTTCATCGGGGATCCACCAGCGCGCGACGTGGCCGCGCAAATGATCGCGCAGATCATCCCCGGTCAGCGCGTGGCCGGGTTTGGCCACCACGATCAGCAGCGGGCGTTCGTCCCATTTGGGGTGGGGAATTCCGATGGCGGCGGCTTCGGCGACGCCGGGGTGGCCGACAGCGGCATTTTCCAGTTCGACCGAGCTGATCCATTCGCCGCCCGATTTTATCACGTCTTTGGTGCGGTCGGTCAATTGCAACGTGCCATCGGGATGCAGCACCGCGACATCGCCGGTATCGAACCAGCCTTGCGCATCGGCGGCATCGACTGCGGCCTTGAAATAGCGTTTGACCACCCATGGCCCGCGCACTTGCAACGCCCCGGCGGTCAGTCCATCGCGCGGCAGCACGCGCGCGGGATCATCCAGATCGACACAGCGCAGTTCCACCCCGAACGGCGCGCGACCCTGCATCGCCTTGACCGCGACTTGCTTATCAAACGACAGATCGTCCCAGTCGGCGGTTTCCCCCCCGGTACTGCCGATTGGTGATGTTTCGGTCATGCCCCAGATATGCGCCACGCGCACGCCCGAGGCCATGAAGCGCGCGATGATCGAACGCGGCATCGCCGATCCGCCGCAGATGACTTGTTGCAGGCTGGGCGGGATCGGCTGGCCGGTCTGATCGCAATGCTGCAACAGCCCCAGCCACACCGTCGGCACCCCTGCGCCGGTGGTCACGGCTTCGCGCACCATCACTTCGCACAGCACCGCAGGGTCGTTCACCGCTGCATAGACGAATTTGGCCCCCGCCGCCGCACCTGCCCATGGCAGGCCCCAGCTTGCCGCATGAAACATCGGCACGATCGGCAGCACCACGCTGCGCGTATCGAGTGCAAACACCGGCAAAGTCAGGCTCATCATCGCGTGCAGCACGGTTGACCGGTGTTCGTACAGCACGCCTTTGGGATGGCCGGTGGTGCCGCTGGTATAGCACAGCATGCACGGATCGCGTTCGTCGCCGCTGACCCATGCGGTGTCGCCATCATGGCCGCCGATCCAGTCTGCAAACCCGCGCGCTGGCTCGTCGCTGTCAAAACAGATGTAGTGCGTGATCGTCGGCCAGCGCGGCTTCATCCGTTCGACCAGCGCGGCCCATTGCCGATCGAACAGCAAGACCCGGTCTTCGGCATGGTTGACGATATAATCGAGTTGATCGTCGAACAGGCGCGGGTTGAGCGTGTGCAGAATGCACCCGGCACCGACCGCGCCATACCAACTGATCAAATGGTGGTGATGGTTCATCGCCAGCGTCGCGATGCGGTCCCCCGGCGCGATACCCAGCGCGCGCACGGCCTGTGTCATGCGCAGCGCATCGTGGCGCACCCCGGCCCACGTGGTGCGGGTTTCGCTGCCATCGGCCCAGCGCGACACGATCTCGCGCGAGCCATATTCGCGCGCGGCATGATCGATCAGCGCGGTTACCCGCAGCGTCCAGTCCTGCATCGCGCCCAGCATCATCGCATCCTCGTTTGTGGTGTACCTATTCAACCAGCCGCAAGTGCCGATCGGGCCGCGCGGTCAGCGCCACATTGGCAAGCCCGGCGACCGGAAGCAACCGTTCGATCACGCTGCTGTCGAGCCGGAAATCCGCCCCGAGCACGGCCCATGGCTCGTGCTCCCCGCCGATGCGCAAATGCACGCGCACTTCGCCTTTGGCATCGCTGGCGCGCGGCAACAACGCCGCCAGATCGGCCATCGCATCGGCGTGGAGCACTTCGCACGACAGCAGCATCCGCGCCGCGCTCGTCACTTGCGCCAGCGGACGCGCGCCGCGCACGGTGACGCGCGGGGCTTCATCGGCGCTGGGCCGATCAACTTCGACCGTCAGCAGCAGGCACGTTCCGTCGCGCGCCCATTGCACGAACGGTTCGACCAGCGCCTCTTCAAAGCACGAGGCCGAAAACAGCCCACTGGCATCGGAAAAGTCGGCCATGATAAAGTCTCTGCCGCGCTTCGTTTTGCGCTTTTGCACGGTTTCAACCATCGCCGCCATGATCGCACCGGTACGCCCGGTCGCGCTGCCACCGCCCGCTGCGAGCGAGGCATAGGTGCGCGCGCCATTGGCCCCGGCAATCGCGCGGAATTCTTCGACCGGGTGCGCGGCGAAATAAAAGCCGAAATTTTCGCGCTCTGCCGCCATTTGTTCAGCGCGAGTCCAAGCCTTTGCCGGGGTGAGGCGGAGCGTCTGCCCGGCGTGATCATCACCGCCGAACAGCCCGCCCTGACCCGACACCCGCGCGCGCGCCGCTTCATCGGCGACCGCCATCAGCAAGTCGGCATTGGCGATCAGCATTGCGCGGTTCGGCTCCAGACCATCGAGCGCGCCGCCCGCGGCGAGCGCTTCCAACTGGCGGCGGTTCATCGCGCCGGGCGGGATACGGCGAAACAGATCATCGAGCGAGGCATAGACCCCGTTGTCGGCGCGTTCGGCGACGATGGCCTCCATCGCTTTGGCCCCGACATTGCGCAGACCGGCCAGCGCATAGCGCACGGCATAGCCCTCGTCAGTGCGCTCGACGCTGAATTCCGCCTCTGAATGGTTGATATCCGGCCCGGCGAGCGCCACGCCATTGCGGCGCATGTCATCGACGAACACGGTCAGCTTTTCCGACTGGTGCATATCGAAACACATCGATGCGGCATAGAATTCGTGCGGATAATGCGTTTTCAGCCATGCGGTCTGATAGGCGAGCAAGGCATAAGCCGCCGCGTGGCTCTTGTTGAAGCCATAGCCCGCGAATTTGTCGATCAAGTCGAACAGCTCGTTGGCCTTGGTCGCCGGGATATCGGAATTTTCGGCACAACCGGATACGAACCGCGCGCGTTGCTGATCCATTTCCGACTGGATTTTCTTGCCCATCGCGCGCCGCAGCAAATCGGCATCGCCCAGCGAATAGCCCGCCAGAATCTGCGCGGCCTGCATCACTTGTTCCTGATAGACGAAAATCCCGTATGTTTCCGCCAGGATCCCGGCCAGCTTGGGATGCGGATAGTCGATCGGTTCCAGCCCGTTTTTGCGGCGGCCAAACAGCGGGATATTGTCCATCGGGCCGGGGCGGTAGAGCGATACGAGCGCGATGATATCGCCGAACGATCCGGGTTTGACCGCCGCGAGCGTGCGCCGCATCCCTTCGGATTCGAGCTGGAACACCCCGACCGTATCGCCCGATTGCAACAGGCGATAGACATCGTCATCATCCCACGACAGCGCCGCCAGATCGATGGTGATGCCGCGTTGCGCCAGCAGATCGACCGCCTTGCGCAAGACTGACAGCGTTTTGAGCCCGAGAAAGTCGAATTTGACCAGCCCGGCATCTTCGACATGCTTCATGTCGAACTGGGTGACCGGCATGTCGGAACGCGGATCGCGGTAGAGCGGCACGAGTTGCGCGAGCGGTCGGTCGCCAATCACCACCCCGGCGGCGTGCGTCGAGCTGTTGCGGGGCAAGCCTTCCAGCTGGATGGCCAGATCGATCACGCGCCGCACTTCGGGGTCGCGGTCGTATTCGCGCTTTAACTCACCCACGCCGTTGAGCGCGCGCGGCAAGTCCCACGGGTCGGTCGGATGGTTGGGTATCAGCTTGCACAGCCGGTCGACTTGCCCATAGCTCATTTGCAGGATGCGCCCGGTGTCGCGCAACACCGCGCGCGCCTTCAATTTGCCGAACGTGATGATCTGCGCGACATGGTCTTCGCCATATTTGGCCTGAACATAGCGGATCACTTCCCCGCGCCGGGTTTCGCAGAAATCGATGTCGAAATCGGGCATCGACACGCGTTCAGGGTTCAAAAACCGTTCGAACAGCAGCCCCAGCCGGATCGGATCGAGATCGGTAATCGTCAGCGCCCACGCGACGAGCGACCCCGCGCCCGAACCGCGCCCCGGCCCGACCGGAATCCCCTGCTCTTTGGCCCATTTGATAAAGTCGGCGACGATCAGGAAATAGCCGCCAAACTTCATGCGGTTGATAATCGCGATTTCGAATTCCAGCCTTGCGCGGTAGTCGCAGACCAGTTCGAACGCACCGGCCGTGGCAAGCGCGGGATAGTCTGCCGCAGCGGCGGGCGCATCCGGGCCAAGCGTCAACAGGCGCGCCAGTTCGTCATGCGCGGCGGCGGGAACATAAGGCTTCATCCGCGCCACCAGCCCGGCGCGGCTGTCGGCGGCACACAGCACTGCTTCGCCGGTCTGATCGCCCGCAAGGCTCGGCAGGATCGGTTCGCGCCGGGGCGGAACGACCGCGCACCGTTGCGCCACCACCAGCGTATTGGCCAGTGCTTCGGGCAGATCGGCAAACAAGTCCGCCATTGCTTGTGCGGGCTTGATCCACCATTCGCGCGACGATCGCGGGCGGTCGGTGTTGTCAACGTGTGTCGAGCTCGCGATGCACAGCATCGCATCGTGCGCGGGATAGAACGCGGCTTCGGCAAAGGCGGCGGGGTTGGTCGCCACCAGCGGCCAGTCGCGGGCATAAGCAAGATCGATCAGCGCGGCTTCGGCGGCCATTTCGCGCGCTTCGCCCCGGCGGCACAGTTCGATATAGAACCGACCGGGAAACAGCGCTGCGATGGCATCGGCATAGGCTTCACCGGCAGCCTGCTGGCTTTCGCCCAAGAGCCGAGTCAATGCGCCTTCGCCGCCCGCGCTCAATGCAATCAGCCCGTCGCTGTGCCCAACGAGATCGGCAATCCGCACGTGTGGCGGCAATTCGGGTGGCCGCGCAAGATGCGCGATACTGACGAGATGGCACAGATTGGCATAGCCCAGATCGTCTTGCGCATAGAGCGCCAGCCAGTCGATGACCGGGGCCGCCGCACCCGGCGCAACCGCGCCATCGCGATCCGGGCGGATCACCGCCAGCATCGTGCCGATCACCGGCTGCACGCCGATGTCGCGGCACGCTTTGGCAAAAGGAACCGATCCGTAAAGCCCGTTGCGGTCGGTAATCGCCACCGCCGGAAACCCCCGGCCCGCCGCCGTTTTGGCAATAATTTTGGGATCGATGGCCCCATCGAGCATCGTATACGACGAAAACACGCGCAAGGGGACGAACGGAGCATAAGCCATGGCGCCAACGCTAATCCAAAGCGCGCGATGAGGGGAGAGCACGCTTGCGGTTTATCCCCATCGTCGCGACGCTATGCGCTGCCCCCGCTTGCGGCTATGGCCGGTGGTTATGGATGTTGTGCTGCGAATGTCTGTCGCGTTGATCGCCGTGCTGGCCTTGGGTGCCGCCACGCTTCCGCCTGCCAGCGCCCGCCTGACTGCGCCGCAACGCCGCGATTTGCGCTGCGCTGCGGCATTCGCGGTGGTGGCGGGGGCGCAAGCGCGCGGCGAACCGGCGGCATTGGCGCTGCCACCGCTGGCAGAGCGCGGCAGGCGCTATCTGGGGCTGGTGGGCGAGCAGGTGGCGGCCGCGACGGGGCTGTCGGGCGCGACGGTGCATGGCCTGTTGCGCGATGAAGCGCGCGCGCTGGGTGATCGCACAGCACTGGCGGTGGCCACGGCCTGTCTGGCCGATCTTGATGGCGCGGTGCCGCGCCGGGCAGACCCCGATGCGGTGGAGTGTCAGGCGCTGTTGGAAGTCTATGCCGACGTGCTGGCGCGGCGCGAAGGGGGCAGTGCGCTGGCGGCCACACTGCGGCGCGAGGCGGAACTGCTGGCCCTTGCCGCGCAAGCGCTGGCGCGCGCCCGGACCGGCAACCCGCTGGAAACCGCGCGCCAGCGCGTGCGCGCGGCGATCACCGGGCAGGCCGCGACGCTCGATGCCGAAACGTATGCGCAATGCCGCAAGCAGGCGGACACACATGGTTGAAGCATCGCGGCTGCGGCCCCAGATTGGCACGCAGCGCACGGACGGGCGCGCGGGAGACATCGACAATGACTGACAAGCTGATCCTGACCGATGCGCAATGGCGCGAGCGGCTAAGCCCTGAACAATACCACATCTTGCGCGAAGCGGGCACCGAACGCGCGTTCACCGGCAAATATGATCGCAACAAGGCACCGGGCGATTACCAATGCGCGGGGTGCGGCGCGCCGCTGTTCGGCTCCGACGCCAAATTTGACAGCGGTTGCGGCTGGCCCAGTTTTACCGCCCCGGCTGATCCCGATGCAGTGGCCGAATTGACCGATGCCTCGCACGGGATGATCCGCACCGAAGTGCGCTGCGCGCGGTGTGACGGGCATTTGGGCCATGTCTTTCCCGACGGCCCGGCCCCGACCGGCCTGCGCTATTGCATGAACAGCGCCGCGCTCGATTTCACGCCGCAGGATTGACCGCACCGCAGCTTGCTTTAACCACGATCTGCTTGCACCGGTTCAGCTTGGGTGCAGATGCGGTTGGCACGATATGGTGCGCCGCATCAGCTTGAGGAAACGAATTCACCGCGATGGCCACCAGCACATCCCCCCGCCGCCGATCATTGCCGTGGCGGTTGGCCAAAGGCCTGTTGGTCTGGAGCTTGGCCTTGCTGCTGCTCGGCGGGTTGGCACTGACGGCGGCGGTCTTGGTCACCGCGCAGTCACTGCCCGGCTTTGAGCGGCTGAAATCAACCCAAACCGGGCAGATGATCGTGGTGCGCGCCGCCGATGGCTCGGAAATCGTCACGCTCGGGCCAAGTTATGGCCGCTGGATTCCCATTGGCCGGATGCCCCGGGTGATGCAGGATGCGATGATCTCGGTCGAAGACCGGCGGTTTCGCAGCCATTGGGGGGTCGATCCGATCGGCATCGTCCGCTCGGTATGGGTGCGCGTCGAATCCGGGCACTGGCGGCAGGGTGGATCGACGATCACCCAGCAATTGGCGCGCAATGTGTTTTTGAATTCCAGCCGCACATTTGATCGCAAGATCCGTGAAGTGGTGCTCGCGCTCGCGCTCGAAACCAATTTCAGCAAAGACCAGATCCTCGAACTTTATCTCAACAAAGTCTATTTTGGCGGCGGCGCGTATGGGGTTGATTCGGCCGCGCGCAAGTTTTTCGGCCATCCCGGCGAACAGTTGAGCCTGGGTGAAGCGGCCATTGTTGCCGGACTGGTCAAAGCACCATCGCACTATTCGCCCACTGCCGATGCCAAAGCTGCGGTTGACCGTGCCAGAGTGGTCATTACCACGATGCAATCAGCCGGCACGATCACCCCCGCGCAAGCGCAAGCCGCGGGGTTGGATACGGTAAAGCTGGCCGCCGAAACGGGGCAGAATTCGGCGCGCTATTTCACCGACTGGGTGCTGCCGCAGCTTGACCAGATCTTGCCCGACAATGCCCGGCAGATCGAAGTGTGGACCACACTTGACCCCAATGCGCAACGCGCCGCCACCGCTGCGATCCAGGCCAACGCGCCCAAAGATACCCAAGGCGCGCTGCTGAGCGTTGATCGCGATGGCGCGGTGCTGGCGATGGTTGGGGGCACCGACTATGTCACGTCAAACTACAACCGCGCGACCAGCGCGCTGCGCCAGCCCGGATCGGCGTGGAAGCTGTTCGTCTATCTGACCGCGCTTGAAGCGGGGTACAAACCCGATGACAAAGTGGTCGATGAACCGGTGACCATCCAAGGCTGGACCCCGCGAAATTCGGGCGGCACTTATGCCGGTGAAATCGATGTGCGCACGGCGTTTGCCTATTCGAAAAACTCGGTCGCGGCGCAATTGGGCAACGAAGTCGGGTTTGGCGCGGTGGCCAACATGGCGCGCAGGTTCGGGATTACCACGCCGATCATTACGACACCGGCGATGGTGCTGGGATCGAGTGATGTGCACATGATCGACATGGTGCGCGCCTTTGCCGAAGTGTCGGCCAAAGGCATGGCGGTAACGCCTTATGGTATTCGCAAGATCACCAGCACTGATGGCGAAGTGCTCTATGTCCATCGTCCCGATACCGCGCAGCAACTGGTGCCCGACTATGTCGCTGCCGGAATAACCGATATGCTGCAAACCGCGGTGGCCATCGGCACTGGCCGCGCGGCGCAAATCGGCCGCCCGGTGGCGGGCAAGACCGGCACGACATCATCGAACAAGGATGGCTGGTTTCTGGGCTTTTCCAGCGGGATTACCACAGGAGTATGGATGGGACGCGACGATGCCAAGCCTGTTCCGGGCCTGCAAGGCGGCACCGCACCGGCGCGCGCCTTTGCCGCCTATATGCGCGTGGCCACCGCCAAACGCCCGCCCGAAAAATTCCAGACCGATCTCAAGCTTCCCACCCAGGAGCTGGAACCCGATGACGAGACGCTGCAGAACAATCCTGACAGCTTTTTCTATGTCGATCCGGAAGGCAATATTGCCAACCACCAGCCCAATGCGCCAGCCTCTCCCGCGCGTGATGATACCGCACCGGTGAAACAGGACCCGCCGGGGGCAGCGGCCAACGATGAATTTCTGGATCGAGCAACCGGTCGTGCGTCGCCGCCACCGCGCGCATCCCCTACCCGCCACGCACCCGTGCCGCATTCGCCCTGATGCAGCGCATGGCGCGATTCAATCGAACCGCGCCCCGCTTAGAGCGTGATGCGAAAAGGTGGGAACCGGCTTTTTGCAATAAATCACGCGAAAACAAAGACTCTAGAGCGTGATGCGAGCCACAGGCCACCGACGGTAAAAAGTGGAAACCGGCTTTTCGCAATCAATGAGTCTCGGTGTAATCGATCCGGCGTAAAGGTCAGCCTGCTGCCAAAGTCCTGCCTTGGCGGGTCTGTGCAGGGTGCGCCGCCGCCGGGCGTATCCGTGCCGGTTGCGCCACAACGCGAGCCGCTGATTGCGCGGGGGAGATCGCGACTTTGGCTGCCGCGTTCAGCGCCATGACCAGGCATACCCCGCCATGGGCGCGCAATGTGCCGCACAGCGTTGTAGCCGATGCCTGGCCAGCGAAGCCCGCCGCCTGCAAACGCCAGAAATCACGTCCGTGCACGTTGACTTTGGTAATCATGCTGGGGTGGCTCGCCAGCCGCGAATTGCGCTTGGCATAATGGCTCCAGGCGCGTTGCGCCGCATCATTGCTGCTGAATGAGCCCAGTTGCACGAGGTGCGTTCCCCGTGCAGACACCAAAGCTGTTTTGCCGGATAGCGTGGAATGCGCCAGCACCGCGCGCGCCGGTTTGGCGGTGACGGCGGGGATCGCCTTGGCGACGACTGAAACAGCGTGTGCTGTTGGCGCGGCAGCGGCGCTTGATGGGGGCACAGTTACCGCTGCCACCGGAGCCGCTCGGGGCGCGATGGCAGGGACCACTGGCGCGGTGGTGGCTGCGGATGCTACGACGGGTGCAGCGGCTTGCGCCCGGACAGCAGCCATGGGCGTGGTGAATTTGGCCAAAGCCAGCGCTTGCGGCTGGCCGCTGTCAAGGATTGTGGGCGCACCGATCAGGCTGGCAACGCGGCGGCGGTCTTGATCGGGCCGGGCCAGCAGCGCCCAGCTTTGCAGCCGCGCATCAAGCTGATTGGCAGGAATATCTTGCGCAGCAATCACTTTGGCTTCGGCCCACATGCCCGACAGCGCGTAAGCATAGGCAAGGTTCAACCGCAACCGGGCTGACTTTTGCCCCTGGCGCACCGCTGTTGTCAGCACGGCGATACCGCGCTCGTTCTGCCCCGCCATTGTCAGCGCCAGACCGAGATCGGCCGCGGTCAACACATCGCCATAAGTGTTCAGCGTATCGAGCGCCGCCGCATGACGCCCAAGCGCCAGATCCGACAGGACCAGCCCCAGCGCGGCCCGGCTGCTGTCATCACCCAGTTCGATTACATCGGCATAAGCGGCACGCGCGGATTCAAACCGTCCGGCGTGAAGATAGGCATTGGCCAGCGCCAGCCGCAGCGCCGCGTTGCGACCATCCGCCAAAACTGCTGCTTCGGCCTGGGCAATGGCGCGGGGCGCCGCTTCGCGGTCGCCGCTATCGTCCGCCGCACGGGTCAATTGATCGGGCCGGGCACGCTCGCTTGAACAGCCACCCAGCAGCGCAATGCCGGCGATCCCCAGCGCCAGAAGAACGGACGTGCGCTCATGCCCGGTGCTACGCACAGGCAACGGGCAAAAGGCAGGGACGCTGACGGTCATGGCTGGTTTCCGGTCATATGGCAGTTGGGCAAAGGCAAAGCCGGGGAACAGGCGGCAACATTCGAAGATGATACAGCATAATGGTCGAGCGCATCGGTAAGCACGGTTTGCGCGCTGACCCCTTGAACTTGGGCAATCCGGCCAAGATAACCATGGCGTTCACCATCAAGCCACAAAGTAACCGCAAATCGCGGTGCGGCCGCGCTAGAGCCACCATCAGGCGACGAACCACGCGAATCAATACGATCACGTGTCTGTGCCTGACGGGAAACAATTTGCACCACTTCGGGCGAATGTGCAACCGTGTGCTCTGCCGCCTGATCGGCTGTATGCGGCCCGGCGAACGTCAATGGCGTGCGTCGCCGCTGCTTGCAGCTATCCAGCAACCCGGCATCAAGCGAGGCCATTGGCCGAGCCAAGGTGTCGCTGGCCGCGGTCATCACGATTCAGCCACGCGGCGGCCAAAACCCTGGCCGCTTGCACGCTGCTGGCTCGTCCCCGATGTCACCGGCTGGGTTCCGGCAAACACCTTGCGCCGAAAATTCTGTTCAAGCCGTTCGTGCACGCATGTCCACAGCGCGCCGATTTCTTGCGCAGATTTTCCTTGCGGATCAACTTCCATCACGGTTCGGCCATCGATCATCGACGCGGCAAAATCAGTGCGGTGATGCAGCGTAACCGGGGCGACCGTTCCATGTCGGCTTAATGCGAGCGCGGCTTCGGCGGTGATCCGCGCATGCGCGGTGGCAGCATTGAGCACGAATACCAGCGGCTTGCTGGCCCGATCGCACAGCTCGGCCGTGGCGCCGACCGCCCGCAGATCGTGCGGGCTGGGGCGGGTGGGCACGACCACCAGTTCGGCTGCGTGGATCACTGACTGAATCGCCAGCGTGATCGCCGGGGGCGTGTCAATCACCGCCAATTTGAACCCTTGTTCGCGAAGCAACGCCAGATCGGTGCCCAGCCGGGTGACGCTGGTCTGGGCCAGCGCGGGATAATCGGCATCGCGCACATTCCACCATTCGGTCAACGAACCTTGCGGATCAATGTCGATCAGCACCACCGGCCCTGCCCCGCTGCGCTGTGCCTGCACGGCAAGATGACCCGACAACGTGGTCTTGCCCGATCCGCCTTTCTGCGAAGCCAATGCCAAAATGCGCAACGCCACGTTCCAATGCCAGTTATGACGGCGTACCATGTCCCCCACAGAGTCAAATTTTGGTTAACAGTGCAGATGGTTGGGCCACAATCGTCAAAAGGGGATAAGCGGTACGCCATGGCAGGCATTTTCTCGACGGCTGCATACCTCCACCCGGCGCATTCGCTTGAGGGGAAGACTGGTGCGGGGTCGGTCTTGCCTGCCATTGGCGTGCCGCGCATCGCCGCGCTCGATTTCGTGCGCGGGGTGGCGCTGCTCGGCATTCTGACCATCAATATAACCGGGTTCTGGGGGCCGACGCTGGCGACATTCAGCCCGCATTGGCCGCGCGCGGAACCGGGTGGTGATACGTGGTTCCTGATCGCGTTCGTGCTGTTCGAAGGCAAGATGCGCGCGCTGTTCACGCTGCTGTTCGGCGCGAGCATGGTGCTGTTCATTGCTGCTGCCGATCAGCGCGGGGCGTGGGGGCCGGGGGTGCAGGCGCGGCGGCTGGTGTGGCTGGCGGTGATTGGTTATGGCCATTATGCGCTGCTATGGTGGGGCGATATCCTGTTTGCATATGCGTTGTGCGGGTTGGCGGCGCTGGTCATGTGCCGCGCGCCTGCGCGGCTGCTGATTGCGCTGGGGCTGGGGTTGTTCATGGTCAGCCACGCGTTCGATGCGCTGGGCGCGGTGCTGGGTATTGCCGCCGAACAGGCGGTGCTGGCGGGGCACGCCCCGGCGGCGGATCGCGCCGAACAAGCGGCGATGCTGGCGCGGATTGCCGCATCGATCAGCGATGATCGGCGCGTGCTGCTGGCCCCGTTTGGCGAAGCGGTCCGGCTACGGCTGACACTGGCACCATGGCTGCCGCTGCAAACCACGGTCGCGACATTCACCGAAACGTTTCCGCTGATGCTGATCGGGATGGGGTTGCACCGCACCGGGTTGTGGCGCGGGGAATGGTCGCGCCGCGCGCTTGTCTGGCTCGCGGGCAGCGGGATCGGCGCGGGCGGGGCGATGACGCTGGCGCTCGCGTGGTGGATCGATGCGCGCGATTTCGCCCCGCGCGTGATGTTCGGCGTTATGACAACGCTGTCCGCTTTGCCGCATCTGGCGATGGCGCTGGGCTATGGCGCGGCGCTGATGCTGGCTTGGCCAAAGCTGTCATCCACTGCGCCCGCGCGGCTGATCGCGGCTGCCGGGCAGACCGCGCTGACCAATTATATCGGCACCACGGTGGCGATGAGCGCGCTGTTTGCCGGCTGGGGGCTGGGGCTGGGGGGATGGTTGGGGCGCGGCTGGCTGCCGCTGTTCATCCCGCTGGGCTGGGCGGCAATGCTGGTGTGGCCGCAATGGTGGCTCGCGCGCCATCGCCACGGCCCGCTCGAAGCAGTGTGGCGGCGGTTGACGTGGCTGGGGACGCGGCAATCATAAGATATCGAAATCCGCGCCCAGCGTTGCGCGCAATTTGTCGAGCGCCTGTGCTTTCAACTGGTGCACGCGCGGCACGCTGACTTCGAGCACCCCGGCGATTTCCGCAAGATTGAGCTCTTCGACGAAATAGAGCTGGATCACCATTTGCAACCGTTCGGGCAATGCGGCGATGGCTTCGGCCACCACATGGCGCGTCTGCGCGTCGGCGATTACCGCAAAACTGTCGGGCCGATCATCGGCAAAGGCCATCGAACTGTCGGAATACGCATCATCAATCGGTTCGAACCGCAAGGGTTCGGCCGCCGCGCGCAAATCGCCCAAATCGGCGAGCGTGACCCCCATCGCTTCGGCCAGCTCGCTTTCGGTTGGCTGGCGGCCGAGCAGCGCGGCAAGGCTTTCGGTCTGATCGCGCAGCGTGCGGCGGCGGTCGCTGGCGGCGCGCGACAGCGGCGCGCTGCGGCGGATCAGATCGACCATCGCGCCGCGCACGCGCAGCTTGGCATAGGCGGCAAAGCCGTCTTCGGTCTGCCCGGTGTGCTTGCGCGCGCATTCGGTCAAAGCCACCAGCCCGGCCTGAATCAGATCATCGACTTCGATCCCCGCGCGCCCGGACCCGTGCGCGTGCCACGCCAGCCGCCGCACCATCGGCAGGAACCGGCGGATGCGATCTGCGGTATCATCGCGATAGGCACGCGCCGCGCCAAAACTGCGGTGGTGAAAATTCATGCGGCAAGTCCTTCGGGTTGCGGCATCGCTGCACCGGGGGAAGTATGGGGGTGGGTAAGGTCGGTCAGCGCCGGAATGGGCGGAGCATGGGTTTCGCCGCCGATCACCGCGATGACTTCGACCGGTTGGCTTTGCGGCAGTTCGGATAGCGACAGCACCACGCAGGCGGGCGCGCGAAACCGCAGCGCCGCCGCCAAGGTGCGCCGCGCGCGCGGCTGCACGATCAACGCAGGGGCGATGGCACCGGGGCCGCGTGCGGTAATGATCGCGGCGATGCGATCCCCCAGCCCGCGCGCCAGATCGGGCTCGATCACCGGCAGTCCGGATACCGGGTCTTGCATACCTTGCACGATCATCGCCTCAAGCCCGGCGTCGAGCGTGATTACCGGCAGCCGTTCGTGCGGGCTGCACATTCGCCCGACGATCATCGCGCCCAGTTCCGCGCGCACCGCGTCGATCAGCCGGTCGTGCTCGGTGGTCTGTTGCACCGCTTGGCCGAGCGCGGCCAGGATCGGCAAAGGATGGCCAATCCCGATCCCGTCTTCGAGCAGCGCGCGCAACAGGCGGGTGATTGCGCCCAGCGATAGCGGATTGGGGTGGATCGTTTCGACCAGCCCGGCGGCGCGCTGACGCACACCATCAAGGATCGCGCGCACTTCATCGGGGCCAAGCAGGGCTTGCGGGCGTTCGCCCAGCACCTGGTTGAGGTGCGTGGCGATGACCGTTCCGGCATCGACGGTCAAAAACCCTTCGGCAATCGCGGTATCGCGGCTGGCGGGATCGATCCACAGCGCCGGGCAGCCAAAGCTGGGGTCGGTGGTCGGCTCGCCCACCAGAGCATGGCCGGGGTGGGCATCGCCCGCGTCAATCGCCAGAATGCGATCGGGCCGCACGACCGCGCTGCCGATCTTCACCCCGCCCAGCACGATGGAATAGGCATTGGCGGGCAGATCGAGGCAATCGCGCACCCGGAACTGCGGCACGATAAAGCCACACGCCTGACTCAACTGTTTGCGCACCCCGGTGATACGCGCCACCAGCGGCGATCCGCGTTTGGCATCGACCAGATGGACCAGCCCATAGCCCAGCTCGATGGTGACAAGCGTGTGGTCGGATACGTCGTCGAGCGTGATCCGCGCCGGATCGACCGGTTCGGGCGGGGGCGCGGCGCTCGCCCGCGCGATGCGGTCGGCACGCGCCTTCAGCTTCCACCACACCCACCCGGCCAAGGCGGCGGCGGGCAGAAAGATCAGTTGCGGCATCGCCGGAATCAGGCCGATCACCGACAGAATCACCACCACGGGCAACCAAGTCGAAGGGCTGGCGAACTGCCCGCCGATCTGCCCCGCCAGATCGCGGCTGTCGGACACGCGTGTCACGATCACCGCAGCGGCAATCGACAGCAGCAGCGATGGCACTTGCGCCACCAGCGCATCGCCCACCGCCAGCGTCACATATTTTTGCGCCGCATCCGCCGCTGACAATTTGTGGCTTATCATGCCAAGGCAGAACCCGGCTGCGATATTGACCACCAGAATCAGCACGGCGGCAATCGCATCGCCTTTTACGAATTTGCTCGCGCCATCCATCGAGCCGTAGAAATCCGCCTCGGTCGACACGTCGCGGCGGCGCGTCTTGGCTTCGCTGGCGTTGATCAGCCCAGCGGCAAGGTCGGCATCGATGGCCATCTGCTTGCCCGGCAAAGCATCGAGCGTGAAGCGCGCGGACACTTCAGACACGCGGCCCGCGCCTTTGGTCACCACCACCATGTTGATAATCATCAGGATCATGAACACGAACAGCCCGACCGCGAAATTGCCGCCGATCAGAAATTCGCCAAAGCTTTCGATCACCTGGCCCGCCGCCGCGCCGCCGGTATGGCCATAAACAAGCACCACGCGCGTCGATGCGACATTGAGCGACAGCCGCAACAGCGTGGCGAACAGCAAGACTGACGGGAACGAGGAAAAATCGAGCGGTTTTTCGGCATTCATCGCCGCCATCAGCACCGCCACCGACAGCGCGATGTTGAACACGAAAAACACATCGAGCATCACCGCCGGGATCGGCACGACCATCAGCGCGATCAGCGTCAGGATCCCGGCGGGCAGCGCGAGCGCGCCGGGCTTGATCCGTTTGAGCATCGCGGTCAGAAGCCGAGCGCGCGAATGGCGCCGTAAGCCGCGCGCACAGTGGCCGGAACGGCACCATCGTTGGTGCCAAACGCGCTCATCAGCGTATCGGCCATCGACCGCACAGTGCCCGGCGGACTGACCACCGCGAATTCCCGCGCCAGCGGACCGCCGCGCACGGCAGGTGCAGGTGCCGCCAGCGGCAGCGCGCTGCCGGACATATCTGCCGGGATGCCATCCGACCGCGCCATGGCACCGTCGATCCGGTTGCGCACCCAGTCCATCACCTGACCCACCGAGCGTGGGACCGGCCCTGCGTAGAAAATCGACCGATTGGCCGAGGCTGCGGACGGCAGCAGCGCCGCCGCGCTTTGCGACGGGTCTTGCGCCAGCGCCGCCAGCAATCGCTTCGATCCATCGGGGCCAAGGAAATGCGCCAGATACAATTCGGCATTGTCGGGCTCGCGGCCCAAAACACCGCGCAAGGCGGCGCGGTTGTCATTGGCAAGGTTGCCCGCCATCAGCGCGGCGGCCTGCGGATCATCGCGCAAGGCGAGCAGCCGGGCGCGCGCGGCCGGATCGCCGATGCTGCTGCGATCAAGCCCGAGATCGCCCCCGTGGCGGTCGAGCATTGTCAGCCACGTGGCGTTGGTGAACTGAAACAGCCCGCTGGCGCTCGACGTGCGCGCGCGCGCCGCCGGGTCGAACCCGGATTCAAGCCGTGCCTGCGCCAACAGAAAGCGGAAATCTGCGCCCGTCGCGCTGGCCGCGCGGGCAATCGCGGTACTGACCGGCAGATTGGCCGGGCTACGCGCCGGAATGGGCGCGGGTGCTCTTGTCGAACCATCAGACCCGCTCACGCGCACGTCCCTTTTCGCAACTCACGCCGGATAAGTGGCGCAAGCTTGGTTCAAGCAACAGACGTGCCAAACACAGGTTAGCGCAAGCGGCGCACCCGCGCGGCATCGGCATGGGCGCGGTACAACGCCGGTTGCCCGGTCAGCGCGTCAAGCCGGGTGGCGACATTCGCGGCGATCAGATTGCGCACACGGCGGTTGGTTTCATTGAGCCGTCGCGCCGCATCGAGCAGCCCCCGGCACTCTTCGTCCACCGCCTCTGCGCCAACGCCTTCAAGCCGATCACACAGCGCGTGCTTGCGCACCGCCGCGCCCACGATGCCGTCAATATCAAGCCCGGCGAGCGCCTGCCGCTCGGTTTCGAGCACGCCCAGCATGTGCCGCAGCACATCGCGCAGATCGAACGGGTGCATTGCCGCGCCCGCACCGGGCGCGCTGATGGCCACCATCAGTTCTTCCTTTGCAGCAGGATGCTGGCGGCAACCATGGCATCGCTGATCTTGGCCGGGATCAGCGGATAAGTGCCATTTTGCACCGCCTCGCGGATTTGCGCGACCCGCGTGTGATCGACCGGGGCGGTCCCGGCGCTGACTGTCAGGCTGGTTTGCACGGCAGGGCCGGTGCTGACCGGCGCGGCGGTTGTGGTGGCATCCACCGCCGGCGAAATCGGGCTGGCGGGCTGCACGGGGTTTAGCGGGGTCGCGCCAACCGGGCGCGATGCTCCGATTTCAAACGATGACATTGGTCCACTCCTGGCGACTTGCTCCCTCCCAAGGACGACGCGTGCACGCAGGGTTTAAGCACGGCGGAAAAAATTTGCCGGATTGGTGGGGCGCGCTGCACAGCGTTGCAGCCCGCCATCGCGGGATGCGAGGCGGTGGGTGGCACTATCGCAACAGACTCTCAGACCAGTTCGATGGCCACCGCAGTCGCTTCACCGCCACCGATGCACAAGCTGGCAACGCCTTTGCGCAAGCCGCGCGCCTTCAGCGCGGCGATCAGCGTGGTGATGATGCGCGCGCCCGATGCGCCAATCGGATGGCCAAGCGCGGTGGCCCCGCCGTTGACGTTGATCTTGTCGTGCGCGATGCCCAGATCGTGCATCGCGAACATTGCCACGCAGGCAAATGCTTCGTTGACTTCGAACAGATCGACATCGGCAATCGTCCAACCCGCGCGCGCCAGCAGGCTGGTGATCGCGCCGACCGGGGCGGTGGTGAAATCTTTGGGTGCTTGCGCGTGCGCGGCCAGTGCCACCACGCGCGCCACCGGGGTCAGCCCTTCGGCAGCGGCGAGCGACTGGCGCGTCAGCACCAGCGCGGCGGCACCGTCGGAAATCGATGACGATGTCGCGGCGGTAATCGTGCCATCTTTGGCAAAGGCGGGCTTGAGCGTGGGGATCTTGTCGGGCTTGCCTTTGCCGGGCGCTTCGTCGGTATCGACCACGGTGTCACCACCGCGCGATTTGACCGTGACCGCCACGATTTCATCGGCGAAGCGGCCTTGCGCAATCGCCTCTTGCGCGCGGCGCAGCGATTCGATGGCATAGGCATCCTGATCGGCGCGGGTCAGTTGATAGGCATCGGCGGTTTCTTGCGCGAATGTGCCCATCGCGCGGCCCGGTTCATAAGCATCTTCCAACCCGTCAAGGAACATATGGTCATAGGCGGTGTCATGGCCGATGCGCGCGCCCGAGCGATGCTTTTTGAGCAGATAGGGCGCATTGGTCATCGATTCCATGCCCCCGGCGATAGCATAATCGATCGATCCGGCGGCAAGCGCTTCGGCCCCCATAATCAGCGTCTGCATCCCCGATCCGCAGACTTTGTTGACCGTGGTCGCCTGCACCGAAGTCGGCAGCCCAGCCTTGATCGCGGCCTGCCGCGCGGGGGCCTGCCCCAGCCCGGCGGGCAAGACGCAGCCCATATAGATGCGGTCAAACTTGTCCGCCGCCACGCCCGACCGGGCCACGGCAGCCTTGACCGCCGTCGCGCCAAGATCAGTGGCCGAAACATCGGCCAGCGCGCCCTGCATCGCGCCCATCGGGGTGCGCGCATAAGCCAGAATGACAACCGGATCGGCGGCGGAGAACTGGGCCATGGGGACGATTCCTCTTGAGCGGGAGTAAGAGCGGAAAGCGCGAATTGACCGGCGCAATAGTCGCGCCGGACGATCTTGGCAATTATCGCCGTCGGCCATGCTGCACCGCGCCAAAAAGGATGCGGACGAAGCGCGAATAGGCCCTCAGTGCCCCTTGCGCCGGAACCGGGGCGGGACTAGGGGGCCGAGGCAAGCGTTGCAACAGGCGAGTCAGATCCTTGATCGACCAGACGAATTATCTTGCCGGATATCTGCCGATCCTGCTGTTTCTGGCGATTGCGCTGGCGCTGTCGGCGGCATTCGTATTCCTGCCCATCGGCGTGTCGCGGCTGACCGGCACCGACAATCCCGATCCGCAAAAGCTGTCCGAATATGAATGCGGCTTTCCCGCGTTCGAAGATCCGCGCAGCCAGTTTGACGTGCGGTTCTACCTCGTCGCGATCTTGTTCATCGTGTTCGATCTTGAAGCCGCGTTCCTGTTCCCGTGGGCAGTCAGCCTGCATGAAACGCAGTGGCTGGGCTGGGCAACGATGATGCTGTTCCTGTTCGAACTGGTGATCGGCTATATCTACGCCTGGAAAAAAGGCGCGCTGGATTGGGAATGAACACGATCATGAACACGACGGCGACCCCTGCACTGCTGACTGGCGGCACTGTTCCGACCGCGCCCGACGCGGCCTTTTTTGACAGCGTGAATGCCGAAGTGTCGGACAAGGGCTTTCTGGTCACGTCCACGGAAGACTTGTTCCAGTGGGCGCGCACCGGGTCACTGTGGTGGATGACATTCGGGCTTGCGTGCTGCGCGGTCGAAATGATCCACGTGTCGATGCCGCGGTATGACATGGAACGCTTTGGCGTTGCCCCGCGCGCATCGCCGCGCCAGTCCGACGTGATGATCGTGGCGGGAACGTTGTGCAACAAGATGGCCCCTGCCCTGCGCAAAGTCTATGACCAGATGTCAGACCCCAAATATGTCATCTCGATGGGCAGTTGCGCCAATGGTGGCGGCTATTACCACTATAGCTATTCGGTGGTGCGCGGGTGTGACCGCATCGTGCCGGTGGATATTTATGTCCCGGGCTGCCCGCCCACTGCCGAAGCGCTGCTCTATGGCGTGATGCAGTTGCAGCGCAAAATCCGCCGCATCGGGACGCTTGAACGGTAATGGCTGCGGTACTCCATTCCGCCCCGCGTACCGCGCCCTTTGACGGGCTGGCCGCAGACTTGCGCGTGCGGCTGGGCGATGATCTGCTTGCGCTGGCCGAACGCCATGGCGAAATGGTGCTGACCGTGCGGCGCGACAGCATCGAAGATACGTTGCGCATGGTGCGCGACGAGGAACAGTTTCAGCAATTGATGGACATTGCCGGGGTCGATTACCCCGACCGCGCCGAACGGTTCGAAGTGGTCTATTGCCTGCTGTCGGTCACGCGCAATCTGCGGCTGATCGTCAAACTTGCCACCGACGAAGCGACCCCGGTGCCGACCGTCACGACGCTGTGGCCCAATGCCGGGTGGTATGAACGCGAAGTCTATGACATGTTCGGCGTGCTGTTTGCGGGCCATACCGATTTGCGCCGCATCCTCACCGACTATGGCTTTGTCGGCCACCCGTTCCGCAAGGATTTTCCGCTGACCGGCTATGTCGAATTGCGCTATTCGGCGGAAGATCAGCGCGTGGTCTATGAACCGGTGCGGCTGGCGCAAGATTTGCGCCAGTTCGATTATCAAAGCCCGTGGGAAGGCGCGCCCACTGCGCTGCCCGGCGATGAAAAAGCGGGTGCGCAGCCATGAGTTTCAGCCTCGAACATTCACCCACCACTGGCGATGAAGTCATCGCCAACTATACCATCAATTTCGGCCCGCAGCACCCGGCGGCGCACGGCGTGTTGCGCATGGTGATGGAATTGGATGGCGAAGTGATCGAACGTATCGATCCACATATCGGTCTGCTGCATCGCGGCACCGAAAAGCTGATCGAGCACAAGACCTATTTGCAGGCCCTGCCCTATTTTGACCGGCTCGATTACTGTTCGCCGCTGGCGATGGAATATTCCTACGTTCTCGCCATCGAAAAGCTGCTGAATGTTGCCGTGCCGCTGCGCGCGCAATATCTTCGCGTGCTGTTTGCTGAACTGACGCGCATCTGCAACCATATGCTCAATCTGGGCAGCCATGTGATGGACGTGGGCGCGATGACGCCCAATCTGTGGCTGTTTGAAATCCGCGAAGATTGTCTGACCTTCTTTGAACGCGCATCGGGCGCGCGGATGCATTCGGCGTGGTTTCGCCCGGGCGGGGTGCATCAGGACGTGCCGCTGGCGCTGTTGACCGACATTGCCGACTGGCTCGACACGCGGCTGCCGCAACTGTTCGACGATGCGATGAGCCTGGTGGTCGATAACCGCATCTTCAAACAGCGCAATGTCGATATCGCGCTGGTCAGCAAAGCCGATGCGCTGGCGTGGGGCTTTTCCGGCCCGATGATCCGCGCCGCCGGGGTGCCGTGGGACTTGCGCAAATCGCAGCCTTATGACGTGTATGACCGGGTCGATTTCGACATTCCGGTGGGCACGCGTTCGGACTGTTATGACCGGTTCATGGTCCGCGTCGAAGAAGTGCGCCAGTCCGCGCGCATTATGAAGCAATGTCTGGCGGCGATGCCCGCAGGACCGATTGCCTCGGACGACCGCAAAATCTCGCCCCCCAATCGCGGCGACATGAAAAGCTCGATGGAAGCTCTGATACACCACTTCAAGATCTATACCGAAGGATTTCACGTGCCCGCAGGCGAAGTCTATGTCGCCACCGAAAGCCCCAAAGGCGAATTCGGCGTCTATCTGGTCAGCGATGGCAGCAACAAGCCCTATCGTTGCAAAATCCGCCCGACCGCCTTTTCGCACCTGCAAGCAATGGATTTCATGAGCAAAGGCCACATGCTGCCCGACGCCACCGCGATTTTGGGCGCTATCGATGTAGTGTTCGGGGAGTGCGACCGGTGAAAGCACGGAGGCGCGCATGGCGGACGTAACCAACGGGCTGATCTTCGAAGTGATGAAGCAGATGCAGGCCGACATGTCGGAGATGAAATTCGATATGCGCGATCTTACGCTGCGCATGACCGTGGTCGAAGAGCATCTCGGCAATTCGCTGATCGCTATTTCGGGCGTCAACAGCCGGATCGACCGTCTGACCGACCGGCTGGACCGCATCGAAACCCGCCTCAACCTTGCGGATCACCCCTGATGGCTGATCGTCATCCCGCCCCCGATACCCCGGAACTGCGTGCGCGCTGGGGCCAGTTCGACTGGTCTGCCGACAATGCGGTCTTGGCCAAAGCGATCATCGCGCGCTATCCCGCCGGGCGGCAGCGCAGCGCGGTGATGCCGCTGCTCGATCTGGCGCAGCGTCAGGTCGGCGCGGCAGAGCAGACGCAAGGCTGGTTGCCGCTGCCGGTGATCGAATTCGTCGCGCGCACGCTTGCCATGCCGGTGATCCGCGTGCTCGAAGTCGCGACATTCTACACGATGTACAATATTGCCCCGGTCGGGCGGTTTCACGTGCAAGTCTGCGGCACGACGCCGTGCCAATTGCGCGGATCGGATGATATTATGGCGGCGTGCAAGGCGCGCGGGCTGCATGTGGGCCACACCACCGGCGATGGCCTGTTCACGCTGACCGAAGTCGAATGCATGGGAAATTGCGCGTCGGCACCGATGGTGCAGATCAACGATGACAATTACGAAGATCTGAGCGCGGAATCGATCACCCACATCCTCGATGAACTCGCCGCCGGGCGGCAGCCCAAGACCGGCAGCCAGGCACCGGGGCGGCACACTGTCGAACCGCTTGGCGGGCCGACCACGCTGCGGGCGATGGTGAGCGAAAACCACGATTACCGGGGGGAGTGGTAGGCCATGACCCTTGCCGACAAAGACCGCATTTTCACCAATCTCTACGGCTATCAGCGGTGGAACTTGCCCGCCGCACGGCTGCGCGGCGATTGGGACAATACCAAAGCGCTGCTCGAACGCGGGCGCGATGCGATCATTCAGGAAGTCAAGGATTCGGGGCTGCGCGGGCGCGGCGGCGCGGGGTTTCCGACCGGGCTGAAGTGGAGCTTCATGCCCAAAGAAGCGCGCGATGGCCGCCCCAGCTTCCTTGTCATCAATGCCGATGAATCCGAACCGGGCAGTTGCAAGGACCGCGAAATCATCCGCCACGATCCGCACAAGCTGATCGAAGGCGCGCTCGTCGCCGGGTTCGCGATGGGCGCGCGCGCGGCCTATATCTACATTCGCGGCGAATATATCCGCGAAGCCGAAACGCTGTTTGCCGCCGTGCAGGAAGCCTATGACGCCGGGCTGATCGGGCGCAATGCCTGCCGTTCGGGCTATGATTTCGATGTCTTTGTCCATCGCGGCGCGGGGGCCTATATCTGCGGTGAAGAAACCGCGATGATCGAAAGCCTTGAGGGCAAGAAAGGCCAGCCCCGGCTCAAACCGCCGTTTCCGGCGGGCGCGGGGCTCTATGGTTGCCCGACCACGGTCAACAATGTCGAATCGATTGCGGTCGCGCCGACCATCTTGCGGCGCGGGGCGGCGTGGTTTTCATCATTCGGGCGCGACAACAACAAAGGGACCAAGCTTTTCCAGATCAGCGGGCACGTCAATACGCCCTGCGTGGTCGAAGAAGCGATGGGCATTCCGTTCAGCGAGCTGATCGACAAACATTGCGGCGGCATTCGCGGCGGGCGCGACAATCTGCTCGCGGTTATTCCCGGCGGATCATCGGTGCCATTGGTCCCGGCGGACCAGATCTGGGATGCGCCGATGGATTTTGACGGGCTGCGCGCCTTGGAATCGGGGCTGGGCACCGCCGCCGTGATCGTGATGGACAAATCGACCGACATCGTGCGCGCGATTGCCCGCCTGTCCTATTTCTACAAACACGAAAGCTGCGGCCAGTGCACCCCCTGCCGCGAAGGCACCGGCTGGATGTGGCGCGTGATGGAACGCCTGCGCACCGGCGATGCCGCGCTCGAAGAAATCGACATGTTGCAGGCGGTGACCAAACAAGTCGAAGGCCACACCATCTGCGCGCTGGGTGACGCCGCCGCTTGGCCGATCCAGGGGCTTATCCGCCATTTCCGCCCTGAAATCGAACGGCGGATTGCGGACAATCAGCGGGAGGCGGCGGAGTGAAACGAATGCTATTGTGCAGCGCCACGCGCAGGAGCCGGTCATGACCGAAGGTCAGATGATTCTGGAAATCCTCAAGAAAATGCAGGGTGATCTTGCCTCGGTAAAGCGGGAAGTCACCTCGCACGCGGTGCGGTTGTCCGCGATCGAAGACCACATGCGCGGTATCATAACCTCGCAGTTCGGCGTGCAGGCCGATGTATCGGGCATTAGCGAGCGGCTTGATCGCATCGAACGCCGCCTCGAACTCACCGAGCACGAAAGCTGAGCGCCGTGACTATGCCAGCACTCACCAGGCGCCATAATGGTGCGCAGCCCGAAAGCGAGCGGCGGCTTGCCGACACACCGCGAAAGGCAGCGGCGTAAGATGGGCATCGTCTATCAGCACATTCGCATCTTCAACGCCGCCCGGCCCGAGCTTGAAGAGATCGATGCGCGGGCGCTGGTCGATTCCGGCGCGATTGATCTGTGCATCCCGAGGCGGGTCGCCAACCAGTTGAAGCTCGAAGCCATCGAGCAGCGCGAAGTGACGTATGCCGATGGCCGCAAAGAGGCAGTCGATTACGTTGGCCCGGTAAAAATCGAATGCTTCGGCCGCCACGCATTTACCGGCGCGATGGTGATGGGCGATGTCGTGCTGCTGGGCGCAATTCCGATGGAATCGATGGACCTGCTGGTCGATCCGCGCCGCTTGCAAGTGATCCCCAACCCGGACCACCCGACCATGCCGGGCGCGCTGGCGATGGGTGTGCGGTATGGACGAGGCGAAGCAGGGTGAAGTTCATGGCCCCCACCCCCAGTCCTCACACGGAATCAGGTTCAGGATCCGTGCTTTTCGACGCCAGCGGCAGCGATGGAGGTCATTGCTGATGCCTAAACTCAAAGTAGACGGCATTGAACTCGAAGTTCCTGCCGGGGCCACTGTGCTTCAGGCGTGCGAGCTGGCGGGCAAGGAAATTCCGCGTTTTTGCTATCACGAGCGGCTGTCGATTGCGGGCAATTGCCGGATGTGTCTGGTCGAGGTCAAACCCGGCCCGCCCAAGCCGCAAGCCAGTTGCGCGCTTCCCGCCGCCGAAGGGCAGGAAATCCGCACCGACAGCGCGATGGTCAAAGCCGCGCGCGAAGGGGTGATGGAATTCCTGCTCATCAACCATCCGCTCGATTGCCCGATCTGCGATCAGGGTGGCGAATGCGATTTGCAGGATCAGTCGGTGGCCTATGGCCGGGGCGCGTCGCGTTATCGCGAAGCCAAGCGCGCGGTTACGCAAAAGACGATGGGCCCGCTGATAAAGACGGTGATGACGCGCTGCATCCATTGCACCCGGTGCGTGCGGTTCAGCGAAGAAGTGGCCGGGGTCGATGAAATCGGCGCGCTCTATCGGGGTGAGGCGATGCAGATCGCGACCTATCTCGAAGCCGCCGCCACTCACGAACTGTCGGCCAATGTCATCGACTTGTGCCCGGTCGGCGCGCTCACCAGCCGCCCATATGCGTTCGAGGCGCGGCCGTGGGAATTGACCAAGACGCTCGGGATCGACGTGTCCGATGCGATTGGCGCGAATATCCGGCTCGATTCGCGCGGGCGCGAAGTCTTGCGCATCCTGCCGCGCGTCAACGATGATGTGAACGAGGAATGGCTGGCGGATCGCGCGCGCTATCTGGTTGACGGGCTGACGCGGCGGCGGCTCGACCGTCCGTGGCTGCGCGTCGATGGCACGTTGCAACCCGCGACGTGGGCCGAAGCTTTGGCCGCGCTGGGCGGGACCAACCCTGGCGCATCGCTCGGTGTGATCGCGGGCGATCTGGTCGATGCCGAAACGCTGTTCGCCGCCAAAGCACTCGCCCAGGCGCTCGGCTCGACGCTGCTCGAAGGGCGGCAGACCGGGCTGGCTTATGACACCACGAACCTTGCCGCGGTGGCGTTCAATTCGACGCTGGCGGGGATCGAGACCGCCGATGCGATCCTGATCTATGGCAGCCATGTGCGCGATGAAGCGCCGCTGCTCAACCCCCGGTTGCGCAAGGCGGTCAAGCGCGGGGCCAAAGTCTATCTGATCGGCCCGTGGTGGGATCCGACATATCCCGCGCTGCATTTGGGCGATGATGCCGGTGTGATCCACGCGCTGCCCGATGCGGTGGTCAGCGTGTTTGCCCAAGCGGCACGCCCGGCAATCATTATCGGCGGCGGCGCGCTCGCCAAAGGCGGGCTTGCGGCCGGGCTGGGGTTTGCCGCCAAGTTCAATCTGGTGCGCGACGGGTGGAACGGGTTCAACGTGCTGCACTTTGCCGCCGCGCGGATGGCAGGGCTGATGCTCGGCTATGCGCAAGCGGGCGGGATTGCCGATATTGTCGCCGCCGCGCCGCGCGTGGTGATTTCGCTCGGGGCCGATGAAGTCGATTGGACGCGGTTTGCCGGTTCGCTGATCGTGCATATCGGCCATCATGGTGACAAGGCCGCGCATCAGGCCGATGTCATCCTGCCCGCCGCCGCCTTCAGCGAAAAAGACGGCACATACGTCAATACCGAAGGCCGCGTGCAATATGCCGAAAAAGCAGTGTTCGCGCCGGGCGACGCGCGCGAAGACTGGACGATCCTGCGCGCGCTGGCTGATGCCTGGGGCGTGTCTATTGGGTTTGACAGCTTTGCCGAATTGCGTGCGGCGATGATCGCGGCGGTGCCCGCGCTCGGCGTAGAAGGGCTGGTCGATTATGGCCCGCTGCCCGCAGCGCCAGTGGGTGCGCGCGCGGGCGGCGTGATCGGCTATGCGGTCAAGGACCGCTATCTGACCAATGCGATCAGCCGCGCCAGCCCGACGCTGCAACGCTGTTCGGCGGAACTGATCCACGGTCAGGCTCCGGCGGAGGCGGCGGAATGATCCCGATCCTGCAATATACCGGGTTGCCGTTCGGCGGGGCATGGGTGCTCGCCACGGTGATCGAAATTCTGCTGATCATGCTGCCGGTGATGCTGGCGGTGGCGATTGTAATCTATGTGGATCGCAAGATCTGGGCGGCGATGGCGCTGCGGCGTGGGCCGAATGTGGTCGGCCCGTTTGGCGTGCTCCAGTCGTTTGCCGATGCGGTCAAAGTGTTTTTGCAGGAAACGATCATTCCGGCGGCGGCGAACAAGGCGCTGTTCCTGATCGCGCCGATCATCACGTTTACCGTCGCCATGCTCGCATGGGCGGTGATGCCGTTTGCCAAAGGCGTGGTGCTGGCCGATATCAATGTCGGGCTGCTGTATATTCTCGCGGTGTCATCGCTCGGGGTTTATGGCGTGGTCATCGCCGGGTGGGCGTCGAACTCCAAATACCCGTTCTTTTCGGCGATGCGCGCGGCGGCGCAGATGATTAGCTATGAAGTGTCGATCGGCTTCATCCTCGTTTGCGTGGTGCTGTGGGCGGGCAGCTTTAACGTCGGCGCGATTGTCGAGGCGCAACGCGGGTTCGGGTTTGGCGTCATCAACGGGTTCTGGTGCAGCCCGCTGCTGTTTCCGGTATGGGTGATGTTCCTGATTTCCTCGCTCGCCGAAACGCAGCGCGCGCCGTTCGATCTGACCGAAGCGGAAAGCGAACTGGTCGCGGGCTATCAGACCGAATATTCGTCGATGGCCTTTGCGCTCTATTGGTTGGGCGAATATGCCAATGTGCTGCTGATGTGCGCGCTTAACGCCACGCTGTTCTGGGGCGGATATTTGCCGCCGCTGAATTTTCCGGTGTTCTATCTCGTGCCGGGGCTGATTTGGCTGATCGCGAAAATCCTGTTCGGCTTTTTCCTGTTCAGTTGGATCAAGGCAACGGTGCCACGCTATCGCTATGACCAGTTGATGCGGCTGGGGTGGAAGATTTTCCTGCCGCTGTCATTGGGGTTCGTGGTGGTGATAAGCGGCTATCTTATGGCGACGGGGCATTTTGCATGAGCGTGCGGCAACTCATCAAAAGCTTTACGCTGTGGGAATTCATCCTCGCGCATTGGCTGACCTTGAAATATTTTTTCAAGCCCAAAGCGACGATCAATTACCCTTACGAAAAAAGCCCGATTTCCCCAAGGTTTCGCGGCGAACACGCGTTGCGCCGCTATCCCAATGGCGAAGAGCGCTGCATCGCGTGCAAATTGTGCGAAGCGGTGTGCCCGGCGCAAGCGATCACGATTGAGGCGGAGCCGCGCGCGGACGGCAGCCGCCGCACCACGCGCTATGACATCGATATGACCAAATGCATCTTCTGCGGGTTTTGCCAGGAGGCCTGCCCGGTCGATGCCGTGGTCGAAGGGCCGAATTTTGAATATGCCACCGAAACGCGCGAAGAATTGCTGTATGACAAAGCCAAATTGCTCGCCAATGGCGACAAGTGGGAGCGCGCGATTGCTGCCAACCTCGAAGCCGATGCGCCGTACCGCTAAGAGGACCGGGTCATGATCGCCGCCTTTGCCTTTTATCTGTTTGCCGGTGTGATGATGACATCGGGGCTGTTGACGATTGTCGCGCGCAATCCGGTGCATTCGGTGCTGTGGCTGATCCTTGCGTTTTTCAACGCCGCCGGGCTGATGGTTTTGACCGGGGCCGAATTCATCGCGATGCTTCTGGTGATCGTCTATGTCGGCGCGGTTGCGGTGCTGTTTTTGTTTGTGGTGATGATGCTCGACATCGATTTTTCGGCGATGCGCGCGGGGTTTATCCGCAATGCGCCGCTCGGCGTGCTGCTCGCGCTGGTGCTGTTTGGGGAATTGTTTTTGGGGATCGTGGTGCACAGCGCGGGCAATCTGGCGCTGGGCCATGCCGCCAGTGCCAGCGTGACCCCGGCCACCGTGTCGAACACGGCCGCCATCGGTGCGCTGCTCTATACCCGCTATCTGTTTGAATTCGAAGCGGCGGGCATGATCCTGCTGGTGGCGATGATCGGCGCGATCATGCTGACGCACCGCGAACGCGGCGACAAGCGCGGGCAAAACGCCGCGCACCAGATCGCGCGGCGGCCGCAAGATGCCACGGTCAATGTGCAGCCCGAAGTCGGCAAAGGGGTTTCGCTGTGATGGCGGGTATGGCTGGACGGTGTAACACTCTTCCCCCCTCCCCTTCAGGGCGATCAGAGTCACGCGCCTCTGATCGCGGGACGGGGGTGGGGCTTCGCCTCACGCTCTCACTTCGCCGCCAAGCCCCACCCCCAACCCCCTCCCCTGAAGGTGATGGGGCTTTGCACGGGGGGGTTTCGCTGTGATCGGGATTGGGCACTATGTGGCGGTCAGCGCGGTGATGTTCGTGCTGGGCGTGCTGGGCATCTTTCTGAACCGCAAGAACATTATCGTCATCCTGATGGCGATTGAGCTGATCCTGTTGGCGGTGAACCTCAATTTCGTGGCGTTTTCGGCTTATCTGCACGATCTGGTCGGGCAGATTTTCGCGATGTTCGTGCTGACCGTCGCGGCGGGCGAAGCCGCAATCGGGCTTGCCATTCTGGTGATCTATTTCCGGGGCCGGGGCACGATCGCGGTCGATGATGTCAACCGGATGAAGGGCTGAACCCAACCTCATGTCTGCCATCGTCATCATCGTTTTCGCCCCGCTGATCGCGGCGATCATTGCCGGGCTCGGCAACAAGCGGCTCGGGCTGGTTCCCGCCAAGCTCATCACAACTGGCGCGCTGGTGCTGGCCTGCGGCCTGTCATGGGGCGTGTTCATCCCGTTTTGGGCGGGGCACGGCGTCACCAGCGAAACCGCGCTGCTGACATGGGTGGCATCGGGCGATCTGCGGTTCGATTGGAGCTTGCGCGTCGATACGCTGACTGCCGTGATGCTGGTGGTGGTCACCAGCGTATCGGCGCTCGTCCACGTCTATTCGTGGGGCTATATGGACGAAGAGCCTGACCAGCCACGCTTTTTCGCCTATTTGTCGCTGTTTACATTTGCCATGCTGATGCTGGTGACGGCGGGCAATCTGGTGCAGATGTTCTTTGGCTGGGAAGGCGTCGGGCTGGCGTCCTATCTGCTCATCGGGTTCTGGTTCCGCAAGCCGAGCGCGCGCGCGGCGGCGATCAAGGCGTTTGTCGTCAACCGGGTGGGCGATCTGGGCTTTATGCTGGGGATTTTCGGCGTCTTTCTGGTGTTTGGTACCGTGTCGATCCCGCAGATCCTGCACGATGCGCCGGGCCTTGCCGGATCAACCATCGGCTTTCTGGGGCAGCGCTGGGATACTGCGACCGTGCTCTGCGTGTTGCTGTTCATTGGCGCGATGGGCAAATCGGCGCAATTGGGGCTGCACACGTGGCTGCCCGATGCGATGGAAGGCCCGACGCCGGTATCCGCGCTGATCCATGCTGCCACAATGGTCACCGCAGGCGTGTTCATGGTTTGCCGCCTGTCGCCGCTGTTTGAACAAAGCCCGGCGGCGCTGGCCTTCGTGACCGTGATTGGCGCGGCGACGTGTCTGTTTGCCGCCACGGTCGGCACCACGCAGACCGATATCAAGCGCGTGATCGCCTATTCGACGTGTTCGCAACTGGGCTATATGTTCTTTGCCGCAGGCGTCGGCGCCTATGGCGCGGCGATGTTCCACTTGTTTACCCATGCCTTTTTCAAGGCACTGCTGTTTCTGGGCGCGGGCAGCGTGATCCACGCGATGCACCACGAGCAGGACATGCGCCATTACGGCGGGCTGGCGCGCAAGATCCCTTGGACATTTGCGGCGATGCTGGCGGGAACGCTGGCGATTACCGGGGTCGGGATCGATGACGTGTTCGGGTTTGCCGGGTTCTATTCCAAAGATGCCATTCTTGAAGCGGCTTATGCGCGCGGCACCGGGGTTGGCCAGTTTGCCTTTGCCATCGGCATCTTTGCCGCGTTGCTCACCAGCTTTTACAGTTGGCGGCTGATATACCTGACCTTTTCGGGGAAACCGCGCTGGGACGGGTCAGACCATATCCGCCATGCGGTGCATCACGATCATGCGCAGGACGATCATGGCCACGATCACGCGCACGACGGGACTTTGGGCTATCACCCGCACGAAAGTCCGCTGTCGATGCTGGTGCCGCTCGCGGTTCTGGCGAGCGGCGCGGTGCTGGCCGGTTTCGTGTTCGCCCCGGCGTTTTTGAGCGAAGGCGCAGGCGTGTTCTGGAATGGCGCGCTGGTGTTCGATGAAAGCCTGCTCCACGCGATGCACCACGTGCCGGAATGGGTAAAGCTGGCCCCGGCGGGCGTGATGCTGACCGGATTGGCCATCGCGACGTATGCCTATGTGTTCAACCCCGCCTTTCCCGGTGCCGTCGTCGCGCGGATCGGGCCGCTCTACCGCTTTTTGCTCAACAAATGGTATTTTGATGAGCTTTATGCCGCTCTGTTCGTCCGCCCGGCGTTCGCGCTGGGCCGGGTGCTGTGGCAATGGGGCGATATCGGGCTGATCGACCGGTTCGGCCCGAATGGCGCGGCGTGGGTGGTGGCGCGCGCCAGCCGGGGCGCGGTGCGGTTTCAGTCCGGATACCTTTACAGCTATGCTCTGGTCATGCTCGTCGGGCTGGTTGGCGCGATCAGTTGGGTGATTGCACGATGAGCCATGTTCCGATTCTGACGCTGATGCTGATCGTGCCGCTGATTGGCGCAGTGTTCAGCCTGATGGCGGGCCGCGAAACCGCGCGGGTGATCGCGCTCGCGGCAACGCTCATCGATCTGGCGCTCGGGCTGGTGCTGTGGGCGCAATACGACGTTGGCGGGGCGCAATGGCAGTTTCAGGAACATGCCGACGTGTTCGCCGGGTTTGCGTGGAAGCTGGGGATTGACGGGATCGCGCTGACGCTGATCGCGCTCACCGTGTTTCTGATGCCGATCTGCATCGGCGCAAGCTGGAACGCGATAGAAAAGCGTGCGGGGGAATATTACGCCGCGTTTCTGTTTATGGAAACGCTGATGATCGGCGTGTTTGCGGCGCAAGACGTGTTCTTGTTCTATATCCTGTTTGAAGCCGGGCTGATCCCGATGTACCTGATTATCGGGATCTGGGGTGGGGCTGAGCGGATTTACGCCAGTTACAAGTTCTTTCTCTACACGCTGTTCGGATCGGTACTGATGCTGATCGCGATGTTCTGGATGGCAAACGCGGCGGGCACCACCGATATTCCCACGCTGATGCAATATGATTTTGCCCCGGCGGCACAAAACTGGCTGTTCCTGGCGTTTTTTGCCAGCTTTGCGGTCAAAATGCCGATGTGGCCGGTGCATACCTGGCTGCCCGATGCGCACGTTCAGGCCCCGACCGCCGGATCAGTGATCCTCGCGGGCGTGCTGCTCAAGATGGGCGGCTATGGCTTTATCCGCTTTTCGCTGCCGATGTTCCCGCTGGCTTCGGCGCATTTTGCGCCGCTGGTGTGGGGGCTGTCGATTGCCGCAGTGGTCATCACCTCGCTGATCGCGCTTGTCCAGACCGACATGAAAAAGCTGATCGCCTATTCCTCGGTGGCGCATATGGCCATTGTCACGGTCGGGCTGTTCGCGTTCAACCGGCAGGGGCTTGAAGGGTCGATGGTGGTGATGATTAGCCACGGAGTCGTGTCGGGCGCGCTGTTCCTGGCGGTCGGCGTGATCTATGACCGGCTCCACACGCGTGAAATTGCGCGGTACGGCGGGCTGGCGATCAATATGCCGCATTACGCGCTGTTCTTTTTGCTGTTCACGATGGCCTCTATCGGCCTGCCGGGCACGAGCGGGTTTGTCGGCGAGTTTCTGGCGCTGCTGGGGATCTATCAGGCGTCAAGCTGGATCGCGCTGGTGGCGACCACCGGGATCATTCTGGGCGCGGCCTATATGTTGTATCTTTATGCGCGTGTGGTGTTCGGCGATCAGCGCCATGCCGATGCCGCCGCGCTGCCCGATCTGGATGCGCGCGAATGGGCGATGATGCTGCCGCTGGCAGCGGCGGTGCTGGCAATCGGGGTTTATCCCGAAGCGGTGCTCGCGCCGATCCGCAAGGACATCGGCACGCTGGAGGCGCGCGTGGCGCTGGCGCGTCCGCGCGGTGACGGACAAGTGACGACGGGTGCCGCACCCGCGCCAGTCGTGGCCGCGCTGACGGCGGCACCGCTTAAGGGAATGAAGTGATGGATATTTTCCACACCCTGCGCGCTATCGCGGTCGAAGAGCTTATCAGCGTTGCGGTGCTGGTGCTGCTGCTCGTGGCCGCTTGGGGCGGGGACAAAGCGGCGCGCGCGATTGCCATTGCCGCAGTCGCGGTACTGGTCGGTGCGGCGGTGTTGACCGTGCCGCTGCTGACCGGCGGTGCGGACAGTCTGGCGCTGTTTGGCCATCTGAAACTGGACGCATTCGCCGCCTTTGCGCGGTTGCTGATCTATGTCGGGGCCGCTGTGACGCTGGTCGTAGCGCCTGCGTGGTTTGAGCGCGAGGGCGAAATGCGCGCCGAATTTTCGCTGCTGGTGCTGCTCGCGGTGCTGGGCATGGGGATCATGGTCGCGGCCAACGACATGCTGACCCTCTATGTCGGGCTCGAACTCAACAGTCTGGCGGCTTATGTCTTGGCATCGAGCGCGCGCGGCGATGGGCGTTCGGCAGAGGCGGGGCTGAAGTATTTCGTGCTCGGTTCGCTCGCTTCGGGCATTCTGCTCTATGGTATCAGCCTGACTTATGGCTTTACCGGCACGACCGCGTTTGACGGGGTGCGCGCGGCGCTGGGGTCTGGCTCACTGTCGCTTGGGGCCACATTTGGCGTGGTGTTCGTGCTGGCCGGGCTGGCGTTCAAGATCAGCGCCGCGCCATTCCACATGTGGACGCCCGATGTCTATGAAGGCGCGCCCACCCCGGTCACCGCGCTGTTTGCCACTGCGCCCAAAGCGGCGGCGCTGGCACTGCTGATGCGGGTGAGCCTCGCAGGCTTTGGCGGGCAAGTCGCGGCGTGGCAGCAAATCGTGGTGTTCGCCGCGCTGCTATCGATCGTGATCGGCGCGCTCGGCGCGATCGGGCAGGACAATATCAAGCGGCTGCTGGCCTATTCGTCGATCAACAATGTCGGCTTTATGCTGATCGGGCTGGCGGCGGCGACCCCGGCGGGGGCGGCGGCGATGCTGGTCTATCTGGCGATCTATGTGGTCAGTTCGGTTGCGGCATTCCTCGTGGTGCTGGCGCTGCGCGATGACCATGGCCGCGCCATCGAATCGATCTCCGCGCTCGGCGGCTTGTCGCGCACCCGCCCTGCCCTTGCCGCCGCGCTGGCGGTGGTAATGTTCAGCCTTGCGGGGATTCCGCCGCTGTTCGGGTTCTGGGGCAAGTTTCTGGTGTTTCAGGCGGCGGTTTCGGCGCATCTGGTGGTGCTGGCGGCCATCGGCATTGCCGCATCGGTGATCGGCGCGTTCTATTACCTCAAAGTCGTCAAAGTGCTCTATTTCGACGCGCCCACCGATCAGGTGCAAGGTACCGAGCCTGTGGCCAACCGCGTGGTGTTGCTGGCATCGGCGCTGGTCCTGTCGCCGCTGGGCTATTTGCTGACGCGCTGGCTGGGTGCGCTGGCGGGCACGGCGGCGGCGGCGCTGTTCCGGCTGGCATGATCGCTTGATCGAAACCGTAGCGCATTGTGCATCGACCAACCGTTCGCTGCTCGCGCGGCTGGCGGCAGGCGAACATTGCGACGAAAACCACTGGCTGGTGGCGGACCGGCAAAGCGCCGGGCGGGGCCGCGCCGGGCGCGCATGGCTCGATAGTCCGGGCAATTTCATGGGATCGACCGTCGCGCGGCTGGTCCCCGGCGATCAACCCGCGCCGACGCTGGCGCTGGTGGCGGGGGTCGCGCTCACCCGCGCGGTGCTGGCCGAGGCAGGCACACTGCCGGGGCTGGCGCTCAAATGGCCCAACGATCTTTTGGTTGATGGCGCAAAGCTGGCGGGAATTCTGCTCGAACGGCAGGGCGATGCGGTCGTGGTGGGGATCGGGGTCAACCTCGCCAGCGCACCGACTTTGCCCGACCGCGCAACCATCGCGCTGGCCGCGCTGGGCCATGCGGTGCCGCGCGACCGGTTTGCGCACAGGCTGGCGCAGCACTGGGGTGCGGCACTGGCGGACTGGCATCGCGGCGGCTGGCCCGCCTTGCGCGCGGCGTGGCAGACATTCGCCCATCCGCGCGGCACTTTGCTGTCGGTGCGCGATCCTCATCAGGAGGCGCTGATCGGGGCCTTTGCCGGGCTGGACGATGATGGCGCGGCGCGGCTGGCCTTGGCGGATGGCGAACAGCGTGTCATCCATGCCGGTGATATCGAATGGGTGGGGGTCTGATGCTGCTGGCGATAGACGTTGGCAACACCAATGTGGTGTTTGCTCTGATCGAAGGGCGAACCATCCGGGGCCGCTGGCGCATTGCCACCGACCCGCGCCGCACGGCAGACGAATATGCGGTGTGGCTGCTGCAATTGCTGCATTTGCAGGGATTGAGCGCGGATGCGGTCGATCGGGTGATCGTATCGAATGTGGTGCCGCGCGCGCTGCACAATATCACCGTGCTGGCGAACAAATACTTTCATCAGGACGCGCTGGTGGCGGGCGAACCGCCGGTCGAATGGGGTTTGCGCATCGATGTCGATCAGCCGCGCTCGGTCGGCGCGGATCGCGCGGTCAACGCGATTGCCGCGCATGATCGCTATCCGGGCGATCTGGTGGTGGTCGATTTCGGCACCGCCACCACGTTCGACGTGATCGCGGCGGATGGCACCTACAAAGGCGGGATTATCGCGCCGGGGATCAATTTGTCGCTCGACGCGCTTGTCAATGCCGCCGCGCGACTGCCGCGCATCGCCATCGAAGCCCCGCGCGAAAATGGCAGCGTGATCGGGCGCAACACCGAAGACGCCATGCATATTGGCGTGTTCTGGGGCTATGTGGCGATGATGGAAGGGTTGATCGCGCGGCTGCGGGCGGAAATCGTCCGACCCGTTACCGTGGTGGCGACCGGCGGGCTGGCGGTGCTGTTCCACGAGCACACCGCGATATTCGATCACGTTGAACCCGATCTCACGCTTGACGGGCTTGCCCTGCTGGCCGAACGCGTGCAGAGCACGCTGCGATTGAGCTGAAACGCGGCGTGCGCTGGGAGCCTTTGTTTTCGCATCGTTTATTGCAAAAAACCGGTGCCTGCTTTTTTGCACGATGGCCCCGCGATGACAGCCTTTATCCAACGAAACTCCAACTGGTTCGGGAATTGATGTGAAGCCTGGTAAGGAATTGCTGTTTTGTGCGCTTGGTGGCTCGGGCGAAATCGGAATGAATGTCAACCTTTATGGTTGCAACGGCAAATGGCTGATGGTCGATCTGGGCATGACTTTTGCCGATCCGCACTATCCCGGCATCGATCTGGTGTTTGCCGATCTGGAATTTATTGAGGAACGGTCGGACGACCTGTTGGGCGTGGTGCTGACCCACGCGCACGAAGACCATATCGGCGCGGTGCCCTATTTTGCGCAAGACTTGGGCGTTCCGCTCTATGCCACCCCGTTCACCGCGCGGCTGGTGCGTGAAAAGCTGAAAGAGGCGGGGATCGAGCGCGATGTCGATTTGCGCGTGATCGAAAACGACGGGTCGCTGACACTCGGGCCGTTCGATATTCGCTATGTCCCGCTCGCGCACTCGATTGCCGAAGGCAATGCGCTGGTGATCGACACGCCCTATGGCCGGGTGTTCCACACCGGCGACTGGAAGCTGGACGATGCGCCGCAGATCGGCGAACCGGCGACACCGGCCGAACTGACCGCGATTGGCGACAGCGGCGTGCTCGCGCTGGTGTGCGATTCGACCAATGTGTTCAATCCCAAAGCCTCCGGCTCTGAAGGGATGGTGCGCGACAGTTTGCTCGATACCGTCGCCGGGCTTAAAGGGCGGCGCGTCGTGGTGACGACATTCGCCTCAAACGTCGCACGCTTGCAGACACTGGCCTGGGTGGCGGAACAGACCGGGCGGCGGCTGGTGGTGGCTGGGCGCTCGCTCGACCGGATCATCGGCGCGGCCAAAGCGAGCGGGTACCTCAAGGATTTTCCCGAATGCGTGCCGATGGACCGCGCGATGGACCTGCCGCGCGGTGACGTGCTCATCATGGCCACTGGCGGACAGGGCGAACCGCGCGCCGCGCTGGCGCGGATCGCCGGCGATTCGCACCCGATCAAGCTGGAAGCGGGCGATGCCGTGCTGTTTTCCAGCCGCCAGATTCCCGGCAACGAACTCGCCATCGGGCGCATTCAGAACACGCTGGCGGGCAAAGGCGTGCGCATGGTTACCGACCGCCAATCACCGATCCATGTCTCGGGCCATCCCGGACGACCCGAACTGATCGAATTGTACAAGTGGATCCGCCCCGAAATCCTCGTGCCGGTGCATGGCGAAGTGCGCCATATGGATGAACAGGCGCGGCTCGGGCTGGCGCAAGGCATCCCGCGCGCGATCCTGCAAAAGAATGGGGATCTGATCCGGCTCGCCCCCAATGGCCCGCACAAGCTGAAGCAAGTGCGCAACGGGCGGCTGGTGCTCGATGGTGACATTATCGCGCCGGCCGATGGCGAAGCCATGGGCGCGCGGCGCAAACTGGCGCAAAGCGGGCTGGTCACCGTCGCACTGGCGATCAATGCCAAAGGCGAGCCGGTGTCGGCTATCGATATTGCCACCATCGGCATTCCGCTCGATGAAGACATGCACGCCTTTTCCGCCGAAGCCGCCACCGATGTCGGCGAAGCGCTCGCCGCGCTCAAAGGCGACAAACGCCGCGACCGCCGCGCACTGGCCGAAACCGTGCGCAACAGCGTGCGCCGGTCAGCCCAGCGCTGGATCGGCAAAAAGCCCGTCGTGCAAGTGATGCTGCGCGCGCACTGACCGCAAGGGGATCGTCATGCGCTGGACTTCTATCGTCGCGATTTTCACGCTGTTCTGGGTGCTGTCGGCATTTCTGGTGCTGCCATTCGGCGTCCGCACGCACCATGAACTCGGGATGGATCTGATCCCCGGCCAAGTGCACAGCGCCCCCGGCAATTTCAGCCCGCGCCGCATCGTGCTGCGCGCCACGATACTCGCGGTGGTGTCATTTGCGCTCTATTACGCCAACTATACCCACCACTGGATCACGATTGACGATCTCGACGTGTCGCATTTGCTGGGGCTGAATTAAGCTCAGGTGGCAATATCATACTGCTTGAGCAGGTCGTAGAGCGTCGGACGGCTGATCCCGAGCAGCCGGGCGGCATTGCTGATATTGCCATCGCTGCGCGTGAGCGCGTGGCGGATCATCCGGCGGTCGGTCGCTTCGCGCGCGGATTTCAGGTTTAGCATGTGATCGTCATCGGCGACGGGGGTGGCCAGATCGAGATCGGCGGCGGTCAGCAGTCGGCCATCGGCCATGATAACCGCACGTTTGACCCGGTTTTCCAGTTCTCGCACGTTGCCGGGCCAACCCCAGGTGTCGATGGCGGTCAGCGCATCGGGGGCAAAACCTTTGACCGCGGGGTTCATTGCGCTGGCAAACCGTGGCAGCAGCGCGCGCGCCAGCAGCACCGCATCGCCCGGCCGGTCAGCCAGCGCGGGGATGCGAATGACCACTTCGGCCAGCCGATAGAACAAGTCTTCGCGAAACCCGCCCGTGCCGATCATCGCCTCAAGGTTCTGGTGCGTGGCGCAAACGATGCGCGTATCGACGGCAATCGCCCTCCGTCCGCCGATCCGCTCGATCGTGCGCTCCTGCAAAAAGCGCAGCAGTTTGACTTGCAAGGCCAGCGGAATATCGCCCACTTCATCGAGAAACAGCGTTCCACCCGAGGCTTGTTCGATCTTGCCTTCGGTGGTCTTGATCGCGCCGGTAAACGCGCCTTTTTCGTGGCCGAACAGTTCGCTTTCCAGCAACGTTTCCGGGATCGCGGCGCAGTTGATCGCCACGAACGCGCCGCTCGCGCGGCCCGAAGCCTCGTGCAGCCCGCGCGCCAGCAGCTCTTTGCCGGTGCCGCTCGCGCCCAAAAGCATGACCGAAGCCGTGGTATTGGCCACCCGCTCGATCATCCGCGCAACTTTCAGCATTTCCGGCGCGGCGGTAATCAGGCGTCCCAAGACGCGATAATCATCGGGCGCGCGCGCCGCCAGCAGACGGTTTTCGCGTTCCAGCCGATGGACATGCAGCGCGCGCCGAACGATCAGGCCCAGCGCGTCGATATCGATCGGTTTGGCATAAAAATCATAAGCCCCGTGCGCGATTGCGCGCAACGCCGATTCATGGGCACCATGGCCCGAAGCGACGATCACTTTGGTATCGGGGGCCAGCACCATGATCGCATCGAGCAGCGCAAACCCTTCGCTCACCCCGTCGGGATCGGGCGGCAATCCCAGATCGAGCGTCACCACCGGCGGCGCCTCGGCGCGCAGCAGCGCCAGCGCCGATGGCTGGTCATGCGCGATCAGCACCTCGAAATCTTCGTAGGCCCATTTAAGCTGGGCCTGCAGCCCGGCGTCGTCTTCGACGATCAGCAGCTTGGGTCGGTCTGCGGTCATGTCAGCGCCGCCTTGTGGTCCAGTTGGGGCGCGTGCGCCAGCGGCAAGCGGATGGTAAACCGGCTGCCCTGCCCTTCGGTGCTTTCGACATGAAGCTGCCCGCCCATCGCCACGATCAATTCACGCGCTTCGAACGCACCAATGCCAAATCCGCCGGGTTTGGTCGAAACGAACGGGGTGAACAGCCGGTTGCGCACGAAATCGGCGCTCATTCCGGTGCCATGATCGATCACCTCTATCACCCCGTCGCTGCCTTCGGCCCGGCATTGCAACACCACTGCATGCTGATCCGTGGTCGCATCCAGCGCATTTTGCACCAGATGGGTTAACACTTGGTCCAGCATGTCGCGCGCGGCCATGACTTCGCAGCGCGTATCGCAGCGCGCGGTGACGTGTTCGCGGCCGAGCGTTGCATTGCTGCGGCGCGCAATCGTGGCGATGACATGCGCGGCATCGACCGGGGCGCTGTCTGCCACCGCGCCCGCGCCATAACGCGACAGCCGCGCGATCAAGGCATTGAGCTTGTCCGCCGCATTGCGCAGGGTGATGAGCATGTCGCTGCGAAACGCCGGGTTGTCCGCATGGCGTTCGGCATTACGCGCCAGCAGCGCCAGTTGACTGGCCAGATTCTTGATGTCGTGCATCACAAAGGCAATACGCCGGTTGAATTCATCGAACCGGCCCGCCTCCATCAGCGCGGCATGGCTGGCGTGTTCGGCCAAAACGCTGGCCACTTGTTGCCCAACCACGCGCAACAGATCGGTATCTTCCCAATCGAGTTCGCGCGGCTGGGCGGGCCGTCCCAGCACCACCAGCCCGACAAGTCGTTCAAAATGGCGCAGCGGCACCAGCACCCAGATGGCCGGATCATCGATCAGCCACGGCGGCAGCCATGACGCATCGGCTGCTTGGTCGTCGGGGGTGCGGAACGCGTCAAGATCGACCACCGCACCCGCTTGTTCCAGCGCGGCCATAGCTGCGGCATCGAGCGCGCGTGCGGGCACCGCCAGCGTCGGCCATTGCCAACGCGCCGAAAGCACCAGCGCACCGTGGTCATCGGGAACCAGCAAGACCCCGCGCGCGCTGTCGGTAATGTCGGCAAGTGCCTGAACCACGCGCGCGTGCAGTGGCTCTGCCGCGGCATCCGCCCGCCCGATGGTGCGCGCAAAGCGCAGCCATTCGGCGCGATAGTCATAGCGATGCTGAAACAAATGGCGGGCCAATATGGCATTGAGCCAGCGCCGCAGCCGCGCTGACGGCACCGATACGATAATGACCACGGTGGTTACCGCAGCAAAGCCCAGTTGCACCAGCCCGCCGATGTCGCCGCCCAGCCACGCAACCGATTGCGCCGCGCCGACCATCACGATGAGATAGGCCCCGATCAGCAGCAGCATCAGCGACTGGAACGCCACCGCGCGCGACGGTGACAGCCGCAGCGATCCGCCGCTGCGCGCGGCAACGCCGATCATGGCCACGGCCAAGCCCTGCGCCAGCGCGCGCAGTGCCACCAATTCGGCCGGCACCGCCTGCACCAGCCAGACGACCGTATAATAATTGAGATCGTAGCCCCAGATCACGGCGAGCGCGAGGCACCGCCACCGCACCGCGCCGCGCCGCGCCGCCACTGCGCCCACATAGAGATTGTGCACCAAGACCAGCGCGACAATGGTGGTCAGCAAATGACATAAAGCCGACACTTTGGTGATTACCGCCGCTGCCGCCGGGATGGAAACCAGCGCCAGCGACAGCCCCGATAACGGCACTTGCACCAGTTCGACCAGCGCAAGCGCGACGAGGACCGGGCGCACCGCAGCTTCGGCATAATCGCGCACAAACAGCCGGTGCAGCATCAGCAGCCACGCCAGATTGCGCGCCACTTCGGCCAGCAGCGTCAACGCATCACCCGCGCCACGCGCCGCAGCGATCAGGCACCATGCCGCTGTCAACGCCAAAGCGGCGATTTCGCTGCGGCTGTTGTGCGGCTTGCGCCGGTAACGGTCAATCAGCCACACTACCAGCAGCAGCGCGCCGAATGCCGTGACCAGATCGAGGCTACGCGCGAAAGCGGTCCACGAGGATGGCGGATTCATTTGGGCGGTCATCGAGCGGTCATCGAGCAGTCATCGGCTTATCAATCCCCCGGCTGACCGGGCAGCCATCGCCGCGAATGCTGAACTGTCGGCAAATCTGACATTAGCAGTGGTACCAAGCTGTCTGAGCAAGTCATTAAAGAAAAACCTCTTTCCGGTCAATCATAGCGATGGCGTCGCTAGTTTTGACAAAGGGCCGATCCACTGCTGCGCGCATCGGCAGGGTGATCGTGCTGGCCAAACTGCGCGGTTGATGGCATCATCCCTTTCATGCGGGACAAGGAACTGCGCATCGCGCTGGTTTGCTCTGGCGGGATCAGCCTTGCGGTCACGATGCACGGCGTGACCAAGGAAATCTGGCACGCCAGTCGTGCCAGCCGCGCCTGGCATGCGGGCGAGGCAGCGCCCGGCGGGGTTGCCGGGGTCTATCACCGGCTGTTTGCTGGCATCGGGCGTGATCGCGATCTGGCGTTACGGCTGATCCCCGATATTCTGTCGGGCACCAGCGCGGGCGGGATCAATGCGGTGTTTCTGGCGCAGGCGCTGATCAGCGGGCAGAGTCTCGATCCCTTGACCGCATTGTGGCTGGAAGGCGCGGACAGCGATGTGCTGATCGCGCCCGAGGCCCGGCCATGGGGCAGACTGGCGAAAATATGGGCCTGGCCGGTGGTGTGGCTGGCGCTGCGCGCGCCGGGCGCGCGGCTCGATGATGCCGGGCTGGCGCGCGAAACTTGGGCCGAAGTGCGCGCCAAAGTGTCGCGCCTGATCCGCGCGCGCTGGTTTCAACCGCCGTTCAGCGGGATCGGTTTTTCGCGGCTGCTGGCCGATGCGCTGGCCGCGATGGCCGCCACTGCCGATGCCGAGGCACGCCCGCTGCTGCCCAGCGGCCATGCGCTCGATCTGGTGATCACCGCCACCGATTTGACCGGCCATCGCACGGAACTGGCGCTGCACAGTCCCACGGTAGTGGCCGAAAGCGAACACCGGCTGACGATTGCCTTTCGCGCCGAAGCCGCGCCCGGCGCGCATCTTGGCACGCCGGTCGAACTGGTGCTGGCCGCGCGCGCGACTGCCAGCTTTCCCGGCGCGTTTCCACCGCTGATGCTGGCCGAAATCGACCAGCTTTGCGCCGAGCGTGGCTGGTCGTGGCCCCAACGCGATCCGTTCCTCAAACGGGTGATGCCCGCGCACTGGCGCGAAGGACGCACCGCGCAAGCCGCGTTGATCGATGGCGCGGTGCTGAACAACCGCCCATTTGCCGAGGCGATGGCCGCCTTGCGCAACCGGTCCGCGCGGCGCGAAGTCGATCGGCGGTTCGTCTATATCGAGCCCAACCCCGCCGCGCCGACACCCGCCCGGCCCCACCTGCCCGGTTTTTTCACCACGATCTTTGCCGCGCTGTCGGCAATCCCGCGCGAACAGCCGATCCGCGACAATCTGGCGGCAATCACCCGCCAGTCGCAGGCGCGCGAACGCTTGCGCGCCTTGGTCGAAGCGCTGCGGCCTGATATCGAGCGTCAGGTTGCGCGCCTGTTTGGGCATACGCTGTTTTTTGAATCGCCCAGCCGCGCGCGTTTGACCGCGTGGCGCGCCCGCGCGCAAGCGGCGGCGGCGGCCAGCGCCGGGTTTGCCTATCACGGCTATGCGGCGGTAAAGCTGGATCGGATCATTGCCGATCTGGCGGCAACGATTGCCGAAGCAGCGCCCGACAGCGGCCCGGCTGCGCATATCGTGCCGATCCTGACCGCACATCTGCACACAGCCGGGCTTGAGCGGCTGGTCACCGACGATGGTGCAGCCAGCGCGGCGCTGATCGCGTTTTTGCGCGCGCACGATATCGGCTTTCGCATCCGGCGGCTGAAACTGCTGGCACGGCGGCTGACCGAAGGCTGGACCACGCGGGACACCGCAGGGTCGGGCAGAGAAGCAGCGCGGGTGATCATCTATCGTGCGCAAGCGCTCTATCAGGCGCAAATGCCCGCGCGCGGGCTTGGCCCCGAATTTGCGCAAGCGGCGGCGCTGGTCGCGCAAGATCCGGGGGCGGTGCTGGCAGCGCTGGCTGACCGGCGCGGTCTGGGCGCAATCGATCTAACGGTCGATCAGATGATCGTCGATGCGCTGGAGGTGCTGAATCGCGCGCTGCGGCGGCGGTTCTTGCAGGCCTATCTTGGCTTTCCGTGGTTTGATATCGCCACGCTGCCCCTGTTCGACCATGATGGCGCGGACAATGGCGGCCTCGACGAATTCGACCCGATCAAAGTGGACCGGATTTCGCCCGACGATGCCCGCTCGATCCGCGCCGGAGGAGCCGCCGCTTGCCTCAAAGGCACCGCATTTGTCAGCTTTGGCGCGTTTTTCAGCCGCGCCTTTCGCGAAAACGATTATCTGTGGGGCCGGTTGCACGGGGCCGAACGGATGATCGATATCATCGCTTCATCGGTTGAACCACCGCTGCCGCCGGATTGGCTCGCCCCGATCAAGCGCGCTGCGTTTCTTGCCATCCTTGACGAAGAACGCCCGCGCTTGACCGCCGACCCAGCGCTCGTCCCCGGCATCCGCGCCGAAGTGATCGCCGCGTTTGCGTAGAGTCTGTTTCGAAACAGGCGCTTAGAGCATGATGCGAAAAAGTGGGCACCGGTTTTTCGCAAAAAATCATGCGAAAACAAAGACTCCTAGAGCATGATGCGATTCTTTCTTATCGCATCATGCTCTAGAGCGGAATGC
>CAINGT010000140.1 GCA_903848655.1 uncultured Sphingomonadales bacterium
ACAACCCTCCCCCTTCAGGGGGAGGGCTTTTTAGGGCGGTCATCCGGGTGCGGAGCAAGATGCGTGCATCCCATAGCCCTTTGGGGGAGGTGGCAGCGCGTAGCGCTGACGGAGGGGGCGCGAAGGGTAGATTATCGTACGAGTTCGCAAGGTTTCACCCCCTCCGTCAGCCCTGCGGGCTGCCACCTCCCCCAAAAGGGGAGGAACTGGGGTGTTCCGCGCGCTGGACGTGCCGCTCGGCATGAGCGCTACCCTGACATCGAGCGAGGCGACAAGCGTCGTGCGGGCTGGTCGTGGCTGCACGGCGCGCTTATACTGACCGCCGGATGACGCCTGCATCGCCCCCCGCTACCGCTCGCTGCCGCTGTCTGGTGTTCAATCCGGGGTTGGAGGTGCTCGACTATCGTGTGCCCGCCGGGATTGCGGTCGAACCGGGCAGCGTGGTGCTCGTTCCGCTGGGGCCGCGCCAAATTGTCGGCATCGTGTGGGACGAAGGGCGGCTGCCGGGGGCGGATTTTCCGCTCGCGCGGTTGCGCCCGGTGGCGGCGCTGCTGCCCGTGCCGCCGCTGCGCGCGCCATTGCGCCGCCTGATCGAATGGACCGCCGACTATTACTTGGCCCCGCTGGCGCAAGTCGCGCGCATGGCGCTGTCGAGCAACGCGGCGTTGCAAGGCGGTGCGATCATGACCGAATATCGCCTGACCGAGGCCCCTGCCGAGGCGCGGATGACCCCGCAACGCGCGCAAGCCATGGCGCGGCTGGCGGGCGCGCAAGGCACCATCCGCGAACTGGCGGCGCAAGCGGGGGTGTCTGACGCGGTACTGCGCGGGATGGTTGCCGCCGGGCAGATCGTGGCGGTGCGCGTGGATAGCGACCGCGCCTATCCGCTGCCCGATCCCGCGCACAAGGTGCCCGCGCTCAACCCCGGACAGGCCGAAGCGGCGGCGACGCTGATCGCGGCGGTGCGCGCGCGGCACTTTGCGCCGTTTCTGCTCGACGGGGTGACCGGATCGGGCAAGACCGAAACATATGCCGAAGCGATTGCCGCCGCGCTGGCGCTGGATCGGCAGGCGCTGGTGCTGCTGCCCGAAATCGCGCTGACGCAGAATTTCCTCGCGCGGTTTGCGGCACGGTTTGGCGCGGCCCCGGTGGCGTGGCATTCGGGGCTGAAAGCGTCGGAGCGCCGCCGCGCCTGGCGGCACGTGGCATCGGGCGGGGCCAAAGTGGTGGTCGGCGCGCGCTCTGCGCTGTTTTTGCCCTTTGCCGATCTCGGGCTGATCGTGGTCGATGAAGCGCACGAATTTGCGTTCAAGCAAGACGATGGCGTGCGCTACAATGCACGCGATGTCGCGGTGATGCGCGCGCGGTTTGAAGATGTGCCGGTGGTGCTGGCGAGCGCGACCCCGGCGCTCGAAAGCCTCGCGATGGCCGAAGCCGGGCGCTATACCCGATTGGTGCTGCCCGACCGGTTTGGCGGCGCGCAAATGCCGCGTATCACGGTGATCGATCTGCGCGTCGATCAGCCGCCGCGCGGGCGCTGGCTGGCCCCGCCGCTGATCGCCGCGCTGGCGGCGCGCGCGGCGGCGGGCGAACAGAGCCTGCTGTTCCTCAACCGGCGCGGCTATGCCCCGCTGACTTTGTGCCGGGGCTGCGGCTATCGCTTTTGCTGCCCCAATTGCGCGGCGTGGCTGGTCGAACACCGGCTGTCGCAGCGGCTGGCCTGCCACCATTGCGGCCATGAAGTCCCGCCGCCACCCACCTGCCCCGAATGTGGCGAACCCGATTGTCTGGTCGCCTGCGGCCCCGGGGTCGAACGCATTGCCGATGAATTGCGCGCAATCCTGCCCGAAGCGCGGATCACGGTGGCGACATCGGACACGCTCAACAGCGCCGACAAAGCCGCCGCATTTGTCGATCAGGTCAACAGCGGCACCATCGACGTGATCGTCGGCACACAATTGGTGACCAAAGGCTTTCATTTCCCCAATCTGACCCTCGTCGGCGTGGTCGATGCCGATATGGGGCTGGAGGGCGGCGATCTGCGCGCGGCGGAACGCACCTATCAACAGATCGCGCAAGTCTCGGGCCGCGCAGGCCGCGCCGAAAAGCCGGGCGAAGTGCTGCTCCAGACGCGCCATCCCGAAGCGGCGGTGATCGCCGCGCTGGCGAGCGGGGACCGCGATTCGTTTTACGCCGCCGAAACCGCCGCGCGCCGCGATGCCGGTGCCCCGCCGTTTGGCCGCTGGGCCGCGATCATCGTGTCGAGCGAAGACGAAGCCGAAGCGGGTGCCGCCGCGCGCGCCATCGGCGGCACGCGCCCCCGGCTGAACGATGTGATGATCGTGGGGCCAGCACCCGCCCCGCTGTCGCTGTTGCGCGGGCGTTATCGCTATCGCCTGCTCGTCAATGCGCGCCGGTCGAGCGATCTGCAAACCGTGCTGCGCGACTGGCTGGGCACGCTGACCTTTCCGCCGGGGGTGCGCGTGGCGGTGGATATCGATCCCTACAGCTTTGTATGAAGCGCGCACCGCCAAAGGGCAGGTTGCGCAAGCGCGTGAACCCGTTCAGGCTCCTGCCATGACCGATACGCCCGTGCTCGTGCCGATTCTGGGCGACCAGCTTTCCCCGGCGCTATCCAGCCTTGCCGGGCGCGACCCGCGCGCCACAGTGGTGCTGATGATGGAAGTGGCGGATGAGGCGACATATGTGCGCCATCATCAGGCCAAAATCGTGCTGATCCTCGCCGCGATGCGCCATTTTGCCGATGACCTGCGTGGCCAGGGGTGGCGGGTTGACTATGTCCGGCTCGATGATCCGGACAACACCGGATCGTTTACCGGCGAAGTCGCGCGCGCAGCTTTGCGGCACGGCGCGGGCGCGATTGCGGTGACCGAGCCGGGCGAATGGCGCGTGCGGCAGATGATCGACACGTGGGGTGATGCCACCGGATTGCCGGTGCAGATCGTGCCCGATACGCGGTTTGTCTGCGCGCTGCCCGATTTTTTCGCGTGGGCCGCCGGGCGTGGTGAGCTGCGGATGGAATGGTTCTACCGCCAGATGCGCCGCCAGACCGGGCTGCTGATGGACGGCGATCAGCCGGTGGGCGGGCGCTGGAACTTTGATGCCGACAACCGCGCCGGTCCGCCGCCGGTGCTGACCCCGCCCGCGCCGCTGACATTCGCGCCCGATGCGACCACGCAAGCCGTGATCGCGCTGGTGCGTGACCGCTTTGGGCATCATTTCGGCAGCCTTGACCACTTCGGCTGGCCGGTGACTCGGGCTGAGGCGCAGGCCTTGCTCGATCATTTCATCGCGCATCGCCTGGCCGATTTTGGCCGCTGGCAGGATGCCATGCTGGCCGACCATGCCACGATGTTCCACGCGCTGATCGCGCCCGCGCTCAACCTCGGGCTGCTCGATCCGCTGGACGCCTGCCGCGCAGCCGAAGCGGCGTACCACGCCGGGCAGGCACCGCCAGCAGCGGTCGAAGGGTTTATCCGCCAGATCATCGGCTGGCGCGAATATGTGCGCGGGATGTACTGGCTGACGATGCCCGGGCTTGCCGACGCCAATGCGCTGGATGCCACGCGGCCCTTGCCCGAATTCTGGTGGACCGGCGATACGCCGATGGCTTGCGTGGCGCAGACCGTGCGCGACACGCGCGATCGGGCTTACGCCCATCACATCCAGCGGCTGATGGTCATGGGCAATTTCGCGCTGATCGCCGGGCTGCACCCGCCTGCGGTCGCCGACTGGTTCCTTGCGGTCTATGCCGATGCGTATGAATGGGTCGAACTGCCCAATGTTGCGGGCATGGCGCTCCACGCCGATGGCGGGCGGCTGGCGTCAAAGCCCTATGCCGCCAGCGGGGCCTATATCAACCGGATGAGCGACTATTGCCGGGGTTGCGCTTATGATGTGAAGGCCAAGACCGGCCCCGGCGCTTGCCCGTTCAACGCGCTCTACTGGCATTTCATCGACCGCAACGAAAGCCGCCTCGCGCGCAACCCCCGCATGGCGCAAGTCTATGCCACGTGGCGGCGCATGAGCGCCGACAAACGCGCCGAGACGCTCGCCAGCGCCGATGCGTTTCTGGCGAGCCTCATGCCGAACCCATCAAAATAAAGCCCCCGCCCCTTCAGGGAAGGGGTTGCGGGTGGGGCCTATCGGCCAAATACAAGCGTGGAGAGATTAATCGACAGGCGAACGCCTAGAGCGGAATGCGATTAGATTGAATCGCATCACGCTTTAACGCATTCCGCTCGTGACGTGCCGCAACCGCCGCAGCAATCGCCCGTCGATCAACACGAACCCCAGCCCGATCAGCGCCAGTGCGCCGACCGCGCGCGATGGCACGTGCTCACCCAGAAACAGCGCCCCCAGCAGCATCGCGGTAAATGGCAGCAGCAGCGTGACCATCGACACATTGCTGGCCCCGGCCCCGGCCAGAATGCGGAAATACAGCACATACGCCAGTACCGTGCACAGCAGCGCAATCCCCAGCAAGCCGCCCCACGTTGCCGCACCCGGCATCGCCAGCAGCCACGGTCGATCAAACACCAGCACCAGCGGCACGAGCGCGAGTGCACTGGCGCTGACCGTGCCGGTTGTGACGGTCAGCGCGTCGATGCCCCGAAACCGCCGCCCATAGACCCCCGCCAGCCCATACGATGCCGAAGCGACGAGGCAGGCCGCTTCTCCCCACAGTGCCCCACGGCCCATCCCGGCCAGCACTTGCGGACCGATCAGCACCAGGACCCCGACCAGCCCAGCGATAACCCCGCCAAGGCGTGGTCCGGTCAGCCGTTCATCATGAGTGGCGACATGCGCCACCAACACCGTGAAAATCGGCGTAGTGGCGTTGAGAATCGCGGCCAGCCCGCTCGAAATCTGCGCTTCACCCGATGCGATCAGCGCAAACGGAATGGCATTGCCCAACATCCCCATGATGGTGAACTGCGCCCACAGCCGCCGGTCGGTCGGCAAAGCTTTTCCCCGCAGCGCCAGCCACACATTCAGGCACAGCGCCGCAATCGCCACCCGCCCAAACGCGATGCTCAGCGGCGGCAACGCCACAATCAGCACTTTGTAGAAAAAGAACGAGCTGCCCCACAGCACTGCCAGCGCCAGCAGCATCAGCGCGTTGCGCACGTCGATAGTCGGTGCTTGGGGCGTCATTCAGGCAGGCTTTCTCTGGTCAGAAGTTCGCGCTTGATCGCGATGCCATAAGCATAGCCGCCCAGCGCGCCATCGCTGCGAATCACGCGGTGGCACGGGATCAGCACGGCAACCGGATTGGCCCCATTGGCGCTACCGGCGGCGCGCACCGCGCGATGGTGCCCGGTCGCCGCCGCGATCATCGCGTAAGACCGCGTTTCACCCGGCGGAATCGTGCGCAAGGCGCGCCACACCGCTTCTTGAAACGCAGTGCCGCGCACATCAAGCGGGATGTGATCGCCCGTCCCCGGTGCCTCAACCGCCGCGATCACTTGCGCCAGCAGGTCCGCAAAGGCATCGCCGCCTTGTTCGAGCGTGGCGTGCGGGAACCGCGCAGCCAACGCCGTATGATCTTCGGCAAACGACAGGCGGCACACGCCGCGCTCGGTCGCGGCCACGAGCATCGCGCCAAGGCTGGTCGGCACCACGGCCCAGCGAATCGTTACCCCGCGCCCGCCATCGACCCATGCCGATGGCGTCATCCCCAGCCGCCCTGCGGTTCCAGCATAGAACCGCGATGGGCCGGAAAAGCCCGCATCATAGATTGCCTCGGTCACGCTGGCAGCCGCAGTCAGGCTGTGCGCGGCGCGTTCGGCGCGCAAGGCGCGGGCATAAGCGGCGGGCGACAGCCCGGTGTGGCGCACAAACAGGCGTTGCAAATGCGCCGCGCTATAGCCGGTGGCCGTGGCCAGATCGGCCAGCGCAGGCGGGTCCGGCTCTGCGCGAATCAGCGCGATTGCGGTCAGGATCGCGGCTTCATCGCGCGCCAGGTCATCCGGGCGGCAGCGCAAGCACGCGCGCAAATCCGCCGCGCGCGCCGCCGCGCCATCGGCATAGAACCGCACATGGCCGCGCGCGGGATGGCGCGCCGGGCACGACGGACGGCAATAAATGCCGGTGGTCAAGACACCGGTCACGAACCGTCCGTCATAGGCGCGGTCGCGCGCCTGAACCGCCGCCCAAGCGGCATCGTCGGACAGCGGGGTTTGGGTCAGCGTCATCGTCACCTCGTCAGATCGCAATGCGCGTGTCTTGCCCCCACGCCTGCAAACCTGCATCCCGGACCTTGCGATCAAAACGCGGTACGGGCAAGAACACGTCCATGCTTATCCGCCAAGTCCTCCACCATGCCCTCCGCCCGGTGTTCGCGCTGCTCGCGCTGGCCGCGCTCGCCCCGCCTGCATTCGCCGATCCGTCCGACATCGCCGCCGCCAGCCGGGGCGTGGTGCGCGTGGTGCTGGTCCGCAATGGCTGGACCGGCACGAGCATGTTGGGCCACGGCACTGGCTTTGCCATCGCGCCGGACTTGGTGGTGACCAACGCCCATGTCGTCGAAGATGCGAACAGCGATAGCAAAGTCGTGATCGGGGTGATCCCCTCGCAAGGACGCGACAGCTATCCCGCGCAAATCATCGCCTTTTCCCCCGGCAATGATCTCGCGCTGCTGCGGCTGGGCAACAACGCCGCGCTGCCGCCGCTGACGCTGTTTTCGGGCGGGGTGCAAGACGGGATGCAGATTGCCGCGATTGGCTATCCCGCCAATGTCGATGCCGCGCAAGGGTTGAGCGTGGGCGACATGGTTTCGCCGCAGGACACGGTCAAGACCTATGGTCAGGTTTCTGCAGGGCGATCCTCCAAACAATTCGACACGATCCTGCACACCGCGCAACTGGGCGCGGGCAATTCGGGCGGGCCGCTGCTCGATACGTGCGGGCGTGTGCTGGGGGTCAACAGTTTTGGCACTATCAGCGACAATGGCACCGATTCGTCGTTCTTTTTCGCGATTTCGATGCGCGAATTGCAAGGCTTTCTGAAATCGGCGCGGGTTAGCCCGCATCTCGCCGGGCTGCCGTGCACCTCCATCGCCGATCTTGACCGCGCCGACAGCCAGCGCGCCGCCGATGCGCAAGTGCGCGCCGCCGCTGCCGCCGCCGAACAAGCCGCCGCCAAAGCGCGCGCATTCGATCAGGCGCGCCGCGATATCGAACTTGCGGTGCTGGCAAAGCGCGACAATGGGCTGGCGCTGACTGCACTGCTGGTGGTGGCGGCAATCGGTGCGGGCACCTTTGGCTGGTTGCAAGGCCAGCGCGGGCGCAAACGGCGGATGCAAGCCGGGTTTGCGCTGGTCGCCATATTGCTGATCGCCGCCGGGTTTGCGTGGATCTTGCGCCCGTCGCTCACCACGATCGATGACCGCGCCAAAGACCGCATCGCCGAAGCCGAAGCGAGCGCCACCCCCGCGCCCGACAGCAGCACGAGCGCCGATGCCGCCCAACCCGAAGCGCTGATCTGCGTGCTCGATCCGCAGCGCAGCCGGGTGACCGTGTCGGACATCACCGATGTTCCGCTGCAATGGCGCGCGGGGGGCTGCGTCAATGGCCGCAGCCAATATGGTTTGGCGCAAGATGGCTGGTCGCGCGTGCTGGTGCCCAAAGCCGATGACACGATCACCGTGTCGCATTACGATCCCGCAACGCACAGCTATACCGTCGAACGGTTCCTGATGGGAATCGAAGCGATGAATTCCGCCCGCACCGAACAGACCCGGATCGCCATTCCGCCTTGCGGCGCGAGCGAAGACCTCGCCCGCCAATTCGGCTCCGCGCAAGGCGCGATCCGCGCGTTGCTGCCCGCCGAACCCAACGAACGGATGCGCTATTCCTGCCAACCGGCGCGGTAGTCCCCGAGGCACGAACCGCAGTACCAACTGCTGGCTTGTCATACGCGACCGGGGTTGCTAGGCGCGCCCCCATTGCAGACCGCACGCATCGCTCCTTTCGGGGCAATGATACGGCCTGCCCATCCGGACAGGGAATTAAGGCGCGTGGGAATTTCCGGCGGCATTACGGCCAGCCTGGCAGGGCGTTACGCTACGGCGATCTATGCGCTGGCGGGCGAACACGGCGCAGTGGCGAACGTGGCGGCGGACTTTGACCGGCTCAATGCCGCCTTGGCCGAATCGGCGGATCTGGCGCGGCTGATCGATGATCCGCAATTGGCGCGCGCGCAGACCGCGCAAGCGATCAGCGCGGTGGCCAGCCTGCTGAAACTGTCCCCGCTGACCGCGCAGTTTCTGGGTGTGCTGGCGGATAACCGCCGCCTTGACCGCCTGCCCGCGATCATCCGCGCGTTCAACGCCATTGCCGCCGATGCGCGCGGCGAAGTTACCGCCACCGTCACGACCGCGCATCCGATCAACGCCGATCAGATGGCGCAGCTTTCCGCCCGGCTGGCGCAGCGCGAGGGCCGCAGCGTACAACTGCACACGCGCGTCGATCCCGCCATTCTCGGCGGGCTGGTGGTCCAGATCGGCAGCCAGATGATCGACGGTTCGATCCGCACCCGCCTCAACGCGCTCACCCAGGTGATCAAGGGCTAAGCGCCCGCACACACGAATTTTGCACGAAAGGCAGAACATGGAAATCCGCGCTGCTGAAATCTCTCGGGTCATCAAGGACCAGATCGCCAGCTTCGGCACCGACGCGCAAGTCTCGGAAGTTGGCACTGTGGTGTCGGTCGGCGACGGGATCGCCCGCATCCACGGCCTCGATCAGGTCCAAGCGGGTGAAATGGTCGAATTCGCCAATGGCATCAAAGGCATGGCGCTCAACCTCGAAGCTGACAATGTCGGCGTGGTGATCTTTGGTTCGGACACCGGGATCAAAGAGGGCGACATCGTGCGCCGCACTGGCACCATCGTCGATGTGCCAATCGGCAAAGGTCTGCTGGGCCGCGTGGTCGATGCGTTGGGCAATCCGATCGACGGCAAAGGGCCGATTGCCTATACCGAACGTCGCCGCGTCGAAATCAAGGCGCCGGGCATTATCCCGCGCCAATCGGTGCACGAACCGGTGCAGACCGGGCTTAAGGCCATCGACGCGCTCGTGCCGATTGGCCGGGGGCAGCGCGAACTGATCATTGGTGACCGCCAGACCGGCAAGACCGCCGTCGCCATCGACACTTTCATCAACCAGAAGGCCGCCAACGCGGGCGATGATGAAGGCAAAAAGCTGTACTGCATTTATGTCGCCATCGGGCAAAAGCGTTCGACCGTCGCGCAGATCGTGCGCCAGCTCGAAGAAAGCGGCGCGCTCGACTATACCATCGTCGTGGCCGCGACCGCGTCCGAACCTGCGCCGCTGCAATATCTTGCGCCTTATACCGGGTGCACGATGGGCGAATTTTTCCGCGACAACGGGATGCACGCGGTCATCGTCTATGATGACTTGTCCAAACAGGCGGTGGCCTATCGCCAGATGTCGCTGCTGTTGCGCCGCCCGCCGGGTCGTGAAGCCTATCCGGGCGACGTGTTCTATCTCCACAGCCGTCTGCTGGAACGCGCCGCCAAGATGAACGATGCAAACGGGGCCGGATCGCTGACTGCGCTGCCGATCATCGAAACGCAAGCTGGCGACGTGTCGGCTTATATTCCGACCAACGTGATTTCGATCACCGACGGGCAGATCTTCCTCGAAACCGGGCTGTTTTTCCAAGGTATCCGCCCCGCGATCAACGTCGGCCTATCGGTCAGCCGCGTCGGTTCCGCCGCGCAGACCAAGGCGATGAAGAAAGTGTCCGGCTCGATCAAGCTCGAACTGGCGCAATACCGCGAAATGGCGGCATTCGCGCAATTCGGCTCTGACCTTGATGCTTCGACACAAAAGCTGCTCAACCGGGGCGCGCGGCTGACCGAATTGCTCAAGCAGCCGCAGTTTTCGCCGCTGGCGTTCGAAGAACAGACGGTGGTGATCTTTGCCGGGACCAACGGCTATCTCGACGCCGTGCCGGTCAAGGCTGTGACCGAATACGAAGCCGAACTGCTCAGCTACCTGCACGCCAACCACGCCGATGTCTTGGCCGAAATCCGCACCACCAAAGATCTGGGTGACGCGGTCAAAGCCAAAGTCAAAGCCGCGCTCGACACGTTCACCAAGCAATTCGCCTGATCCCCCATTGACCCCGCCCGCCAGCGCCCGAGCGGCGCTGGCAGAGCCAAGGAAAACCACGAGTGGCCTCGCTCAAGGAACTCAAAGGCCGGATCAACTCGGTCAAATCGACCCAGAAGATCACCAAGGCCAAACAGATGGTCGCGGCGGCGAAATTGCGCAAGGCGCAAGCCGCCGCCGAAGCCGCGCGCCCTTATGCGCAGCGGCTGGCGCAAGTCGTCGGCAGCCTGGCCAGCCGGGTCACGCCCAGCGCATCATCGCCCAAGCTGCTCGCGGGTACCGGCAAAACGCAAGTCCATCTGTTGGTGGTGGCCAATTCGGATCGCGGGCTGTGCGGCGCGTTCAACGCCAATATCGTCAAAGCCGCCAAGCTGAAGGCCGCCGAACTGACCGCAGACGGCAAGACCGTATTGTTCTATCTGGTCGGGCGCAAAGGCCGCGCGCCGATCCGCCGCGATTATCCGCAGGCGATCCTCGGCCAGTTCGACACCACGCAAGTGCGCGAACCCGGCTTTGCCGAAGCCGAAGCCATCGCGGGTGAACTGCTCGCGCTGTTTGATGCAGGCCGGTTCGACATCGCGCATCTGTTCTATGGCAAGTTCAAAAGCGCCTTGGTGCAAGAACCGACCGTGCAGCAGATCGTTCCCGTGCCCACCCCAACGGTGGCGATCAGTGACGGCGCGGTGGTCGAATACGAACCCGATGAGGAAACCATCCTTGCCGAATTGCTGCCGCGCTATTTGCGCACGCAACTGTTTGGCGCTTTGCTGGAAAACCTTGCCAGCGAACAAGGCGCGTCGATGACCGCGATGGACAATGCCACGCGCAATGCCGGCGAACTTATCAAGAAGCTGACCATCCAGTACAACCGCAGCCGTCAGGCCGCGATCACCACCGAACTGATTGAAATCATCGCCGGGGCCGAAGCCCTGTAGCAAACCCCTGGCGCGCAGGCGCGCCGACGACCCGACCAGAACGCAAGGAAACATCCATGGCCACCGTGCTCTCTTCTACCGGCACCATTGCCCAAGTCATCGGCGCCGTCGTTGACGTGGCGTTCGACGGCGAATTGCCGGCGATCCTGACCGCGCTTGAAACCGACAACAACGGCAACCGGCTGGTGCTCGAAGTCGCGCAGCATCTGGGCGAAGGCACCGTGCGCACGATTGCGATGGATTCGACCGACGGGCTGACCCGGGGTCAACCCGTGCGCAGCACCGGTGCGCAGATCACCGTGCCAGTCGGGCCAAAGACGCTGGGCCGCATTCTCAACGTGATCGGCGAACCGATTGACGAAAACGGCCCGGTCGGTTCAGACATGTTCGCGCCGATCCACGCCAAAGCCCCCGAATTCATCGACCAATCGACCGAATCGGCGATCCTGGTCACCGGGATCAAAGTCATCGACTTGCTCGCGCCTTATGCGCGCGGCGGCAAGATCGGGCTGTTCGGCGGCGCGGGCGTGGGCAAGACCGTGCTGATCCAGGAATTGATCAACAATATCGCCAAAGGCCATGGCGGGGTGTCGGTGTTCGCGGGCGTGGGGGAACGCACGCGCGAAGGCAACGATCTCTACCACGAATTCCTCGATGCCGGCGTGATCGCCAAAGGCGCCGATGGCAAAGCCATTTCCGAAGGATCGAAAGTGGCGCTGGTGTTTGGCCAGATGAACGAGCCGCCGGGCGCGCGCGCACGCGTCGCGCTGTCGGGGCTGACGATGGCCGAATATTTCCGCGATGTCGAAGGGCAGGACGTGCTGTTCTTCGTCGACAATATCTTCCGCTTTACCCAGGCCGGGTCCGAAGTGTCGGCGCTGCTCGGGCGCATCCCGTCGGCGGTGGGCTATCAGCCGACGCTGGCGACCGACATGGGCCAGTTGCAGGAACGCATTACGTCGACCACCAAAGGCTCGATCACCTCGGTGCAGGCAATCTATGTGCCCGCCGACGATTTGACCGACCCGGCCCCGGCGGCCTCGTTCGCGCACCTTGATGCGACCACCACGCTCAACCGCGCGATTTCCGAATTGGGCATTTACCCCGCGGTCGATCCGCTCGATTCGACCAGCCGCGTGCTCGAACCGCGCATCGTGGGCGATGAACACTACGCGACCGCCCGCCGCGTTCAGGAAACGCTGCAAAAATACAAATCGTTGCAGGACATCATCGCCATCCTCGGGATGGACGAACTGTCCGAAGAGGATAAGCTGACAGTGGCGCGCGCGCGCAAGATCCAGCGCTTCCTAAGCCAGCCGTTCCATGTCGCCGAAGTGTTCACCGGCATTCCCGGCAAATTCGTGCAATTGGAAGACACCGTCCGCTCGTTCAAGGCGGTGGTCGATGGCGAATACGACCATTTGCCCGAATCTGCGTTCTACATGGTCGGCGGGATCGAAGAAGCCATCGAAAAAGCCGCGCGCATCGCTGCCGAAGCCTGACCGGTCGAACGGGGATCATCACCGATGCCGCTGCACTTTGAACTCGTCACCCCGGCCCGGCTGGTACTGTCCGAACCGGTCTATATGGTCAATGTGCCCGGTACCGAGGGCGAATTCGGCGTGTTGGAAGGTCACGCGCCGTTTACGTCGACCATCAAGGACGGGGTGATCCGGGTATGGCGCAGCGCCGGGGCCGCGCCCGAGGAAATTCCCGTCAAAGGCGGGTTTGCCGAAGTCAGCGCCAGCGGGTTGACCGTGCTGGCCGAACACGTCGGCTAATATGGCGCGCAGCTATGCCGTGCTGGCGGATTCGACCGACCTGCTGGCGGCGGCCTTTGCCACGGAGGGCGCGGATGACGCGCTGATCGCGCACGTTTCCGGCCCCGGCGATGATGCGGCGATGATCGCGCGGATCGCGGGCTATCGTATGGTAGTGGTCAACGAAAGCCGGATTAGCGCCGAAGTGATCGCCGCCAGCCCGGCGCTGGAACAATTGCTGTTCCTCGGCACCGGTGCGGCCAATTTCATCGACCTGAAGGCCGCGGCGGCGCGCGGCATTCCGGTGCACACGATCAAGGGCTATGGCGATCGCGCGGTCGCCGAACATACGCTGGCGCTGCTGCTGGCGGTGTTTCGCGATATTGCCGCGCAAGACGCCAGCATCCGCGCCGGGGGCTGGGCGGGCGCGCCACTGGGCGAACTGCTGGGCAAGACCATCGGGCTGATCGGCATGGGTGCCATCGGCGCCGAAGTCGCGCGGCTGGCGCTGGCGCTGGGGCTGACCGTGCAGGCGTGGGCGCGATCACCCGTGGCGATGGCCGGGGTGGACTATGTCGATCTCGACAGGCTGCTAGCGACATCGGACATTGTTTCCCCGCATCTCGCTTATACCACCGAAACCGCCGGGTTCCTCAATGCCGCGCGGTTGCGCCGGATGAAGCGCGGCGCGGTGTTCATCAACACCGCGCGCGCCGAACTGACCGACGAGGCCGAACTGCTGGCGATGCTCGCCGATGGTCACCTCGCCGGGGCCGGGCTCGATGTTTACAGCGCCGAACCGCTTCCCGCCGACCACCCCATGCGCCGTGCCCCGCGCACCGTGCTGACCGCGCACACCGGCTGGCAAAGCCCCGAAGCCGTCGCCCGGCTGATCGGCACTGCCGTCACCATCCTGCGCCGCGAAGCCATTACGGGCGCGCAACGCTCTTAAAGCGTGATGCGAGCCGCAGGCCACCGAAGGTAAAAAGTGGGAACCGGTTTTTACCTTCGCTGGCCTGCGGCTCGCAATAAATCACGCGAAAACAAAGACTCTATAGCGGAATGCGATTCAATCTAATCGCATTCCGCTATAGAACACGCAGCGATTTTATCCGATCGGCACAATCGTCTTGGCCAGCCGCTCGACTTCTTCGCGGTCATGGCTGACGTACAGGATCGGCAGCTTCAGATCATCGCGGATGCGTTCGATAACTTCAATGATTTCAGTACGCCGCGCGCGATCGAGCGACGCCAGCGGTTCGTCCATCAGCAGAAAGCGCGGCGCAGACAGCAGTGCGCGGCCAATGGCAACGCGCTGGGCTTCACCGCCCGACAGCGTGCGAGGCCAGCGGTCCAGCAGGGGACCGATGCCGAGAAAGCGGGTGGCCTCTGCCAGATCCATCCAGCGGTCGGCAGGGGCAGCCAGATTCCAGCCATAGGTCAGATTATCGCGCACGCGCATGTGCGGAAACAGGCGGCCATCCTGAAACACATACCCCGCCCGGCGGTGCCGCGCAGGCAGCGCGATCCGCGCGCGCGCATCGAACAGCACCCTGCCCCCCACCGCAATCCGGCCCGCATCGGGGCGAAGCAGTCCTGCCACCATGTTCAGCACCGATGTCTTGCCCGCGCCCGACGGGCCGAACAGCGCGGTCAGCCCGGCATCGCTGGCAAATTCGGCGGTGATCGTGCGGTCCCCGCGCTGGCACTCCACGGTCACGTCAAACGCCATGACCACCCCCGCCCCGCCCGGTGCGGCGCGCCAGCAATTCCGAAGTTATCAGCGCCGCCAGCGACAATGCCACCGCCATCAGCGCCAGCCGGGTGACCGCGGCTTCGTTGTCGGGCAGTTGAAGCGCGCCATAGATCGCAATCGGCAGCGTGCGCGTTTCGCCCGGAATGTCCGACACGAACGTAATCGTCGCGCCGAATTCGCCCAGCGATCGGGCAAACCCCAGAACGACCCCCGCCAGAATTCCGGGAAAGGCCAGCGGCACCGTAATCGTGGCAAAAACCCGCGCGGGAGAGGCGCCAAATGTCGTCGCCGCCTGTTCAAGCCGACGGTCCACCGCCTCAATCGACAGGCGCATGGCGCGAACCATCAGCGGCAAGGCCATTACCGCCGCCGCCAGCGCTGCGCCGGTCCAGCGGAACATGAACGTTATGCCGAGCACGTGGGCAAACCAGCGCCCGGCAGGCCCATTGCTGCCAAACGCCAGCAAGAGCAGCCATCCGGTCACGACCGGGGGCAGGACCAGCGGCAAATGGACGAGCGCATCAAGCACGATCCGCCCCGGAAAGCGCCCCCGCGCCAAGAGCCAGGCCAGTACAAACGCAACCGGCAGGCAGGCCAATACCGCGACCCCGCTGACTTTCAGCGACAGCGCGATGATTTCCCATTCGTCTGCCGTCAGGGTGAAAAAGCTGGTCATTCTAACGCGTGCCAAACCCGTGCCGGGCAAAAATCGCCTTGCCCTCGCGCGAGATCAGAAAACGGCGGAATGCTGACGCGTCAGGATTGGTCGAGCCACGCAGCATGGCAAGCGGATACGTGATCGGCGGATGGCTGCCCCCGGGGAACGTGGCCAGCACCCGGACCCGGTTCGACGCCCGCGCATCGGTTGCATAAACAATGCCGAGCGGGGCTTCGCCACGTTCGACCAGCACCAGCGCCGTGCGGACATTGTCTGATCGTGCCAGCCGGGGTGCGACCGACGGCCAGACGCCAAAGTGGATCAGCGCCGCTTTGGCATAGCGTCCGGCGGGTACGCTGTCGGGGTCGGCCATCGCCAGCCGCGCGTTGCCGAGCGCGCGGGCGAGCGGAAAACCGCGACCAATCGACAGGCGCAGCGTGCTGCCGACCGGCGCGATCAGGACTAGCTGGTTGGACAAAAACGCCACCCGGCTGTCGGGCCGGATCAGTCCTTTGCCCGCCACATGGTCCATCCATTCCTCATCCGCCGGAATGAACAGATCGGCCGGCGCGCCAGCTTCGACTTGACGGGCCAGCGCGGATGATCCGGCAAAGGCAATCACCGGGCGGGCGTGACGCTGCGAACCCCAGACATCGGCAGCTTCGGTCAGCGCCTCGCGCAAGCTGGCAGCGGCCAGAACCAGCGGCCCGCGCTGCTGCGCGTGAACCGGCATCGCGGTGCAACCGGAAACCAGCAACACGACGGTAACGATGCGAAGCAGTGACACGAGCCAATATCCGGATGAAGTTAGGGTCTTTCCGACCTAGATTGAGGCACCGTGATTGCCTTCAGAAGCCCCGAGACGAGGAGCAGCGCGAAGGTCAGGCGGGGCGCCCGGACGAGCGGTGGGACGCTGTCGCGGGGCTTCTGAAGGCAACCCCTTCGGGGCGGGCCGCTTTTGGCCCATTGCGGCGTCGATCGGTCTTGAAATATTGACATATTCCTGCGCCCTCACTCCGGACAAGGAACGCTTTTGCGTTCCGCAAAACTGGCGCACTGGGCCAAAATCGGCTCCGTCACGGTGCCTCAATCTAGGTCGGAAAGACCCTAGCCCTGCATGGCCGGGCCCAATCGCATCACGCGCTGTGTTGCCGCGTATATAGTGCCAATCCGTAGCGGCCAACCTGAAACTCGGGCATTCCGCTACAGGCTGAAACGCACAGCAGATCGTATCACGCGAGTCTTATGCCATTCCTGTCCGCTTGGGTCATGCGCGATTGTCCGGGCCGGGGTGGCCATGGCGGGTTTCCAGCGCGATGCCGATCTGCGCCAGCCAGTCGCGCGGGATTGTGCCGCCGGCGCAAATGATGACCGTGTCGTTGGGGATTGCCATGGGACCATCGGGCGTGGTGACCGTGACGCTGGCAGGCGCAATCGCGGTGGGGCGAGCGGCGGGCAGCACGCGCAACCCGCCGGTGCTGGCCAAAGCCCGCACAGCGGCGCGGTTGTCGGCGCTGGCGCGTGCCAGATCGCGCGCGCGATGCACCAGAGTTACCGTGGTTCCGGCAACGCGCGCAACCGCGAGCGCGGCTTCGACGGCGCTGTCGCCGCTGCCGACCACCATGACCCGCTGTCCGGCATATTGGCCGGGATCGGTCAGGCGATAGACCACTTTGGCCAGGTCTTCGCCGGGGATGTTCAGCCGGCGCGGAGACCCGCCACGCCCCAGCGCCAGCACGATCCGGCGGGTGCGATACCGCGCCTGATCCGACACCACCACGAACCCGTCAGCGTCGCGCTCGATCCGGTCCACGCGTTCGCCGAACCGGGGGGCCAGCCCGGTCTGGTCGAGCACACCTTGCCAAAATGCCAGCAGGCCTTCCTTGCTGATCGTGCCAAGCTGCACCGGTCCGAACACCGGCAAGTGCGCCCGCGCAGTCATCACCAGCTTGCCGCGCGGATAATGCGCGATTGATCCGCCCAAGCTGGCCTGATCGAGCGCGACATGGCGCAACCCATGGCCCATCGCGCCAAGCGCGGCTGACAGCCCGGCCGGTCCGCAGCCGACGATTACCACATCGTAGCGGCCTTCGTCTGCCGGAGCGGGATCGGCGCGCAACGCGGCGGCGATATGGTCGATGGTCGCGCGCCCTTGATCGATGGCGTTCGCGATCAGCGCCTGCCCGCCCAATTCGCCCGCGACATAGACCCCGGCAACGCTGGTTTCACCGCCCGGGCCGAGCACGGGCACGACAAGGCCCTGTGTGGTCGTGCCAAACACCAGACTGATGGCCTGTGTTGGACAGGCATCGCGGCAGACCCCGTGGCCAACGCAGGCCCACGGCGCGATCAGCGTGGCGGTGCGCCCGATCAGCCCGATGACATCAGCTTCGGGGCAGGCGCGCACACAAGCGCCGCAGCCGATGCAGCGCGCGGGGTCGATACGCGGATGCAGCGCCGGCGGTTCGGCCAGCCCGGCGGCGCGGTTGCGCGCCAGCGTGGCGCGGTTGCGGCGGCTGCGCGCGCCGTGGTGCCAGGCCCAGCCCAAGCTGGCGGTCAGCAGCGGCAGGACATAGACCGCGATCAGGATGGGGGTGGACTGCATCGGGATTGCGCCGACATCACGATAAAAGCGCGCCGAATTCCACACATTTCTGGCATCACTTTGGCGATGCAGCGTCTCCGCGCGATTCGGCCCATGGCCAATACCACGCCCAAGCCATGGGCCGATGCGGCAATTGGGGTGGTCGCGCTGGCGTTGCTGGCATGGGGCTGGCACGGGCGCGCCGATCCGGCGCTCGATCCGCATGGCTGGCCGGGTTACCTGCTCGGGCTGGGCGGGGCGCTGATGATGCTGCTGGTGCTGGCCTATTCGTTGCGCAAACGGGTGCAGCGCGGGCGCTGGTCGGTGGGCTGGTGGTACCACGCGCATGTGCTGCTGGGGCTGTTCGGCCCGGTGGCGGTGCTGGTCCATGCGCGGTTCGGCTGGCGGTCGATCAATGCCGGGTTTGCGCTGATTGCCATGCTGCTGGTCGTCGGCAGCGGGCTGATCGCGCGTTATGCGCTGCCTTGGGCGCACCGCAGCGCGCACGCTTGGGCACGGTCGCTGACGGGGATGTGGCATTATTTGCATGTCCCGCTGTTTATCGTGCTGGGGCTGGCGGTGCTGGTCCATGTCTTCATGGCCCATGCCTACTGATGGCACGGTGGTGCGCCCTGATCGTGGCGCTGGTGCTGTGTGCGGCATTCGGCAGCGGGCGCGCCGAAACCGTGATCGAGCGGCTGGTCAGCCCCGGCCCGTTGTCGCGCGCGCACCACGCGCTGGAAACACGCTGCACCGCCTGTCATGTGCAATTTCAGCGGAGCGCGCAGCCGGACCGTTGCCTGTCGTGCCACACCGGCATCGCGCGTGATATCGCCACGCACCGCCGCTGGCACGGGCTGGTGGCCGAAGCGCGCCCGCGCCCGTGCAGCACGTGCCATGCCGAACACCGTGGCCGTGATGCCAAGCTGGCGGTGCTGGACCGCTCCCGCTTTCACCACGACACGCAAACAGCATATCGCCTGACCGGGGGCCACGCGCGGGTGCAGTGCGCGGCGTGCCACATTGGCATGGTGCGGTTTCGCGAAACGCCGCAAGCCTGCGCTGCGTGCCATGCGCGCGCCGATGTCCATCGCGGGCGGCTGGGGCCGCAATGCCAGTCGTGCCACACCACCGCGCGCTGGCGCGACGTGCTGCCATTCGATCATGATCGCACGCGCTATCCGCTGACCGGGGCGCATGTCACCACCGCGTGCACGGGCTGCCATGTCGCCCAGCAATGGCGCGGTGTGGCCTCGACTTGCGTGGCGTGCCATGCCAAAGCCGATGTGCATCAAGGGGCAGATGGTCCGCACTGCGCGCAATGCCACGGCACGCAAGTCTGGCGCACGATCCGCTTTGACCACGACCGCGTAGCGGCCTTCGCCTTGCGTGGGGCGCATCGCCCGCTGCCCTGCAAGGCCTGCCACGCACGCGCCGAACCACCCAAACGCGCGCCAGTGGCCTGCAATGGCTGTCACGCGCGCGATGATGTGCATCGCGGCGCCGATGGCCCCAAATGCGCCGATTGCCACAGCCAGATCACATGGAAAGTGGCGAAATTCGATCACGCGCAGACCCGGTTTCCGCTGATCGGGGCGCATCAGCGGGTAACGTGCGTTGCCTGCCACCCGCAATCGGTCAACACGGTCAAACCTGCCAGCCGCTGCATCGATTGCCACCGCAAGGATGATGTCCATCGCGGTGCGCTGGGCGAAGTGTGCGAACGCTGCCACAAACAGACCAGCTTTGTCATCCCCTGTCTGCCGCGCGTGATGCCGCCAGCCCGCGCCACCCCGCCGCGCGATTTCCCCCGCTCCGGCTTGCGGAATTAAGGCGTTAGAGCATGATGCGAGCCGCAGGCCACCGAAGGTAAAAAGTGGGCACCGGTTTTTACCTTCGGTGGCCTGCGGCTCGCAAAAAATCATGCGAAAACAAAGACTCCTAGAGCATGATGCGATTCTTTCTTATCGCATCACGCTCTAGGATTCGGCGGGGCGCGCGGTGGCAATGACCGCGCGCGACAGCGCGGTGCGCTGCTGGGCGCCCCAGCCGCCGCCACCACCGGTCAGAAAGGCGATCCAGCCCCATGCCGCCCCGGCGTGGCGCAACAGTTGAAAGCTGAACGGTTCGAAGAACGATGCCACCAGCGCCGGGCCCAGCGCCAGTCCGTCGCGCTGCCCGGTCCAGCGGCGATAGAGCGTGATCGACCACAGATGAAATGTCAGATCGATCAGCACTTTGCCCAGCATGACCGCCACGATTGCGCCCACCACCGGCAAGCTGCCGCGTATCAACAGCGACACCAGAATGGCAAAGGCCGCCAGCCCATAGATTGGCTGGATCGTGTCCAGCGCCTTGACCACCAGCATCCGTGTTCCCAGCCGACCAAAGCGCGGGTTGCCGACCATGTCGCGGTTCCAGTGCTGGGTCTGCAAAAACCCGCCGAACCAGCGGCGGCGCTGGCGCATGAACGCCAGCGGGCTGGCGGGGGCATCGGTGCTGGCAATCGCGCCGCCCACCACGCGCACCCGCCAGTCAAGCCCGGCTTCGTGGGCATGGCGGTGCATCCGGTGGATCAGTTCATAATCTTCGACCATGCAATCATCGTCGAACCCGCCCGCGCGCACCAGCGCCTGGCGGCGAAACCCGGCAAATGCGCCCGATATCAGCAACAGCCCATCCTGCCGCATCCACGCAAACCGCGACAGGAAATTGCGCACATATTCATAGCGTTGAAACCATTCGAACAGCCGTTGGCCCGGTGCGCTGCCGCAGATCGGCACCAAGACCCCGGTGGCGGCCACCAGTTGCGGTTCCGCCGCAAAGGCATCGCGCATTGCCCGCAGCGCGCCGGGTGCCAGCAGCGTATCGGCATCGACCGTCAGCACCAGTTCGGTATCGAGCAAAGGGATCGCCGCGTTAAGCGCACGCGCTTTGCCGCCGTGCGCCAGTCGCAACCAGCGCAACGCGGGCAAGACCGGCGATGGTGCGCTCATCTGCCCCAGCGGCGGCGGTTCCAAACCATAGGCGGCATGGAGCACCGCCGCGCTGTCATCGGTTGATCCGTCATCGGCCAGCACGATCACTTCGGGCGGTTCATCCTGCCCCGCCAGCGTGTCGATGGTCACGCACAACGATGCCTGCTCGTTGTGTGCGGCGATGATCGCGCTCATGGCAGGCCGTGCGCCCCCTGCCACCGGCAGCGGGCTCGCGCGCATGGTCCGGCGCAAGGGCCACAATTGCACCGCGGTAAACCCCAGCAGAAATGTGTCATAGCCGATATAGACCAGCCCGACCGCCCAGCCGAGCAGCGCATTGCGCGTTACCCCTTGCCATAACAGCGCGACCAGCAGCACCGGCCCGACCCAGCCGAGCAGGATGGCGATCCACGGCACCGGGCGCGCAGACACGCGCGGCGACAGCGCGCGAAAGCCGGGATCAAGAATGCTCATGCGGTTAAACCTGTCCGAATTGTTCTGAACCCATGCTGGCCGGCACATTTGATCCTTGGACTGCGGCGCGGGCTATGGCAGGAAAATCCAGATCCCTAGCACGCGCCGGAGTTCTGGTTTCATGCCCCAAAGACCATCGACTGATCGCTACACCTCGGTTGCCGTTGCCCTGCACTGGCTGGTGGCCCTTGGCATCATCTACAATCTTTGGAAAGGGCTGGGGTTTGAAGATCTCGAAGTCGCGCACCCCGACCAGATCCGCGCGGCGGTAAATCTGCACAAATCGATCGGTATCACGCTGATCGGGCTGATCGCGATGCGCGTGTTGTGGAAAATCGGCCATCCCGCACCCGCACCGCTGCCCGGTCTGAAAGTGTGGGAACGCAAGCTGTCGGTCAGCGCGCATCATGTGCTGTATTTGCTGATGGTGCTGGTGCCGCTGGCGGGCTGGTTGCACGATTCGGCATGGAAAGGCGCGGCAGAGCATCCGCTGGTGCTGTTCGGCCAAGTACCATGGTTCCGCCTGCCGCTGTTCGGCGGGTTGAGCGATGCGGGCAAAGACTGGTGGCACGGCCTGTTCGGCGGGGTGCACGAATGGACTGCAAAGCTGCTGATCGGCGTGGTTGCGCTGCATATTGCCGGGGCGGTCAAGCACCAGTTTTTTGATGGCAAGCCGCAGTTCCGGCGGATCTGGTTCGGCAAATAAGCCGTCATCCGGTTTCGGTCAGCGCCACGCCTTGCGCCGCCAGTGCCGCGCGCAAGGGTGCACTGGTCACGCGGTCGATGACCAGGTGGCTGATGGCATCCAGCCCGGCGATGCGGATCGGCGCGGCGCGGCCGATCTTGCTGCTGTCAGCCACCAGGATCACCGTGCGCGCCTGACGGATAATGCGCCGCGCAACGAGCACTTCATCGGCATCGAAATCGAGCAGATCGCCCGCCTCGCTTAAGCCCGAAGCGCCGATCAGCGCGAGATCGACCTGAAAATTGTCGATGAACTGATCGGCCAGCGCGCCGATCACCGCGCGATCCCCGGCGCGCACGTGCCCGCCCACCGCAATCACGGCAAGGCCATCGCGCCCGGCCAAAAGATCGACGACATTCAGATTGTTGGTCACCACCAGCAGCGTGCGATGATCGACCAGATGGCGCGCCACCGCCTCGGTGGTGGTGCCGATATTGATGAACAGCGACGCGCCTTCGGGCACGAGCGCGGCGGCGGCGGCCCCGATCCGCGCTTTGGCAGCGGCGGCCATCCCGCGCCGTTGGGCATAGCGCGCGTTGGCAATGCCCGATCCCAGTTCTGCCCCGCCATGGACCCGCGCGATCAGCCCGCGCGCCGCCAACTGGTTGAGATCGCGGCGGATGGTCTGCGGGGTAACGGCACAGCCAGCGGCGAGCGCGGCGACATTGACTTCACCCGTTTGCCGCACGGTGGCAAGGATCGCCGCGCGCCGTGCCGCGCTGGCGCTGCGATCAGCCAAGTTTGGGCGCGGCCAGCCAGGCCGCAATCTGCAAAGGTGCCTCTGGCGGCACGTGCAGCCCCAGCTTGCTGCGCCGCCACAACACGTCATCGGCGCTGACGGCCCATTCGGCGCGCATCAGGTAGCCAAGTTCGGCCTCGGTCAGCCCCGCACCGAAATCGCGGCCCAGATCATCGGGGGTGTGTGCATCGGCGAGCACCGATTCGGCGCACGTGCCATAAGCGCGCGCCAGCCGCCGTAGCAACGCTTGCGGCATCGCCGGATGGCGCGTGGCCAATTGCGCGACATAGCCATCGAAATCACCCCCCGGCAGATCGCCGCCGGGCAGCACCGCGCCCGCCGTCCACGCCGGGCGAATATAGGGGAACAGCGGCCCCAGCTTTTCGAGCGCGTGTTCGGCCAGCTTGCGATACGTCGTGATCTTGCCACCAAATACGCTGAGCAGTGCCCCTTCCCCGGCAGGCGCATCAAGATCGAGCACATAGTCGCGCGTAACCGCCGAAGCGCTGCTGGCATGGTCATCATACAAGGGACGAATCCCGGCATAGGACCAGCGCACATCGGCGCGGGACACTTGCGCCGAGAAATAGCGGTTGACCGTGTCGAGCAGATAGTCGGTTTCTGCGGGCGAGATTTTGGCCGGGCCGGGTGGTTCGGTCCACGGCTCGTCGGTTGTGCCGATCAGCGTGAATTCGCCTTCATAGGGAATTGCGAACACCACCCGCCGGTCGGGGTTTTGCAGCATGAATGCGTGATCGCCGGGATAGAGCCGGGGCAGCACGATATGGCTGCCCTTGATTAGCCGCACCCCCCGGTCGCGCTGGTTCGAAGCGCGCGCCGGATCGCGGGTGCGTTGCAGCACGTCTTCGACCCATGGCCCGGCGGCGTTGACCATCGCACGCGCGCGCACGGTCTGTTCACCCGCCGCATCGGTGATAGTGGCGGTCCACCCGGCCCCGTCGCGCCGCGCGGATACCAGGCGGGTGCGCGTGCAAATCACCGCGCCGCGCGCGGCGGCATCCATGGCGTTCAACACCACCAGCCGACTGTCTTCAACCCAGCAGTCCGAATAAATGAAGGCGCGGCGCGCGCCCGGTTTCAGACCGGTGCCTTGCGCGGCTTTGGCCAGATCGATGGTCTGCGTGGCGGGCAGTCGCTTGCGCCCGCCCAGATGGTCATAGAGCCACAGCCCCAGCCGCACCATCCACGCCGGGCGCGGCGAATGCAGTTGCGGCAGCACGAACCGCAGCGGCCAGATGATGTGCGGGGCCATACCCCATAGCCGCTCGCGCTCGATCAATGCTTCGCGCACCAGCCGAAATTCGCCATATTCCAGATAGCGCAATCCGCCGTGGATCAGCTTGGTCGAAGCCGACGAGGTGTGTTGTGCCAGATCTTCGGCTTCGACCAGCATGACTGACAACCCGCGCCCGGCGGCATCGCGCGCAATCCCCGCGCCGTTGATCCCGCCGCCAACGATCAGCAAATCGTACACGCGCTGATCCGGCGCTTGATCTGACGCGGCCATAATGGAATGCTCCCGAAAAGCCCGCGCGGCGGGAAACGCAAAAAACGAATGTGAAACGAACGCAATCACGCTATAACGAACATCAAACGAAAATGCGAGAGGATAGCAAGGCATTATGGCGCAGCACATTCTGGCGATCGATCAGGGCACCACGTCCACCCGGGCCATAGTTTTTGACAGCGCGGCACAGCCGGTCGCCACCGCCCAGGCCGAATTTGCCCAGCATTATCCCGCCGCTGGCTGGGTCGAACACGATCCTGAAGATATCTGGCGCGACACGCTGGCCACCGCGCGCCAAGCGATTGCCGGGGCCGGGCTGACCGCCGGGCAGATTGCCGCCATTGGCATTACCAACCAGCGCGAAACCACCGTGGTGTGGGACCGCGCGAGCGGCGCGCCGATCCACCGCGCTATCGTGTGGCAGGACCGCCGCACCACCGACACCTGCCACGCGCTCAAGGCCCAAGGGGCGGGTGCATTGGTGGCCGAACGCACCGGGCTGGTGCTCGATCCGTATTTTTCGGCAACCAAGATCGCGTGGATACTCGATCATGTGCCCGGCGCGCGCGACCGGGCCGAACGTGGCGAACTGGCGTTCGGCACGATCGACAGCTTTTTGCTGTGGCGGCTGACCGGCGGCGCGGTGCACGCCACTGATGTAACCAATGCCGGGCGCACGCTGATCTATGACATCCACCGCCAGCAATGGGATGAAGAATTGTGCCGCCTGTTGCGCGTGCCAATGGCGATTCTGCCGCACGTGCACGATAACAGCCACGTGTTCGGGGTGACCGCGCCGGGGCTGTTCGACGTGCAGATCCCGATTGCGGGCATGGCGGGCGATCAGCAGGCAGCGCTGTTCGGGCAAGTGTGCTTTCAGCCCGGCGACGTCAAATCGACGTATGGCACCGGCTGTTTCATGCTGATAAACACCGGCGATCAGGCGCTGACCTCGCACGGCGGGCTGCTGACCACCCCGGCCTATCGGCTGGGCGGGCAGATGACGTATGCGCTCGAAGGATCGATTTTCGTCGCGGGTGCGGCGATCAAATGGCTGCGCGACGGGTTGGGCGTCATCACCCATGCCAGCCAGACGCAAGACTTGGCCACCAGTGTCGATGATGCCCACGGCGTAACGATGGTGCCGGCTTTTGCCGGACTGGGCGCGCCGCATTGGGACCCCGATGCACGCGGCGCGATTTTTGGCCTGACTTTGGGCACCACGCAGGCGCATCTGGCGCGCGCCGCGCTGGAAGCCGTGGCATTCCAGACGCGCGATCTGGCCGCGACGATGGCCGCCGATGGCGCGGTCTGGCCCGCCGCCTTGCGCGTCGATGGCGGCATGGCAGCAAACGATTGGCTGTGCCAATTCCTTGCCGATCTGCTCGATACCCCGGTCGAACGGCCCGCGCATCTCGAAACCACGGCGCTGGGCGCGGCGTTTCATGCCGGGCTGGCGGTCGGGGTGTGGAGCGGGCTGGATGCGCTGGCGCGTACTTGGCGACGCGGCGCGCGGTTTGTGCCGACGATGGGTGCAGAGCGCCGCGCGACGCTGGTGGCCGGGTGGCAGGATGCGGTAGCGCGGACGCTGTCGCAGCGGTAAAATATCAACTTTTTTAGTTGAGTTTTCTTCCGGGCTGGTTTGAACGCTTGGCAAGCGCGCAGTGCGCTGCCATGGCGTGCAACTGTGACCGATGTCGATTTGCCACTAATGCCCGCTTCACCGCTGGCGATCCCCGATTACCGGCGCTTTTGGTTGAGCCGGTGCCTGTCGGTGTTTGCGGTTACCGGCGTCGTGGTGGTGCTGGGCTATCAGATTTACGATGTCGCGCGCGGCACCTATGGCATGTCCATGCGCGCGGCGGCGTTTCAGCTCGGGCTGCTGGGGCTGGTGCAATTTCTGCCGCAAATCCTGCTCGCGCCGGTGGCGGGGGTGGTGGCGGACCGGTTTGACCGGCGCAATATTGCGATGCTGTTCACCGCGCTGGATGCGCTGGTCGTGGCAGCGCTGGCGCTGGTTACATGGTACGATTGGCGATCACTGCCAGTGCTGTTCGCGCTGGCGGGGCTGCATGGCGCAGCGCGCTCGTTCATCGGCCCGGCACAATCGTCGATTGCCCCCAATATCGTGCCCGCCGGGCTAATGCCGCGCGCGATTGCCATCGGCGCGATGGCCTGGCAGATCGGATCAATCGGCGGGCCGTCGCTGGCGGGGGTGCTCTATGCTTTCGGCCCGGCGCTGCCTTATGCGCTGGGCGGTTCGCTGCTGATGATCGCGGCGATCAGCATGGCCGCGATCCGCCCGGTGCCGCCGCCGCCGGGCAATGCCGGTGCGCACCCGTTGCGCCAGATCAGCGAAGGGCTGATCCATGTGTGGCGCGACCGGTTCCTGTTTGGCTGTGTCACGCTCGATCTGTTTGCCGTGCTGCTGGGCGGGGCGACCGCGCTGCTGCCGGTCTATGCCCGCGATATCCTGACATGGCAGGGCCATCCGGTCGGCGCTTATGGGCTGGGGATCATGCGCGCGATGCCCAGCTTTGGCGCGACGGTGGTCGGGCTGATTATCGCCTATCAGCCGATTGCGCGCGATGTCGGCGCGCGGATGCTGCAAGCGGTGGCGGTGTTCGGGCTGGCCACGGTCGGCTTTGGCCTGTCGCGCCATATCGTGCTGTCGCTGGTGCTGCTCGCCATTCTGGGTGCAGCGGACATGGTGTCGGTGTTCATCCGCAATACACTGGTGCAATTGCACACCCCCGATGGCCTTCGCGGGCGGGTTTCGGCAATATCGGGGCTGGCGATATCCGCCTCGAACGAATTGGGCGAAATGGAATCGGGGCTGGCTGCGGCGCTGCTGGGCGCGACCGGCGCAGTCGTGTTCGGCGGGATCGGCGCGGTGGTGGTGACCGTTATCTGGACGCTGGGCTTTCCCGAATTGCGCCGCGTGCGCACGTTTTCAAATCGTTATGCTGACTGACCTGTCTATCCAGCCATTGAAGGAGCAAGCATCATGAAAGCGGATTCCGTTCTGGCCACTATCGGCAAGACCCCGCATATCCGGTTGTCGCGGCTGTTTCCCGACCACGAGGTGTGGATCAAGAACGAACGATCAAACCCCGGCGGATCGATCAAGGACCGCATCGCGCTGGCCATGATCGAAGCCGCCGAAGCCGACGGCACGTTGCGCCCCGGCGGCACGATTATCGAGCCGACTTCGGGCAATACCGGGATCGGGCTGGCGCTGGTGGCGGCGGTCAAAGGCTATCGGCTGATTCTGGTGATGCCCGAATCGATGTCAATCGAACGCCGCCGTCTGATGCTGGCCTATGGCGCGACATTCGATCTGACCCCGCGTGAAAAGGGCATGAAAGGCGCGATCGAACGCGCGCGCCAATTGGTCGAGCAAATCCCCGGCGCATGGGTCCCGCAGCAATTTGAAAACCCCGCCAATATCGCCGCGCACGTGCGCACCACCGCCATCGAGATTCTCGACGATTTTGCCGATTCGCCGATTGATGCGCTGATTACCGGGGTGGGCACCGGCGGACACCTGACCGGCTGCGCCGAACGGCTGAAGCAAGTCTGGCCAAACTTGCAGGCTTGGGCGGTCGAACCGACGCTGTCGCCGGTCATATCGGGCGGTCAGCCCGCGCCGCACCCGATTCAGGGTATTGGCGCGGGGTTCATCCCCGGCAATCTGCACACCCAGTCGATCGAAGGCGCGATCCAGGTCGATCCCGCCGCCGCCAAAGACTGGGCACGCCGCAGTGCGCGGGTCGAAGGGCTGCTGGTCGGGATCAGTTCGGGCGCGACACTCGCCGCCATCGCGCAGAAACTGCCCGATCTGCCGCTCGGCAGCCGCGTGCTGGGGTTCAACTATGATACGGGCGAACGCTATTTGTCGGTCCCCGATTTCCTGCCGGAGTAATCACATCATGAACCTTGAACCCGTCGCTTATTCCGATGGCGCGGTCGCGCTGACCGGTTGGCTCGCTCGCCCCGCGCGCGCGGTCCCGCGCGGCGCGGTGGTGATTTGGCCCACTATCCTCAACGCCAATGAGCCGATCATGGCGCGCGCCGAAATGCTGGCCGAAGCCGGGTTCATCGCGCTGGTCGCCGATTTCTACGGCACCCCGGTGCATGATTTTGCCCATTCGCTGGAGCTTGCCCAAGCGTTGCGCGCCGATGTCGATGGCTATCGCCGCCGCATCAGTGCGGGCGTGGCCGCGTTGCGCGCCATCGCGGGCGATCTGACGCTGTCGTCCATCGGTTATTGCATGGGCGGGCAGGCGGTGCTGGAAGCGGCGCGTACGGGCGAGCAACTGGCGCTGGTCGCCAGCTTTCACGGCATCCTGTCAACCGACCGGCCCGCCACCGCGCAGACCCCGATCGCGCCCCGCATTCTGATCTGCCACGGTGATGCCGATCCACTCGTGCCGCGCGCACACGTCACGGCATTCTGGGAAGAAATGGACCAGGCCGGGGCCAACTGGCATTTCCACAGCTATGCCGGGGTCCGCCACGGATTTTCCGACCCCGACAGCGACGCGCGCGGCATGGCCGCTATTGGCTATGACGCCAGCGCCGACCGCCAGTCATGGGCGGCGCTGACCAGCCTGCTGGATGAGCTATACGGCTAAAAGCCCAGGCGAAAACGGCGCTTGCGCCCGGCTTTTACCGCCCCTTCACGCGCCGGTAATCCGTTCGAGCGTGCCCGCACGCGTCAGGCGGCGATAGAAACAGCTGGTTGCGCCGGTGTGGCAGGCCGGGCCAGCCGGATCGACCACCAGTTCCAGCGCATCCTGATCGCAATCGACGCGAATTTCGACCACGCGCAGCACATGGCCCGACGTTTCGCCTTTTTGCCACAGCGCCCGGCGCGATCGCGACCAGAAATGCGCAAGGCCGGTCGCGCGGGTCTGCGTGATGGCCTGTTCGTTCATATGCGCCAGCATCAGCAGCCGACCGCTGGCGCGATCAACCGCCACCGCAGTCACCAGCCCTTGCGAGTCAAAACGCGGCATGAACGCGGTGCCCAATTCACGAATATCGGCAGGTGATGGATCGGGTACAGACGAAATTGGCGGATTCCTTGCTGGCTTGGGCCATCGGCATCACGCCACTTTGGCCATTTGTTGCACGATAACCACATTGGCTGGGCAAAATCCATGGTTGAATGACATTCCCGTTTCAACGCCCGTCCATTCGCGGCACATACAGTCCATCGGTTTGAGGGAACCGGGATTGTGAACCGCCCGCAAGGCGGCGCAGCAAGCGCCAGAGTTCAGGGATATTGCCGTGCACGGGCCAGAGCGTCAAATCGCTCGGCCAAGCATGAGGGATCATTTGCGATGGCGGTCGGGGGACTGCCGAGAGTGTGGAAACCACGCCTTGTCGCCAAAAATTTCGTCGCGCTTGACGCCCGGGGATCACTCCCCGGGCGTCATCGTTTATGGATCAGGAAGACAGGCTGGTCATCGCGGTTGAAGCAGGCGCACCCAAAGCCTGGGTGTCGTCGATGGCGCGCGCGAAACAGGCGATCTTTACCCGCCGCACCCCGGCTTTGTGCAGAACGTCGAGGCAGGCTTGGGTGGTTGCCCCGCTGGTCAGGACATCATCGACCAGCACGACATTCGCCCCCGCCAGCCGCGCCAGCCGCGCCGGATGGGCGCGGATCGCCCCCTTTAGCAGCGCAGCGCGGCGTGCGCGTCCCAAATGGCCCAGCGGCGGAGTGCGGCGCGGACGTTGCAAGCCATCGACCAGCAGCGGCTGACCAATCGCGCGCGCAATGCCTTGCGCCAGCAGCGCCGACTGGTTGAACCCGCGCCGCCACAGGCGCCAGCGGTGCAAGGGCACTGGCACCACCAGCCATTCGCCATCGAGCGGCGGCAAACGCGGCACCATCAACCGCACCAGCAAGCCCGCCAGCCCAATCCGCCGCCCGTGCTTGAACCCCAGCACCAGCCGCCGCGCGGTATCATTATAGAGCGTTGCCGCCGCAATCCCGTCATGACGCGGCGCTTGCGCCAGACATGGCGCGCAAATCCACGTGCCTTGCGCGGCGTCGGCCAGCGCCAGCGCGCCATCGACGCCCTGTTGCGCAATCCGGTCGGGCACTGGACGCTGGCAGCGCGCGCAGCAGGGATCGCCGGGGATCGCCAGCCCCGACCAGCACGCCGCGCACAGCCCGGCTTGCGCAGCCAGCGCATCGCCGCACAACGGGCAGCGCGGTGGAAACAGCAGATCGATCAGTCCAGCCATCGGCGCTGATCTTCGGCGCGCATCGCAGCCTTGGCAAGTGCGCCATATCGCGGCAGGGAAGCAGCGATGCCCGCGCCCCCGCCCACGCCCCCGCCCCCGCCCGAAATCTTTGCCCCGCACCGCCGCCTTGCACTGCGGCAGCGGATGCGCGTGCTTCAGCGCGGCGATGATGCCGCGCGGTTCATGATCGACGATATGGTCGATGATGTGCGCGACCGGCTGGCATTCTTGCGCCATCAGCCCGCGCGCGCGCTGGTGGTGGGCGATGTGTCCGGCGCGCTGGCCAGCGCGCTGACCGCGCAAGGCAGCGTGGTCACGCGCGCCGATCCGGTGCCGCTGGTGGGAGAAGTGCCGATTGATGAAACACAACCGCTGGCCTTTGCCGACCGCTTCGATCTGATCGCCAGTCTGGGCACGCTCGATACGGTCAACGATCTGCCCGGCGCGCTGCTCCATCTGCGCCGCGCACTGGCCCCCGGCGGGCTGGCGATCATGGCGATGCCCGGCGCGGGCAGCCTGCCCGCGCTGCGCGCAGTCATGCTCGCCGCCGATGGCGACCGCCCCGCCCCGCGCCTCCACCCGCAGATCGACGTGCGCGCGGGCGGCCAATTGCTGCAACGCGCCGGGTTTGCCGATCCAGTCACCGACAGCCGCAGCTTGCGCGTCAGCTACCGCCGGTTTGACCGCCTGATCGCCGATTTGCGCGCGCAAGCGCTGACAGCGTGCCTGACGCGCGGCGGCCCGCCGCTGAGCAAAGCCGCGCTCGCCCGCGCGCACATCGCGTTTGATGCAATGGCCGAAGCGGGGCGGGTAACGGAAACGTTTGAAATCCTCACCCTGTCAGGCTGGGCCAGACCGCTCCGCGCGCCTAGAGCGGAATACGATTAGATTGAATCGCATTCCGCTCTAGAGTCTTTGTTTTCGCGTGATTTATTGCGAAAAACCGGTTCCCACTTTTTCGCATCACGCTCTAAGTTCTGACGCGCTGTTACCCAAGCGCGGCTTGCGCGGCGGCGAGGCGGGCGATGGGGACGCGATAGGGGCTGGCGGACACGTAATCGAGCCCGATCTGTTCGCAAAAGGCAATCGAGGCCGGATCGCCGCCGTGTTCGCCGCAAATGCCCAGCTTCAGATCGGGGCGGGTGCGGCGGCCGCGTTCGGCGGCAAGTTCGACCAATTGGCCGACGCCTTCGATGTCGAGGCTGACGAACGGATCGCGCGGATAGATCCCCTGTTCGACATAAGGGTTCAGGAACCGCGACGCGTCATCGCGGCTGACCCCCAGCGTCGTCTGCGTCAGATCGTTGGTGCCAAACGAAAAGAACCGCGCCTCGTGCGCGATGTCGTGCGCCATCAGCGCCGCGCGCGGCAGTTCGATCATCGTGCCGACCAGATAGTCGAGGTGTTGGCCGCGTTCGGCAAACACCGCTTGCGCCACGCGGTCGATCAGCGTGCGCAAAATCTCGACTTCTTTGCGCGTCGCCACCAGCGGAATCATGATTTCGGGCACGACCGCGTCGCCCGAAACCGCAATGACATCGAGCGCGGCTTCAAAAATCGCGCGCGCCTGCATCTCATAGATTTCGGGAAACGTGATCCCCAGCCGGCAGCCGCGATGCCCAAGCATCGGATTGAATTCGTGCAATTCTTCGGCGCGGCGGCGCAGATGATCGACCCCCAGCCCGGTCACTTCGGCCAGTTCTGCGAATTCGGCGGCGGCAGTGGGCAGAAATTCGTGCAGCGGCGGATCGAGCAGGCGGATCGTGACCGGCAGCCCGGCCATGACTTCGAATATCCCGGTAAAATCTGCGCGCTGTTCGGGCAGCAAAATTGCCAGCGCGGCGCGGCGCGCGGTTTCGCTGTCGGCCAGAATCATCTGGCGCACGGCGGTGATCCGCCCGGCATCAAAAAACATGTGTTCGGTGCGGCACAGCCCCACGCCTTCGGCCCCGAACTGGCGCGCGACTTTGCAGTCGGCCGGGGTTTCCGCATTGGCGCGAACTTTCATGCGGCGGTGCCGGTCGGCCCAGCCCATCAGCACGCCGAAATCGCCGACGAGTTCGGGTTCAACCGTGCGCACTTCGCCTGCCATGACTTCGCCGGTAGAGCCATCGAGCGTGATGACATCGCCTTCGCTGACGGTGCGCCCGGCGATACGCGCCACCCGCGCCGCCAGATCAATCGACAGCGCCGATGCGCCCGACACGCAAGGCCGCCCCATGCCGCGCGCCACCACCGCCGCATGGCTGGTCATGCCGCCGCGCGCGGTCAGCACGCCGCGCGCGGCATGCATTCCGTGAATATCTTCAGGGCTGGTTTCGACCCGTACCAGAATAACCGCATCGCCGCGTTCGGCGCGCCGCTCTGCGGTATCGGCGTCAAACACCACCGCGCCCGATGCCGCGCCGGGCGATGCGGGCAGCCCGCGCGTCAGCACATCGCGCGGCGCGGTCGGATCGAGCGTCGGGTGCAGCAATTGATCGAGCGCCATCGGATCGATCCGGCGAATCGCGGTCGCTTCGTCGATCAAGCCTTCGTGCACCATATCGACCGCCATCTTGAGCGCGGCTTTGGCGGTGCGCTTGCCCGAACGGGTTTGCAGCATCCACAATTTGCCTTGTTCGACGGTGAATTCGATATCCTGCATGTCTTGATAATGCGCTTCGAGCAGATCGAACACGCGCGCCAATTCGGCATATGCGGCGGGCATTGCCTCTTCCATCGACAGCGGCTTGGCCCCGGCGGCCTCACGCGCGGCGCGGGTCAGGTATTGCGGGGTGCGAATCCCTGCGACAACGTCTTCGCCTTGGGCATTGACCAGCCATTCGCCGTAATAGGCGCGCGTGCCCGTCGCTGGATCGCGCGTGAACGCGACGCCGGTGGCCGATGTATCGCCCATATTGCCGAACACCATCGCCTGCACATTGACCGCCGTGCCCCAATCACCGGGGATGGCATTGAGCCGCCGATAGACTTTGGCGCGGTCCGATTCCCAGCTATCGAACACTGCCGCGATGGCCCCCCACAGCTGTTCGTGCACATCTTGCGGAAACGGGCGGCCCCATTCTTCGGCCACAATCGCCTTGTATTCGCCCACCAGCGCCTGCCAATGTTCGGCCTGCATTTCGATATCGGCGTAAAATCCCTGATCTTCTTTAGCGATTTCCAGCGCGTCTTCGAACCGGTGATGATCGAGCCCGAGCACGACATCGGCATACATCTGGATGAACCGCCGATACGAATCCCACGCAAAGCGCGCATCGCCCGCGCCGCGCGCCAGCCCCGCCACGGTCGCATCGTTCAGCCCGAGGTTGAGCACGGTATCCATCATCCCCGGCATCGATACCCGCGCGCCAGATCGCACCGACACCAGCAGCGGATTGGCCGCATCGCCAAATCTGCGGCCCGTCGCCGCCTCGATATGCGCAATGCCCTGCGCGACGGCGCCCTGCAGGTCGGCGTCGAATGTCTTGCCCGCGCGGTTGTAGAGCGTGCACACTTCGGTGCTGATGGTAAACCCCGGCGGCACTGGCAGGCCAATGGCCGCCATTTCAGCAAGGTTCGCGCCTTTGCCGCCGGTAATCGTCTTGTCGCGCGACCGGGGATCATCAGACCTCGCGCCGCCGCCGAAATGGAATAGGTATGCGCTCATGACCAAACTGGCCCCCTCAACCCTTGTCCTTGCGCTCTCTGCGCTAGCCTTCGATACGCGAAAAATCGGCGACTTTGTGCACCGCAGCACGAAAGCGGTCAAGCAAATCTAACCGATTGGCGCGCTTGTTCGCATCCGCATCATTGACCGTAACCGTCTCGAAAAAGGCATCGATGGGCGCGCGCAACCCGGCGAGCGCGGCCATTGCGGCGGTAAAGTCTTCATCACCCAGCGCGCCATCGACACGCGGTGCGGCTGCTGCCAGCGCGGCGGCGAGCGCGGTTTCCGCCGGTTCTGGCACATAGTCCTGTGCCTGCGGCTCCCAGCTTTCGCGCTTGAGGATATTGGCGGCGCGTTTGTAGCCCGCGAGCAAGTTGATGCCATCCTCGCTGCCGACAAAAGCCTGCAACGCCTTGACCCGGGCGAGCAGACGGACCAGATCGCCCTCCCCCCCTTGCGCCAGCACCGCATCGATCAGATCGTGGCGCACCCCGGCTTCGCGTTGCTGGACCTTGAGCCGCTCGGCAAAAAACGCCAGCAAATCGCCTTCGGCCACGCTCAGCCGCAAGGCGTTGGCGGTGATGAGCCGGATCGCCCCCAGCGCCGCGCGGCGCAGCGCAAATGGGTCTTTTGATCCGGTGGGCTTTTCGTTGATCGCGAAAAAGCCGCGCAACGTGTCCAATTTGTCCGCCAGTGCCAGCGCCACGCTGACCGGCGCGGCGGGCACCGGGTCAGACGGACCGGCGGGCTGATAATGATCGCGGATCGCATCAGCAACAGCGGCGGGCAGGCCTTCGGCGCGGGCGTAATAGCCGCCCATGATGCCCTGCAATTCAGGAAATTCGCCAACCATATCGGTGACGAGGTCAGCCTTGCACAGCTCTGCCGCCAGCCGCGCCTGCGCCGGATCGGCACCCGGCACCACGCCCTGCTGTGCCAGCCATTCGGCCAGATCGGCCACGCGCGCGACTTTGTCGGCCAGGCTGCCCAGCTTGTCATGAAACGTGATGCGCGCCAGCTTTGTGGCATGATCGGCAAGCGGCGTTTTCTGATCCTGTTCCCAAAAGAACCGCGCATCGGCCAGCCGCGCGGCAAGGACTTTGCCATTGCCCGCAACAATCGCCGCGCCACCGTCATGCGCCGCAATATTGGCCGTACACACAAAGGCATTGGCCAGCCGCAAACCCCTAAAGCCCTCCCCCTCAAGGGGGAGGGTTGGGTGGGGGTGTCCAGCGCCCGAGAGACGCGCAACCTCGGTCGCAATGAAGTATTTCTGGTTAATCCGCGTCGTCAGCTGGATCACCTCCGGCGGCACTGCCAGAAACGCCGGATCGAACCGCCCCAACAGCGGCACCGGCCATTCGGTCAGCCCGGCGTTTTCGATCACCAACGCTTCGTCCGCAACCAGTTCCAGCCCGGCCTCGGCGGCAAGGCGGTGCGCGCCATCGCGGATGATCGCCTCGCGCGTCGCCTGATCGACGATGACATGCGCGGCATGGAGTTTGGGCGCGTAGTCGTCAACGCCGTCGATCACGATTGGCCCTGCATGGTGAAAGCGGTGGCCAAAGGTTTCACGCCCCGGCTCGATCCCGTCAAACTGCGCACCCAGCCCTTGGCCGATCACCTCGCCATCGAGCAGCGCGACAATGCCCTGCAACGGGCGCACCCAGCGCAAGCTGTCGGTGTGGCGCGAGGCCGCGCCCCAACGCTGCGACTTGGGCCACGAAAAACCGCGCACGAGCGCCACGATGACATCGCGCAACACGTCGCCAATCGCGATCCCCGGAATGTCCTTCACCGCAAACCACACGCCATCGCGTTCGCTCAGTTGCGCGGCCGTCAGCCCGGTCTTGCGCAAAAAGCCTTCGAGCGCCGCCGCCGGGGCCGATGTGCGCGGCCCCTTGATCTCTTCGCGCACCGGATCGGTCACCAGCGGCAAGTCGCGCGCGATCAGCGCCAGCCGACGCGGGGTGGACCACACCGTAACCGCGCCCGGCACAACGCCCCTTGAGCGCAATTCCGCGCGGAACAGTTTTTCGAGTTCCGCGCGCGCGCCCGCCTGCATCCGCGCCGGAATTTCTTCAGACCGCAGTTCGAGCAGAAAATCGCCGCTCATGCGCTCCACCCCGGAAAGTGCTGCGCCCATTGGTCGGCGAATTTCGCCATATAGGCCTCGCACGATCCGCGCGCGCAATCGCGCACCCGCCCCATAAAGCTGGCGCGTTCCTGCACCGAAATCACGCCGCGCGCCTGCAACAAATTGAACAGATGGCTCGCCTCGATGGCCTGTTCATAAGCCGCTATCGGCACCCCGGCGTCGATGGCGCGGCGGCATTCGGCTTCGGCGCGGCGGAATCCTTCGAACAAGGTATCGGTATCGGCGACCTCAAAATTCCATTTCGACATCTGGCGTTCGTTTTCCAGAAACACCGCGCCATAGCTTACGCCCGCGTCATTGAACCGCAAATCATAGACATTATCAACGCCTTGCACATACATCGCCAGCCGTTCGAGGCCATAGGTCAGTTCGCCCGACACCGGCTTGCAGTCAAACCCGCCCATTTGCTGGAAATACGTGAACTGCGTCACCTCCATCCCGTCGCACCACACTTCCCAACCCAGCCCCCACGCGCCGAGCGTGGGCGATTCCCAATCGTCTTCGACAAAGCGGATATCGTGTAGCAGCGGGTCGATGCCGATGGCCTGCAAGCTGCCGAGATAGAGCGCCTGCATATCGGGCGGGCTGGGCTTGAGGATCACCTGATACTGGTAATAGTGCTGCAAACGGTTGGGATTTTCGCCATAGCGCCCATCGGTCGGGCGGCGGCTGGGCTGGACATAAGCCGCCCGCCACGCTTCCGGCCCGAGCGCGCGCAAGGTGGTGGCGGTGTGAAACGTGCCCGCGCCGACGCGCATGTCATACGGTTGCAGGATCAGACAGCCGTGCGCGCTCCAATAAGCATGGAGCCGCAAGATCATGTCCTGAAAGCTGGGGCTTGTCGCGGGTTCGGCCATGGCGGCGGCTTTGGCCGATTGGCCCGCGCAAATCAACCTGCGCGCGTTTATTCCGCGCATCCAGCAGGCTTGCCCCCGCCGCCCGGTTGCGCCATGTTGGGCCATTATGCGAAGCAATGCTCTGTTCGTGCTGGTGTGCCGCCTTGGCTGCGCGCTGTTGCTTGCCCCGGCGGTCGCGTGGGCGCAGCCGAATCCCGATTTGCACCCCGCATTGTGGAAGATCAGCCAGGCAAACACCACGATCTGGCTGTTCGGATCGGTGCACATGCTGGCACCCAATACGCCGTGGCTCAACGGCGCGGTGGCCGATGCCGCCGATCAGGCCACCGAACTCGTTACCGAAACCGCCGAGCCTGACCGCAAGGCGCTGGGCGCGCTGATCGAAGCGCGATCCACGCTACCGCCCGGCGACACGCTGGCCAAGCTGCTGACGCCGGATCAGCGGTTTGATCTGGGTGAACGGCTGGCGCGGTTCGGTCTTGGGCCGACGCGGTTCGATACCAATCAACCATGGTTTGCTGCCGTGGTGCTATCGACATTGCCGCTTCTGGCGCGCGGCTTTTCCGAACATGACGGGGTTGAAGCCGCGCTGACCGCACGCATGGCCGCGCGCGGCGTGGGGCGCAGCGGCATCGAAACCCCCGCCGATCAGATTGAGGCGCTGGCCGGGCTGCCCCGCGCCACGCAAGTCAGCTATTTGCTCAACGTGATTGCCGATTTTGACAAAATCAACGGCCAGGTCGATGGCATGATCGCCGCCTGGGGCAAAGGCGATGCCGCCACGCTCGCGCGGCTGATGCGCGCCGATGCCGCCCGCGATGATCCGGTGATGACACAACGGCTGATTCAGGATCGCAACCAGCGCTTTGCCGCGTGGATCCTCGCGCGCTTGCGCCAGCCGGGCAAAGTGCTGGTGGTCATCGGCGCGATGCATCTGGCCGGGTCGCAATCGGTGATCGACAGTCTGGCGCGCTCGGGCATCCGGGTCGAGCGGGTGCAATGATCCGCCGCTGGCTGGGGTTGATCGCGCTGGTGCTGGCCAGCGCGTGCAGCCCCGCGCCCGATCCGCATGTCGCGCTGTGGGCGGTGGTCGATCATGGGACCACGCGCGGCTGGATTTTGGGCACGGTTCACGCTTTGCCACCGGGCACCCGCTGGCGCAGCGCCGCCATCGACGATGCGATGGCCCGGGCCGACCGGCTGGTGCTGGAAATCGGCGAACCGCTTGATCCCGCGCGCGTTGGCGCAGCGATGGCACGTCGCGCGGTCACGCCCGGCCTGCCTCCGCCCAGCGCGCGGCTTGATCTTGTCGGGCGGGCGGCGCTGATCGCGGCTTATGCGCGGCTGGAGCTGGATGATGCGCGGTTCAAGGATCAGGAATCGTGGGCGGTCGCGGTGCAAGTGTCGGCCATCGCCAGCGCGCGCGCGGGCGTCAGCGTGGCAGACGGGGTCGAACCGCAGGTACGCGCGCTGATGCCGGGCAAAGCGGTGATCGGGCTGGAAACCGTCGATGGTCAATTCGCGGTGTTTGACGCGCTGCCCTTGACCAGCCAGAACCATTTGCTTGTCGCTGTCGCGCAAGAAGCGAACGATGCGGGCAAATCCGAAGCCAGCCTGCTGGCGCAATGGCGCAAGGGCGATGAAGCGGCGTTGGAGCGAAGCGTAGCGCAAGATTTCCTTGGCGATCCGGCCTTGCGCGACGCTTTGCTGACCGCGCGCAACCGGGCGTGGAGCGCGCAGATCGACGCGCTGTTGCGCAGCGGCGCGCGACCGCTGATCGCGGTTGGCGCGGGCCATGTGGTGGGGCGCGACGGGCTGCCCGCGCAGTTGCGCGCGCGCGGATGGACGGTGCGCCGCGTTTCGTGACTTGCATTTGGCGCGCCATAGGCTATGCGCCGCCGCTTCCCGATCATGGTCATCCCTGGAGGCGTGGCGGGAATTGGCGTCAATCTAACCCTTAGGATCAGACATATGAGCGAAACGCTGCATCTGTCGGCCGAAGCACGCGACAAGGTAGGCAAGGGAGCCTCCCGCGTGCTGCGTCGAGCCGGCCGCACCCCCGCCGTCGTTTATGGCGGCAATCAGCCCCCGGTGGCTGTCCACCTCGAAGAAAAGGCGCTCAAAAAGGCGCTCAGTTCGGGCCATTTTTTCAATTCGATTGTTGAGCTGTCGATTGACGGCGGCATCGTGATCCGCACCCTGCCCAAGGACGTGGCGTTTCACCCGGTGTCTGACCGGCCCGAACATGTCGATTTTCTGCGCGTTTCGGCAACCCATGCGGTCCATGTCAAAGTGCCGGTGGTGTTCATCAACGAAGATGCTTCGCCCGGCCTGAAAAAAGGCGGCGTGCTCAATATCGTGGCGCACGAACTGGAACTGATCGCCATTCCCGAAGCGATCCCCGATGACATCACCATCGATGTTACCGGGCTCGAAGTCGGCGCGTCGATCCACATGCACGATATCGTGCTGCCCGCCGGTGTCAAAGTCGTGACTCACGAACCCGACGCCACCATCGCCACGATTGTCGCGCCTTCGGCGCTGAAATCAAGCGAAGGCGACAGCGGCAAAGCCTGATTGCTTGCGCCCAAGCCCCCTCTTTTTTTTCGGGAGGGGGCGGGGCTATCGCATAACGATCCAGCATCTCCCCCTTTGGGGGAGGTGGCAGCGCGTAGCGCTGACGGAG
>CAINGT010000141.1 GCA_903848655.1 uncultured Sphingomonadales bacterium
AGTCCACCGAAGGTAAAAAGTGGGAAGCAGTTTTTACCTTCGGTGGACTGCGGCTCGCAATAAATCACGCGGAAACAAAGACTCTAGAGCGGAATGCGTTTCAATCCAATCGCATTCCGGTCTAGCGGCGATCAGATTCGGTCACTGGCCTGCCGCTTGAGTTCGTAGAGCACATCCAGCGCCGCGCGCGGGGTCAGCGCGTCGATATCAAGCGCATCAAGCCGCGCGCGCAAGGGATCGATCCGGTCTTGCGCGGCTTCGATCACGGCGACAAACAGCGGCAGATCATCCAGCCCCGCGGCCAGCCCGCCGGTGGCGGCGCGTCCGCGTTCCAGCCGGTCGAGCACCGCGCGCGCGCGCTGGAGCACGGTGGGCGACACCCCGGCCAGCCGCGCCACCGCCAGCCCGTAGCTTTTGTCTGCCGGGCCTTGCGCCAGTTCGTGCAGCAGCACCAGATCACCCTGCCATTCGCGCGCACGCACATGGTGCAGCGACAGCGCAGGGCAGCTTTCGGCCAGCCGCGTCAGTTCGTGGTAATGCGTGGCAAACAGGCAGCGGCAGCGGTTGACGGTGTGCACCGCTTCGACCACCGCCCATGCCAGCGCCAGCCCATCATACGTCGATGTGCCGCGCCCGACTTCATCAAGGATGACAAAGCTGCGTTCGCCCGCTTGCGCGAGAATCGCGGCGGTTTCGACCATTTCGACCATGAAAGTCGAACGCCCGCGCGCCAGATTGTCGCTCGCGCCCACACGGCTGAACAAGCGGTCAACCACGCCGACGGTCGCCGCCGTTGCAGGCACGAAACTGCCCGCTTGCGCCAGCAGCACGATCAGCGCGGTCTGGCGCAGAAAGGTCGATTTGCCGCCCATGTTCGGCCCGCCGATCAGCCATAGCCGGTCATCAGCGGTCAGGCGGCAGTCGTTGGCGATGAACCGTTCGCCTTTGCCCGTCAGTGCGGCTTCGACCACTGGATGGCGACCGCCCGTGATATCGAGCACCGGGTCTTCGACCACGCGTGGCGCGCACCACCCGCCGGTTGCGGCGCGTTCGGCAAGGCCGGCGGCGACATCGAACCGCGCCAGCGCGGCGGCGGTGCGCGCGATGGCTTCGCGCGCGGCGGTCACGCGCGCGGTCAGATCTTCAAAATGCGCAGCTTCGGCGGCGAGCGCGTGGCCGCCTGCTTCGGCAATCCGGCTGGCTTCCTGATGCAGCGCCAGCGCGTTGAAGCGCACCGCCCCGGCCATTGTCTGGCGATGGGTAAAGCCCGAATCGGCGGCCATCAGCCGGTCGGCCTGCCGCGCGGGCACTTCGATGAAATAGCCGAGCACGCCGTTGTGGCGGATTTTGAGCGCGGCCACCCCGGTCTGATCGCGGTACTTGGCTTCGAGCGCGGCGATGGCGCGGCGCGAATCGCTCGCCATGCGGCGCAATTCATCGAGCGCGGCATCATAGTCTTCGGCGATAAAGCCGCCCAGCGTGCGATCTGTTGGCGGTTCGGGCACGAGCGCCAGCGTCAGCAGATCGACCAAAGCCGCGTGGCCGCGCAAGTGCGGCAGCAAGTGCGCGGCCAGCGGCGGCACGGCACCCGCGCCGCCGATCAGCTCTGCCAGCACCGCCGCTTCGCCCAGCCCGTCGCGCAGTTGCCCCAGATCGCGCGGCGATCCGCGCCCGGCGACAATCCGCCCGATAGCCCGGCCAATATCGGGCGCGGCGCGCAACAGCGCACGCATATCGCCGCGCAGCAGCGGATCATCGTGCAGCCAGCCGACCAGATCGAGCCGTTCGCGGATCGCGGCAATCCCGGTCAGCGGGGCCGCCAGATCGTCGGCCAGCAGCCGCGCGCCCGCGCCGGTCACGCACAGATCGACCGCTTCGAGCAGGCTGCCGCGCCGTCCGCCGCCCGCCGCTGCGGTCACTTCCAGACTGGCGCGCGTCGCTTCGTCCATCGCCAGCGTCTGATCGCTGGCGCGTGCCTGCGGCGGCAGCAGCATCGGCAGGCGTCCGCGCCCGACATGGTCGAGATAGGCAATCAGCCCGGCACCAGCAGCGAGCATCGCGCGGCTGAACTGGCCAAACCCGTCGAGCGTGGCGACACCGTGAATTTCGCGCAGCAGCGCGGCACCGCGTTCGGCATCAAAGCTGCGCGCCGGGCGGTCGAGCGCGCCTTCGGGCAAGGCCAGCCCTTGCGCGGCGACGCTGTCCGACACCACGATCTCGTTCGCGCCGATCCGCGCCAGCGCGGCGGGGAGCGCATCGGGCGGACACTGATCGAGCTCAAACCGCCCGGTCGAAATATCGCACAGCGCCAGCCCGACCGTGCCCGATACCAGGCACAGCGCCGCCAGCACATTGGCGCGGCGCGGTTCGAGCAGCGCGTCTTCGGTCAATGTACCGGCGGTGACAAAACGCACGATATCGCGCGCGACCAGCGCCTTTGACCCGCCGCGTTGCCTGGCCTGATCGGGGGTTTCGACTTGTTCGGCTATTGCCACGCGGCACCCGGCGCGGATCAGCCGCGCCAGATAGCTTTCCGCCGCGTGGACCGGCACGCCGCACATCGGGATCGGCGCGCCATCGTGTTCGCCCCGGCTGGTCAGCGCAATATCGAGAATCTGGCTGGCGGCGCGCGCATCGTCAAAAAACAGTTCGAAAAAGTCGCCCATGCGATAGAACAACAGGCAGTCCTGCGCTTGCGCCTTGAGCGCCAGATATTGCGCCATCATCGGAGTTGGGGCATGGGTCGTCACGGCAATGGGGCTAGCCGAGATTGCAGCGCTGCTCAAACCATCATGCCGGGGATATCGACAATTCCGCATCAGGGCATGGCATTTCCGGAACCGACGCGCTGATGCAGGATCGGCTGAAAATATGGAGCGCGTCGCTGTGGGGCTTGCGCTTCTGGCCTTTCTCAGCGCCGGTGGCACGCCTGCCATGGCTGACGCGCACGGGTATCGTGCTGGGCGTGGTGCTGATGTGCCTGCCGTTTGTGCTGGTCGAAGTGCCGCCGCTGATCGACATTCCCGGCCATATGGGGGCCGCCGCGATTGAGGCCGCTGGCCCTGAAAGTCCGCTGGAAAAATACTTTTCGTACAAATGGGTGTTCACGCTCAATATCGGCGATGGCGTGCTGATGAAGCTGATCGGCGCGCCGTTCGGGCTGCTGGCGGCGGGTTGGTGGTCCACCGTGCTGGCAACCGCGCTGTTTGCGGGCGGGTGCATGGCCACGATCCGGATGCTCAATGCGCGCGGCGGGCATGGCGCGGCGTGGGCGCTGATTTATGTTTACAGCTTTCCGCTGCTGACCGGATTTCTCAACTTCATCCTCGCCACCGGCTTGTCGCTGATAATGTTCGCCGCCGCTTTGTGGCTCGAACGCTGGCCCCGGCGGCGCGCGGCGCTGCTGCTGGTGATGCAGCCGCTGGCGATGCTGTGCCATGCCATTGGCGGATTGCTGTTGGCCCTGCTGGTCGGGGCCAATGCGCTGGGGCGCGAACTCGATGCGCTGCCCGCCGGGTGGTGGCGCCCCGCGCAATTCCGGGCGACTGCGCGAACGGTGGACTGGCGCGCGGTGCTGCGGCGGCTGGTCGTGCTGTTGTGGCCACTGGTGGCCACATTTTTGACCATCGTGCTGTGGAAATTGCTGTCACCCGCACCCGCGCGCAGTTTCAACCGCTGGCGCTGGGATGAAAAGGAATGGTACCTGCTGCTGACGCTGCGCGACCAGTCGATGATCCTCGATGTCGTAACCACGGCGGCCTGTTACGGGCTGATCGTGTTCGGCTGGGTGATCGGCGGGCGGTGGAAATGGGCGCAATTTCTGCCGGGCGCGCTGGTCATGGCCGAATTCGTGGCGATGCCGAGCGATATCAACGGCAGCAATTTCGTCGATGTACGGCTGTTGCCAGTGGCCTGTATGCTGCTTTTGGGGTTGATGGACTGGAGCGCGGCGCGGCCCCGCATTGCGCGCGCGGTCGCCTATACCGGCATGGTGCTGCTGGCGCTGCGGCTGGTGGTGATTGCCGCCAGCTTTGCCGACTATGCCGAAGACTATCGCCGCCAATTGGCCGCGCTCGACCATATCGCGCCGGGCAGCCGGGTGCTCGCGTTCGTCGAACATTCGTGTCTGGAAGAATCGTGGCGCAACACCCGCCGCGACCATCTCGCCAGCCTTGCCAGCCTGTACCGCCAGGCGTGGTCGAACGACAATTGGGCGGTACCCGGGCTGCACATGGTGGTCCCACGCTTTCGCCCGGGGCGCAATTTTTCCGCTGATCCGTCCGAATTCGTGTGGTCCGAACGCTGTTCGCGCGGCCGTTTGCGCAATGTTGACACGGCGCTGAAATATGCGCCGATTGAACGCGTGGACTATGTCTGGCTGATCGACACCGGCCTGCCCGCGCGCCCCGATCCGCGCCTGCAATTGGTCTGGCAGGATGGCCGCAGCCTGCTGTTCGCCGTGCGCCCGCTGGCAATCCCGCACTGGCAGCCACGCGGGTTGTAAAAATGTAATGCCTGCGGGTGCAAAAGCAAAGGCTGCACACCTTGACGCCATCGGCAACACCAGACAGGGCCGTTGCATCGCGCGTGGCGCGCACGACCGAACCGGGGACTGACGATGGCCGATGAAAGCAATGTCCGCTTCACCGAACGCGAAGCGCTGTTCTATCACAACACCATCCGCCCCGGCAAAATCGAGATCATCGCGTCAAAGCCGATGGCGACGCAGCGCGATCTGTCGCTCGCCTATTCGCCCGGCGTGGCGGTGCCGGTGCAGGCTATCGCCGATGATCCGGCTTGCGCCTATGATTACACCGCCAAAGGCAATCTGGTGGCGGTGATTTCCAACGGCACGGCCATTCTTGGCATGGGCAATCTGGGCGCGCTGGCGTCAAAGCCGGTGATGGAGGGCAAGGCGGTGCTGTTTAAGCGCTTTGCCGATGTCGATGCCATCGATATCGAAGTCGATACCGAAGATCCCGACAAATTCATCGAAGCGATTGCCTTGCTCGAGCCAAGCTTTGGCGGGATCAATCTGGAAGATATCAAAGCGCCCGAATGCTTCATTATCGAGCAGGCGCTGCGCGACCGGCTGAAAATCCCGGTGATGCACGATGACCAGCATGGCACCGCGATCATTTCCGCCGCCGGGCTGCTCAATGCCTGTTTTCTCACCGGGCGGCGGCTCGATGAAGTCAAAGTCGTGGTCAATGGCGCGGGCGCGGCGGCGATTGCCTGCACCGCGCTGATGAAGGCAATGGGCGTGCGGCACGACAATGTCATCATGTGCGACCGGCAGGGCGTGATCTGGCAGGGCCGCGAAACCGGCATGGACCAGTGGAAAAGCGCGCACGCGGTCAATACCCCCGCGCGCACTCTGGAAGAAGCGCTCAAAGGCGCGGACATTTTCCTTGGCCTGTCGGCAGCGGGCGCGCTCAAACCCGCATGGGTGATGGACATGGCCCCGCAGCCGATCATCTTTGCGATGGCCAATCCCAACCCCGAAATCACCCCACCCGAAGCCAAAGCCGCGCGCCCCGATTGCATTATCGCTACGGGCCGGTCGGACTATCCGAACCAAGTCAACAATGTGCTGGGCTTTCCCTTCATCTTTCGCGGCGCGCTCGATGTGCGCGCCACCACCATCAACGAAGAGATGAAGATCGCCGCCGCGCGCGCGATTGCCGAACTGGCGCGCGAAACCGTGCCCGAAGAAGTCGCCGCCGCCTATGGCACCAACCACCAGTTCGGGCTGGATTACATCATCCCCGCGCCGTTCGATCCGCGCCTGATGGAAGTTGTATCGTCCGCCGTCGCCAAAGCGGCGATGGATTCGGGCGTCGCGCGGCTGCCGATAACCGATTTCGATGCCTATCGCACCAGCTTGAAGGCGCGGCTTAACCCCACGACATCGGTGCTGACCACGGTCTATGCGCTCGCCAAACAAAATCCGCGCCGCGTGGTGTTTGCCGAAGCGGAAAACGAGGTCATGCTGCGCGCGGCGATCCAGTATCGCGATTTCGGCTATGGCACCCCGGTGCTGGTCGGGCGCACGCAAGCGGTGCTCGACAAGTTGACCGAACTGGGCGTGTCGAACCCGGCGGGGTATGAAATCCACAATGCCGCCAATTCGCCGCTGGTGGGTGAAATGATCGCCTATCTGTACCCGCGCCTGCAACGCCGGGGCTTTCTTGAGCGCGACATTCGCCGCATGGTCAATCAGGACCGCAACGTGTTCGCCTCGTTGCTGGTCGCGCTGGGCCATGGCGAGGCGCTGATTTCGGGCATGACGCGCACATTCGCGCAAACCTTGACCGAAGTGCGCCGCGTGCTCGACCCCAAACCGGGGCATATTCCGTTCGGCATTCACCTGATGGTGGGCAAGAACGATACCGTGTTCATGGCCGATACCACCGTCAACGAACGCCCCGGTGCCGAAGATCTGGCGCAAATCGCCATCGAAACCGCTGCGGTTGCGCGCCGCATGGGGCACGAACCGCGCGTGGCGTTCCTGTCGTTTTCAACGTTCGGCAATCCTTATGGCAAATGGGTCGATTCGATCCGCGCCGCCGTGGCGATCCTTGATGAACGCGCGCCGGGGTTCGAATACGAGGGCGAAATGTCGCCCGACGCCGCGCTCAACCCCAAAGTGATGGCCAATTATCCGTTCAGCCGCTTGTCGGGCCGCGCCAATGTGCTGATTATGCCGGGGCTGCAATCGGCCAATATTTCGGCCAAATTGCTGCGCGAATTGGGCGGCAACGCGGTGATCGGGCCGATGCTGATCGGCATGGAAAAACCAGTACAGATCGCCCCGATGACCTCGCTCGCGCCCGATATTCTGACGCTGGCGGTGCTGGCGGCAGCGGGGATCGCGGGCTGACCGGAGTTATTTTGGCGGCATCCGGATCGCCCCGTCGATCCGGATGCATTGCCCATTGAAATAGCTGTTGCGCGCCAGTTCCAACACCAGCGAGGCGAATTCGTCCGGTCGGCCCAGCCGTTTGGGAAAAGGTACTGACGCTTCAAGCCCCGCAAACACTGCCGGCGCGCGTTCACCCACCATCAGCATCGGCGGGGTGGCAAAAATGCCCGGCAGGATTGCATTGACCCGGATGCCCAGGTCCATCAGATCGCGCGCCATCGGCAGGACCATGGAATTGACCGCGCCTTTGCCCGATCCATAGGTCACTTGCCCGATCTGCCCGTCTTGCGATGCGGCGGACGATGTCAGGATGATCGCCCCGCGTTCGCCATCAGCGTTGACCGGCTCGGTCCCCGCCATGCCCAGCGCCGCGATTGAGGCGATGCGATAGCTGGCAACCGCAATGCCCAGCATCCCGCGTTCAAAGCTTTCGGTCGGCGCGCGTGTGTATCCACCGCTCGCTTTGTCAAAGCCGATGGTTTTGCCGCCCGCCGCGACCATCGCGCAATGCACGACCACGCGTTCCTGCCCATGCGCGGCGCGGGCGCGCGCAAACCCGTCGAGCACGCTGTCTTCGGACAGGATATCGACTTTGCAAAAACACCCATCCACATCGCGCGCGACCGCCTCGCCGTCGTCTTCGTTCAAATCAAAGATCGCGACTTTGACCCCCGCCGCCGCCAGCGCCATCGCACTGGCGCGGCCAAGCCCGGATGCGCCCCCGGTGACGATGGCAGCAATCGACGAATCGAGCTTCATATCCTTGTCCCTTTTTCACCAGTCCCTGCCTGTGCTATGGGGCGCTGCCCGATAGCGCAAGGCGGCGCCAGAATAGCCTCGGGAATATCGTGCCGCACCATGACGCCAACGCTGATTGCATCGATCAACCGTGGGGGAGACACAGATGACCGCTTCACCGACCCCTTTCGCTGTGGCCACGGCCTTTTTGCAAGCGATGGAGCCGCTCGATTACGACACCGCCGTCCGCTACGTTTCAGCCCACTGCGAGTATACCAATCCGCCACCGTTTGGCACTGTCTACGGACCGGCTGGTATCCGCGCGGTGCTCGAACCGTTTTTTGCCCCGACGCTGGACAATGAATTCCGCGTGCTGCGCCACGCCGGCAACGGCCCCGTCGTCATGCTGGAACGGCTTGACCGGCACCGGCTCGCTGACCGGTGGGTCGAATTGCCGGTTACTGGCGTGTTTCACGTCCATGATGGGCTGATTACATATTGGCGCGACTATTTCGATGTGGCGACGATTCTCTCGCAATGGCCGACCGCATGATGTCGCGGGCATTCCACAAATTCTGGCTGAAAATCACCGCCATCGTCATCGGGTCGTTCGGGCCGGTGTTTTTTCTCGGCACCATGCGGCAAACGCAAGAACCGGCGCGGTTGACGCTCGATATCCTCAGTTGGCCGGTTGATGGCGCGACGACTTGGGCCTCGCCTGACACGCATTTCCTGTCGGCGCTCACCGGCGGCTTTCTGTGCGGATGGGGCGTAACGATCTGGTGCCTGTCCCAATGGGTCTATGATGCGGCTCCCGAAGGGGTGCGACGCTCGGTGCTGTGGGGTACGCTGGCGTGGTTTGTTCTCGACAGTGCCGGATCGATTGCTTCGGGCAATCGCTCAAACGTGGTGTTCAATGTGCTGGTTTTGCTGATTGCGGTGGGGCCGCTGTGGCGCAAGGCTAGAGCATGATGCGAGCCGCAGGCCACCGAAGGTAAAAAGTGGGAACCGGTTTTTACCTTCGGTGGCCTGCGGCTCGCAAAAAATCATGCGAAAACAGAGACTCCTAGAGCATGATGCGATTCTTTCTTATCGCATCATGCTCTAAGACCTGGCCAGCGCTGGGAGTACGACCTTGCCGCCGATGGCAGCCCGGCTGGCCGCAGGCCGTTTGTGCAGCAGCACGTTGTTCGCCTGGCCGGACCAAGCAATCGCCCAGCGCCGCAAAAACGGGATGACAAAAATCGGTTCCCGTTGGTTGCCGTTGCGTTCTATGTGGGTGCTTGGCGTGGGTAAACAAGTTGGAGTGGGCCAATGTTTGCGGGGCCGTTGTCCGGTGTGCGCCTGATCGAATTTGACGCGATCGGGCCGGTGCCGTTGTGTGGCATGATCCTGTCGGGGCTGGGCGCGGATGTGATCCGCATTGCGCGCCAGCGCGGGCAGGGGGCGTGGACCGATGTGGGCAATGCCGTGCTGTTGCGCGGCCGCAGCACGATCGCGCTCGATCTCAAATCGGCCGATCAGCGCGATCACGTGCTGGGGCTGATCGCGCTGGCCGATGGCCTGATCGAAGGCGCGCGGCCCGGGGTGATGGAACGGCTTGGGCTGGGGCCGGACCCGTGCCTCGCCCGCAATCCACGGCTGGTTTACGGGCGGATGACCGGTTGGGGGCAGCACGGGCCCTTGCGCCTGACTGCCGGGCACGACATCAACTATATCGCTATGACCGGTGCGCTCCATGCCATCGGCCAGGCGGGACAAGTGCCGACTGTGCCGCTCAATCTGGTGGGCGACTATGGCGGCGGCACGATGTTTCTGGCGCTGGGCATGGTGGCGGCGCTGCTGTCGGCCAAGGTTAGCGGGCGGGGGCAGGTGGTGGATGCGGCGATGACCGATGGGGTGGCCACCATGCTTAGCCTGTGTCATTCCTATCTTGCCACGGGCGCATGGGTGGATCGCCCGGCGTCCAATCTGCTTGACGGATCGGCACCGTTTTATCGCTGTTACGCCTGCAAACAGGGGGGCTTTGTCGCGGTCGGTGCGCTTGAACCGCAATTCTTTGCACTGCTGCTTGCCGGGCTCGACATTCCGGCAGACCGCTATAAGCAAAATGATCGCTCGCAGTGGCCAGCGATGGCCGCCGATTTTGCCGCCGTGTTTGCCAGTCGATCACGGGATGAATGGGAAGCGCGGTTTGCCGGCACCGATGCGTGCGTAACACCCGTGCTGTCACTGATCGAAGCGCAGACCCATCCTGCCAACACCGCGCGCACGATGTTCATCGACCACGACGGAGTGATTCAAGCCGCCCCCGCGCCGCGCTTTTCGGACACGCCGGGACACGTGCGCGACAGCCATACGCTGTCAATCGACGATGCTTTTGCCCAATGGTCGGCGGTGCGGCCACCTGCTGGGCCAACAGGCCGGTGCGCTGCGATCGACTGACTGGCCTTGGTCGCGGTGTCGGGCCGATGGCCGGATCAGCCGATTTCCACCACCACTTTGCCCAGCGCGCTGCGACTTTCCAGCGCGGTGATCGCTTCGGCCCCGCGTTCGAGGGGATAGCGCGCGGTAATGCGCGGGGTGATCCGGCCATCGGCCAGCATTGCCAAAAGATCGGCCACCTGGTGGCGGAACCGCGCCGGTTCGCGCGCCATGAACCCGCCCCAGAATACCCCACGCACATCGCAGGATTTCAGCAAAGTCAGATTAAGCGGCAGCCGCGCGATCCCGGCAGGAAAGCCGACCACCAGAAACCGCCCTTCCCACGCGATGGCACGCAAGGCGGGTTCGGAATAATCGCCGCCGACGGTGTCATAGATGATATCGGCCCCATGCGTCCCGCACGCCGCCTTGAACTGATCGGCCAGCGCGCGCGATTGGGCTTTGTCGAACGGCGCAGGCCCATAGATCAGCGTGTCATCGGCCCCGGCGGCACGCGCCAGCGCGGCCTTTTCGGGCGACGATGCCGCCGCGATCACGCGCGCGCCAAACGCTTTGGCCAGTTCGACCGCCGCCAGCCCGACCCCGCCCGCCGCGCCCAAAACCAGCACGATATCACCCGGTTTGATCTGCCCGCGATCAACCAGCCCGTGATAATTGGTGCCATAGGTCATCAGCAGGGCTGCGCCAGTGGCGAAATCGACGCCGGATGGCAAAGCAAACAGCCGCTCTGCATCAATCACCGCGTGGGTGGCCAGCCCGCCGCTGCCGAGCATGGCAAACACCCGGTCACCGACTTGCCAGCCCGCAACCCCGTCACCCAGCGCGGTAATGATACCCGCGATCTCGTTTCCGGGCGCAAACGGCCGCTGCGGTTTGAACTGATAGAGATCGCGGATCACCAGCGTATCGGGAAAGTTGATTGCGCAAGCCCTGACCGCCACCACCACTTGCCCCGGCCCCGGCAAAGGATCGGGCAGATCTTCGAGCACCAGTGTTTCCGGCCCGCCGGGGGCATGGCTGCGCAAGGCCTTCATTGCCGATATCTCCCCTTATGCGCTGACTGGTACGCCTTGCGCCAGAAACGGGCGTTCAACGCTGTTCCGCGCTTCAAACCCGCTGATCGCATCGCTGCGTGCCAAAGTCAGCCCCACTTCGTCCAGCCCGCCAAGCAGGCACTGTTTGCGGAACGGATCGATATCGAACGCATAGCGGTCCTGAAACGGCGTGGTAACGGTCTGGCTGTCAAGATCGATGTGGATCGGCTGCGTTTTGGCCACTTCGATCAGGCGGTCGATGGCGGCTTGCGGCAGCACCACGGTCAGAATGCCGTTTTTGAACGCATTGCCCGAAAAGATGTCGGAAAACGATGGCGCGATCACCGCGCGAATCCCCAGATCGAGCAAGGCCCACGCGGCATGTTCGCGGCTGGACCCGCAGCCGAAATTGTCGCCCGCCAGCAGGATTGGTGATCCGGCAAATTCGGCGCTGTCGAACAGGTTGTCGGGATCGGCGCGCAGCGTTTCAAACGCGCCCCGGCCCAGACCTTCGCGGGTAATCGTCTTGAGCCAGTGCGACGCGATGATTACATCGGTATCGACATTTTTCTGCCCGAACGGATAAGCGCGGCCCTCGATCGTGGTCACAGGTTGCATGAATGCGGCTTTCAGTCAGTTTCGGGCGGGGTAGCGGGCGGAGTTTTGGCTTTCGCGGCCTGATCCTTGCGACGCGAGGCATAGAGCAGCGCGGCGGCAACCGCAGCCGAGCCGATCGCGGCACCGGCCAGCGCGGCTTTACCGGTCCACGAACCGGTGGTTTCGTCCTTTTTGCTCATGTCCGCCTCTCCATTGGCCGCTTTCCTGATGGCCGTAGACCGTGCATGATTGCCCGTGCTTGAACGAAACGATCCGGCATTCAAACCAGAGTGCGCACATCGGTCAGATGCCCGGCCACGGCGGCAGCAGCCGCCATTGCCGGGCTGACGAGATGCGTGCGCGCGCCCGGCCCTTGCCGCCCGACGAAATTGCGGTTGCTGGTCGAAGCGCAGCGTTCGCCCGGCGGCACTTTGTCAGGGTTCATGCCCAGACACGCCGAACAGCCCGGCTCGCGCCATTCGAACCCGGCGGCGACAAACACGTCGTCCAGCCCTTCGGCTTCGGCCTGGGCTTTGACCAGCCCCGATCCGGGCACGACGATGGCCCACTTGACCCCCGGCGCTTTGTGCCGCCCGCGCAACACGGCGGCGGCGGCGCGCAAGTCTTCGATCCGGCTGTTGGTGCAACTGCCGATGAACACGTTCTGGATCGGCACCGCGTCGAGCCGCTGCCCCGGTTCCAGCCCCATATAGGCCAGCGACTTGGCAGCGGCATCACGCTTTGACGCATCGGCAAAGCTGGCGGGCGCGGGCACCACGCCGGTGATCGGCACGACATCTTCAGGGCTGGTGCCCCAGGTGACGCTCGGCGCAATATCGGCGACATCGATCACCACGACTTTGTCATACGTCGCGCCCGGATCGGTGGCGAGGCTGCGCCACCATGCCAGCGCCTGATCCCACGCCGCACCGGTCGGCGCATAAGGGCGGCCTTTGACATACGCGAATGTCGTGTCATCGGGCGCGATCAGCCCGGCGCGCGCGCCGTGTTCGATCGCCATGTTCGACACCGTCAGCCGCGCTTCGACCGACAGCGCGCGGATCGCCGCGCCGGTATATTCGATGACATAGCCGCTGCCGCCCGCCGCGCCCAGCACGCCGGTAATATGCAGCACCAGATCTTTGGCCGAAACGCCCGGCGGCAGATCACCGACGATCCGCACTTCCATCGATTTTGACTGCTTGAGCAGCAACGTCTGCGTGGCCAGCACATGTTCGACTTCGCTCGTGCCGATGCCGAACGCCAGCGCGCCCAGCCCACCGTGGCAGGCGGTGTGGCTATCCCCGCAGACAATCGTTGCGCCCGGCAGCGAAAAACCCTGTTCCGGCCCGACCACGTGGACAATGCCCTGTTCACGATCCGCATCGCCGATATAGCGAATGCCAAAGGCCGGGGCATTGGCTTCGAGCGCGGCCAATTGCTGCGCGCTTTGTGCATCGGCGATGGCAATGCGCTGTCCATGCGCATCGCGCCGCGCGGTCGTGGGCAGGTTGTGATCGGGCACCGCCAGCGTCAGATCGGGGCGGCGCACCCGCCGCCCGGCCAGCCGCAAAGCCTCAAACGCTTGCGGGCTGGTCACTTCATGCACGAGGTGACGGTCGATATAGATCAGGCAGGTGTCATCATCACGCCGTTCGACGACGTGGGCATCCCAGATCTTCTGGTACAGCGTGCGCGGGGGTTGGGGTGTCATCGCTTTTGAGTAAGCGCCTGCGCGTTGCATTTCAAGGCAAGCCTTGCTTTGCCACATAGCCAAAGAGCGGTGCGCAGATTATATGGTGCGCGTCATGATCTCCGCGCTCATCATCTTTGCCACCTTCATCGCGATGGAATGCGTCGCGTGGTCCAGCCACAAATATGTGATGCACGGGTTTGGCTGGGGCTGGCACCGCGACCACCACGAACGCCACGACCGGCTGGTGGAAAAGAACGACCTTTATGCCGTCGTCGGCGCGGGCCTTTCGATCAGTTGTTTCATGATCGGCAGCCCGCTGGTGGCGGGCGCTTATGCGTGGTGGCCCGCCACCCCCATCGGCATCGGGGTGATGCTCTATGGCGCGGTCTATACCTTGATCCACGATGGGCTGGTGCACCAACGCTGGTTTCACTATGTCCCGCGCAGCGGCTATGCCAAGCGGCTGGTGCAAGCGCACAAGTTGCACCATGCCACGGTCGGCAAGCACGGCGGGGTCAGCTTTGGCTTTGTGTTTGCGCGCGATCCGCAGGTTTTGAAACGCGAATTGAAAGCCCAGCGCGAAGCGGGCATCGCCATCGTGCGCGATTCAATCTGACACTTCGACGCGGTCACCCAGCGCAATCGTGCCGGTACCATCGGCAATCGCATTCTGTCCAAACACCGGCTCGCGGCGCGCGTCACCCGGCATAACCCGCCCCATTGCGCGCAAAGTGCGCAAGGGTTCGCCGGGATCATCCACCGCGCCGCTGTCGGGGTCTTGGGTGGTGATCACGCAGCGCGTGCACGGTTTGACCACGCGCAAGCGCACCGCGCCGATGAGCAAGGCCTGCCAGCCGTCTTCGGCAAATGCAGCGGCCCCGGCCAGCACGAGATTGGGGCGAAAGCGCGCCATCGAGATCGGGCGCGCAAGCTGCCGGTTCACCGCATCGAGCGATTCGACCACTGTAATCAGCAACGGAAAGGCATCGGCAAACCCGACCTGATCGCCCGCGCGGCCATAAGCCGCGTTGACCGGCCGCACGACGCCATCGGGCAGATGCACCAGCCGCACCGCCTGCCCCAGCCGCGCCGACAGCCAGTCCGCCGCCGCATCGCCAGCATCGTGCGCGGTAACGCTATCGCCCCATACCCGCACCGGCACCGGCGGCGCATCGACCGGAACGGGCACGATCAGATCGGCATGGCCCGCTTGCGACAGCACGATGGCTTGCGCGGTCCAATCCACCGCGACCCGCGCCATTGCGGGCAATTCGCGCCGGGTGAGAAACCGTCCGTCGGGCGTCACCACCATCCAGCACCGATCCCCCGCCAGCCCGCGCGGCGCGATCAGCGTTTGCGACAGCGCCTGCCCGCCCAACGATTTGACCGGATAGCGGTGGAGCGCCACCACCCGCAGCGTCATTGTGCGGCGATCCGCGCGGCATGGTCGCGCACCAGCGCGATCATATTGGGCACGCCTTGGGTGCGGTTCGATGACAATTGCCGCTTCAGATCAAACCGGTCGAGCAGCGCGGCAATATCGGTCGCGGCGACATGCGCGGCGGGTTGATCCTGCACTGCTGCCAGCACGAGTGCGACAATGCCTTTGGTGATCGCGGCATTGCTGTCGGCCAGAAAGTGCAGACGTTCGCTGCCTGTCGCCAGCGGATAGACCCACACACTGGCCGAACAGCCGCGCACCAGCGTGGCATCGGTCTTGAGCGCGTCGGGCATCGGTTCCAGTTCGCGCCCCAGTTCGATGAGCAGGCGATAGCGATCATCGCCATCGAGAAAGGCGTATTCATCGAACAGATCATCAAGAGAGCGCATGACGAGCGCCCTAGCAGAGCCAGCGCGCCATCAAAACCGGGAAAAACGGGCAGCGCCGCGCCCATCACCTTTGCGCCGGGGCCGGGCGCGTTTTCCACAACGACCAACCGATGCCCGCGCCAATCAGCGCGAATGTCACCGCCAGGCTGGCCACTGGCGGAAACTTTGCCCCGGCAAGCACAAAGTCTGACACGAAAATCTTCGACCCGATGAACACCAGCACCGCGGCCAGCGCATATTTGAGATAATGGAACCGGTCGATCATCGCCGCCAGCGCGAAATAGAGCGCGCGCAGCCCGAGAATGGCCATGATGTTCGAACTGTAAACGATGAACGGATCGGTGGTGATGGCAAAGATCGCCGGAACCGAATCGACCGCAAACACCAGATCGGCCAGATTAATCACCACCAGCGCCAGCAACAGCGGCGTTGCCGCGCGGACATTGCGCCCGGTTGCCGGATCGCGCACGGTCACGACAAACCGCTGGCCGTGGAGCGCAGGGGTCACCCGCCAGCGCCGGGTGATCCAGCGGATGGCGAAATTGTTGGCCAGATCCGGCTTCGCATCGCCGGAAAAAAACATTTTGATCCCGGTGGCGATCAAAAAGGCGGCAAAGACATAGAGCACCCAATAGGCCTGTTCGACCAATGCGGTTCCGCCCGCAATCATCGCGCCGCGCAAGGCGATCACGCTGACGATACCCCACAGCAGGGCGCGGTACTGATACTTTGCCGGGATCGCAAAAAAGCTGAAAATCAGGCTGATGACAAAAATATTGTCAATCGACAGGGCCTTTTCGATGAAAAAGCCGGTGTAATATTTCATGCCCGAATCTGCGCCCTTTTCGGCCCAGACCCAAATGCCGAACGCCAGCGCAATCGCGATGTAGCACGCCGACAGCTTCAGCGATTCGGCAATGCCCATCGCCCGGTCGTGCTTGTGCAGCAGACCGAGGTCAAATGCGGTCAGCGCCGCAACGATGCCAAGGAACGCCAGCCAGAACCAGACCGGCGTTCCGAGGAATGAGGCGAGCAGCAATTCAGTCATCGCGCGTTCTTCCATTGCGGGGCTGTGGCATCACCACAGAATTTGACAAAAAATTTTCTATCAGTGAATCAGATTGATACCGACGCACGGCGGTACCCCAAAGCTCCTCCCCTTCTGGGGGAGGTGGCAGCCCGCAGGGCTGACGGAGGGGGCGCAACTTCCAGAAACCGCACGATATTTTGCGCGTCTTACCCCGCGCTACGCGCTGCCACCTCCCCCAAAGGGGGAGGAACCAGTGTTCATATGCGATTGCCCTGCCTCTGGGGTGGGTGCTCCCTGTTACCAAGGCCGGTCAATCGAACAGCTCTTCCAGAAACGATTTGCGCCGTTTGGGGTATCCGCCGGGAGCCTGCCCGTAAAATCGGGGTTGCCCCGGCACCGCCGCATAGTCGGGTGCCGCTGGCGCTGCGGCAGGCGCGGATCGTTCGACGATCTTGTCGAGCTCGCCGCGATCCAGCCATACCCCCCGGCATTGGGGGCAGTAGTCGATCTCTATGCCCTGCCGGTCGGACATCACCAGCGCGACGCGGCAGACCGGGCACGCCATGGCTCCATGTGCTGACATTGTAATCTCCTTATCAGCGCAACAGCCGGGGGGCGTTGGTCGGTTGCTTGTGCCACCGATCACCGGGGGCGGCGCTGCGTTGCAAAGCCGCGATGCGGTCTTTGATGTTTAGCCGCAATTGCTTGAGAGTCTTCATTTCATGCTGGAGCATATCGTGGCGTGCGCCATCGATAAGCCGGTTCAGACGACGATGTTCCTTTTGCAAGCGATCAAGATAGCGTTTCATGTTGCACCTCCATGACCGGCACAGTCACCGCAAACCCGGATTCGCTCAAATTGAATTGCTCTGCCAAATCTGATAGTCTGTGACTATCATGCCGTCGTTGCGCCAATTCGCCTATCTTGTCGCGCTTGCCGATTACCGGAATTTCCGGCGCGCGGCGGATGCGGTGCATGTCGCGCAACCAACGTTGAGCCAGCAAGTGCGCGCGCTGGAAGGTCGGCTGGGCGTGACGCTGGTCGAACGCAACCAGCACCCGGTGCAACTGACGCCAATCGGGCGCGAAGTGGTCGCGCGGGCGCGCAAATTGCTGAACGAAGTCAGAGATATCGAAGACCTCGCGCGGCGCAGCCAGACGGGGATCGGCGGCACCATCCGCTTTGGCGTAACGCCGACGCTGGGCCCTTATCTGCTGCCCGGAATCGTCGCCGCACTACACCGCGCCTATCCCGAATTGCGGCTCTATGTACGCGAAGGCATTCCCGACGAACAAGCGCGCGAACTGGCGCGTGGCGAACTCGACATGATCCTGTCGCCCTTGCCGGTTTCGGGCAGCGCCTTGCATATCGAGCCGCTGTTTCGCGAACCGCTGCACATCGTCTGCCCGCCCGATCATCCGCTGGCGCATGGGACACCGCTGTGCAAACGCGATCTGGCGGGCATGGGCTTTCTCAGCCTTGACCAGCGCCACCATGCCTGGCGGCAAGTCAGCGATCTGTGCCATGACAGCGGGGCGGTGCTGCTGGAAGACTATCAGGGGACCAGCCTCGACGCGTTGCGCCAGATGTGCGGTTCGGGGCTGGGCCTGGCGATCCTGCCCGAACTCTATCTGCGCTCCGAAGTCGGCGGCGAAGACATGGTCAAGCGGCTGGCACTGGCGGACTGGAGCGCGAGCCGGTCGATTGCCGCGGTGTGGCGCGAAAGCGCGGCTTATGCCGCCAGCTATCAGATTATCGCTGACGCCATCGCGCACGAGGCGCGCCGCATCCTGACCGATGATGCGCGCAAATCATAAAACATCGTACAAAAAAGTGGGCACCGGCTTTTCGCATCACGCTGGTGGATGCCGACGCCAGAGCGGAATGCGATTAGATTGAATCGCATTCCGCTCTAGAGTCTTTGTTTTCGCGTGATTTATTGCAAAAAACCGGTTCCCACTTTTTTGCATCACGCTCTAGCGGGCAAATTGCGATAGTGTCCCGATGATGCGTTCGGCAAGGTGCCGCCCGGACAGCCAGGCGCATTCGATTCTGGGGCCGATCAGCCAGTCGCCACAGGCACCAAGCGCAATTTCAGGATTCCACAGCGATCCGCTGCCGGTTCCCGCTGACAGGCCATAACGCCAGCGGTGGATCGATTGCCCGATCAGCGCGGGCAGTGCGCCGCCGGTTTCGACCGCCAGCGCTTGCAGCAAATGCGGCCCAATCGTTTCGGGCCGGTGTTCAAGATGCGCAAGCGACCATTGCGGGGTTGCCTGAACCACCCAGCTTTCCGGCCCCGATCGTCCCGGTTTGGCATTGTCGCGCGCGGCCCAGGCAATCATCGCGGTGTCACGGATGACGCCCGTGGCGTGGGCAAGCGGTTGGGCAAAGGCAAACATTCCCGTCCACGATGGTTGCGACCGCGCGAACAGCGCGGTCTGCGCCAGATCGAAATCGTGCAAAGTCAGGATCGGCGCGGTCTGTTCAGCCGGCAGAGCCAGCACGACGCTGTCATAATGGCGATCATGCTGGCCATCGCACAGCAATTCCCAGCGACGGCCGTGCCGTTTAAGCCCATGCACGAGCGCTGAAAATGTCACCTCATGCGGAGCCGCGAGATGGCGCAGGATCGAATTCATCGCCGGAACGCCGACAAAGGCATCGGCGCGCGCCGCTGGCCACGGCGCTGCCACGCCATGTGCCAGCCAGTCCTGCACTTGTTCGGCGAAATCGGCGTCGCGCACAGTAAAATATTGCGCGCCAAAATCGAATGACGCCGGCCCCTCGGGCGTATCGATGCGGCGCGATGCCATGCGCCCGCCCGGCCCCCGCCCTTTGTCAAACACGCTGACGGTAATCCCGGCATGGTGCAGATGCCGGGCGCAGGACAGACCGGCCATGCCTGCCCCAACGACTGCGACGTGGTACACGGAGCCCGCCCTTATCCGCGCCCCATCAGTGCCAGCACTTCCTTGCGGCTGGAAGAATCATCAAGAAAACAGCCGAGCATGCGGCTGGTTATCATACCGACCCCCGGCGTGCGCACCCCGCGCCCGGTCATGCAGCCATGCTGCGCTTCGATCACCACCGCCACTCCGTGCGGGTGCAAGTTGTCCCAGATGCAATGTGCGACTTCGCTGGTCAGCCGTTCCTGAATCTGCAAGCGGTGCGCGAAGCCGTGCAACACCCGCGCCAGCTTCGAAATTCCGACGACACGGTCGCGCGGCAAATAGGCAATCGAGGCAACCCCGGTGATAGGGGCGAGGTGATGTTCGCAATGCGATTGAAATGGAATATCCTTCAGCAGCACGACTTCGTCGTATCCCGCCACTTCGCTGAACGTGCGCCGCAGATGCCGCGCAGGGTCTTCGCCATAGCCCGAACAATATTCGCGCCATGCCCGCCCGACCCGTGCCGGGGTATCGATCAGGCCTTCGCGCTGCGGATCTTCGCCTGCCCAGCGCAGCACAGTGCGGATCGCATCCTGCACATCATCGGGAACCACGATCTTGCCATCATCTTCGACTGGCGCAAAATTATCGTGTTGTCGGACGGGCAGGGCAAATTCGCCGGTCATGCCGGACAGTCGGGGGACGTGGTAATTCATCGCGAGCGTTCCTTCCGCGCAACCCGCACAGGGCCACTGCCGTCTGCGGGTTTCGGTCTGCCGGCGACGAAAACGTCTGGCTTTTACCGGTTGAGCCCCTAGGATTGCGTGCGGCCCCGGCGGTAGCAACATGGTCCAAAGGGCAGTTGCGTCCGGTCGGCCAAAAGCGTTGGGGAAGTGCATGACAATCGGTGCGATGATCGAAAACAGTCTGGTCGCGGCGGTGGTCAGCAATCCGCGGCTGACGGACAACCCCATCATCGCGTGCAATCAGGCGTTCATGGACTTGACTGGATATGCGGCCGATGAAATTATCGGTCGCAATTGCCGGTTTTTGCGCGGCGCGGGTACCGAACCCGAACTGACCCTGCAATTGCGCACCGGAATTGCCGCACGGGTTCCGGTGATGGTCGAAATCCTCAATTACAAGAAAGACGGCACACCGTTTCGCAACGCGGTGATGATCGCACCGATCTTCGATGCCGAAGGTGAACTGGAATATTTTCTCGGATCGCAAGTCGAACTGTCAGCCGGGGCCGATGAAGACCGCGCCAGCGCCGCCTCTGTCGCGCGCGAAAAAGTCGAAGCCCTGCCCCGGCGGCAGCGCGAAATCCTGGAATGTATCGCGGCGGGCAAGCTGAACAAGCAGATCGCGTGGGAACTGCAATTGAGCGAGCGCACAGTCAAACTGCACCGCGCGGCGGTGTTGAAAGCTTTGGGTGTGCGCACCAGCGCCGATGCCATCCGCATGGCCATCGTCGCCGGACTGTAAACGTCGCCGGACTGTAAACGTCGCCGGACTGTAAATTCCGGCCCTTGGCGCGCCGTCTGTCCCGTTGTAAGGGCATTGTGTGTGCGGGCGTGGCGGAACAGGTAGACGCAGCGGACTTAAGATCAAACATGCTTGGGTGCGCGCGGGGAAACCCGCGCAGCAGAACTGCTCAAATTCGGGGAACCCTGTAACATGGCAATCCCGAGCCAAGCCCGTGATGCCTGGCCATCACGGGAAGGTGTAGAGACTAGACGGGCAGCACCTAAACCCCGGTTGCGGGGCACGGTGAAGGGATAGTCCAGACCACGAACACGGGGTGCGAGCCATCGCCCCGGTGGCGGCGAAAGCCGAAGCTGGTATGAAAATCCGTTGGGCTTTGCCCGTGCCGGTTCAAGTCCGGCCGCCCGCACCACTTTGTTGACAGGATCCTGTTGCGAAAGCCGCCCTAGAGCGTGATGCGAGCCGCAGGCCACCGAAGGTAAAACCCGGTGCCCACTTTTTCGCATCATGCTCTAGCTCCTCCCCCTTTGGGGGAGGTGGCA
>CAINGT010000142.1 GCA_903848655.1 uncultured Sphingomonadales bacterium
ACCGGTTCCCACTTTTTACCTTCGGTGGCCTGCGGCTCGCATCACGCTCTAGAGTCTTTGTTTTCGCGTGATTTATTGCAAAAAACCGGTTCCCACTTTTTCGCATCACGCTCCAAGCTCCTTACCCTTCAAGGGGAAGGACTTAAAGTTGCCGGGGTCATGACGCCGTGTGAGGGCCGGGGGCTGATTACGCCGCCATTGCCTTTTCCAGATTTTCGACAATCGCTTCAAAGAACTTTTCAGTGGTCAACCACGGCTGCTCGGGGCCGATCAGGATGGCCAGGTCTTTGGTCATTTTGCCGCTTTCCACCGTTTCGATACACACACGTTCGAGTGTCTGGGCAAATGCCACGACTTCGGGGGTGTCATCAAACCGGCCGCGATAGATCAGCCCGCGGGTCCACGCGAAGATCGAGGCGATGGGGTTGGTCGAGGTTGCCTTGCCTTGCTGGAACTGGCGGTAGTGGCGGGTAACGGTGCCGTGCGCGGCTTCGGCTTCGATGGTCTTGCCATCGGGGCTCATCAGCACGCTGGTCATCAGGCCGAGCGAGCCGAACCCTTGCGCAACGGTGTCAGACTGCACATCGCCGTCATAATTCTTGCACGCCCACACGAATTTTCCTGACCATTTCAGCGCAGAGGCGACCATGTCGTCGATCAGGCGGTGCTGGTATTCGATGCCGGCGGCGGCGAACTTTTCCTTGAAGCCTTCGGTGTCGAACACCTCTTGAAACAAGTCCTTGAACCGGCCGTCATAGGCTTTGAGAATGGTATTTTTGGTGGAAAGATAGACCGGCCAACCCAGCCCCAAGCCATAGTTCAGGCTGGCGCGGGCAAAATCGCGGATCGAATCATCCAGATTATACATCGCCATCGCGACCCCGGCGCTGGGGAAATCGAACACGTCGAGATCGATCTTTTCGCCATTGTCGCCATCCCACACCAGCCGCAGCTTGCCGGGACCGGGGATCAGCGTGTCGGTCGCTTTGTACTGATCGCCAAAGGCATGACGGCCGACCACGATCGGATCGGTCCAGCCGGGCACCAGACGGGGCACATTGCGGATAACGATGGGTTCGCGGAACACCACCCCGCCCAGAATGTTGCGGATCGTGCCATTGGGCGATTTCCACATCTTTTTCAGATGGAATTCTTCCACCCGCGCTTCATCGGGGGTGATCGTCGCGCATTTGACGCCGACGCCATAAAGCTTGATCGCATTGGCCGAATCGATGGTGATCTGGTCATTGGTCTCATCGCGCTTTTCGACCGACAAGTCATAATACTTCAGATCGATGTCGAGATAGGGCAGGATCAGCCGCTCGCGGATCCATTGCCAGATGATCCGGGTCATCTCATCGCCATCGAGTTCGACAACCGGATTCTTCACCTTGATCTTCGCCATGTCGGTGCTCTTGCCTTCTTGCGTCAGGTTTTTGTCGCTTGCCCGCGCCTTAGCAGGTGCGGCGAACCGTGCAAGGCATCGCACCGCGCGGTAACGGGGCGGCGGTGCCAATGCACCGCCACCCCGCTGATCAGAACGCCAGAACCAGCGACGCGATGGCGGTGCGCGGCGCGCCGATTTGCGCGTTGGTCAATGTACCGGTCAAAGTCTGGGTCGGTGATGTGGTGGCGCTGAACCCGCCAACATAGTGCGCGTTAAGCAGATTGTTGGCGTTGATCTGGACGTAAGACCCGTCACCCAATTTGCTCAGCTTCAGCCGGATATCCATATCGACCAGCGTATATTCGGGTGTTTTGGCCCCGAACACCACGGTGCCATCGGTCACGCCGGTATTGGACAGCGATTTGAACGGCACATTCTGATCGTTGACATAGCGCGCGCCAGTGCGTTTGGCCTGAACCCCCAGCACCAGCGGCCCGAAGTCGCCCTGCACACGCCCGCCAAGGGTATATTGCGGGATGCCCGATTCGAATTTGCCCGCCGTTTGGTAATAAGCCGTCTGGTTGATCGCGGTGCAGCCATTGACGGCGATTGCCACTGTCGTGACATTGCAAGTCCCGGCAATGACATTGTCCTGTATTTTCGAATGCAACCATGACCCAAAGGCCATCGCGGTCCACGTTTCGTTAAACCGATAGTTGATGTTGGCGTCGATCCCATAGCGGTTGACCGTTCCGACATTGGCATAGACCGATGTGTTTTCGGTTGGATTGAACTGCGTTCCCAGCCGATTGGTGAAATGGGTGTACCACACATCCACTTGTGCCGACAGATGGCTGCCATTGATCCGCCAGCCGAGGTCAAAATTATCGGCCTTTTCCGGCCCCGGCTGTGCGCCGGCAGTGCCCTGCGGAAAATAGAACGACTGGTACAAGGCGGTCGTCTGAGGCGCGGAAAAGCCCTTGGAATAATTGAAGAAAGTTTCCCCAACTGGCATGACATAAGTCAATCCGGCATTGGGCAGTACCGCACTGTAGTTGTAGGTGCGGGTCTGCGGCGGGGCGGAACCGGCGGGCGTGCCGGTCGTGGCATTGATGGTATAGGGAAACGCCGCGCCATAAGCCGTGCCCGACGCGCCGAACACACAACTGACTGATCCGCCGTTATTGCGGGTAAAGCAGAAATTGGTCAGTTCACGATGGAGGAACGGAGCGCGCACGCCGACGCTGACGGTCAGGTGATTGTCAAAGAACTTGCCGCGATATTCGCCCGAGATCTGATTGAGCATGGCAATCGATTCGGTGTCGCGTTTCTGGATCACGTTGCCCCCGGCATCGATCAGCGGGTTGCCTGCCGGAAACGGGTTGAGCGTGCCGCCATCCGCGCCGATAAAGGTCATTTCCCCCGATTGCGTGATGTCTGACCGGGCAAAGGCATAGGCCAGTCGCAGCGTCTGAGTGGGTGATGCGTCAAAGCGCAGCGATGATGTTGCAGCGATGCGATGGGTCTTGGTCTCGCTTGGCACCAGCATGGTGACGCGGTCGATGGTGTCGCCATCGCCGTTCAGGTCTGCGCCGATGAAATAGCTGCCGTTGATGAACCCGTACAGCGGGGTGCCCGCTGGCACCCCTGAAGCCGTGACTGCCTGACACGCTATATTGGCTTTGAGATAACAGCCGTATTCATAGGCACCCGTTGTCCCGCCGCCATTGGCTTTGGTGAATTGGTATGACGGGTCGAGCGTGAACACCACTTTGTCGCTGAGAGTCAGTTTCATCGCCCCGCGAATGTTGAGCAGGTTCGCCGGATTGACGCGATATTCAAACGCAGTGCCACACGAGTTGGGCGTATCGGCGACCCCTTTGGTGCCGACTTTAGTCGCGCACGGGGCATATGTGTAAAAGCTGGCCGATCCGGTCGAAGCAGGGAAATAGGTAAAGCCGGTACCGCTATCAGGCGCAAGCGGCACATTCGACAGTGCCTCTGAACCTGAAAAGTTGCTTCGCAAGGTGACATAGAATCCGGCGACGGAAATGAAATCGCCAGTATGCCCCAGCGGCTGATAGATCCGTCCGTTGAATTCCTGTTTGCGGATATGGCCATAATTGTTGAACGGCGAATCGTTGTGAGTCTTGCTTGCTGACAGCCACGCCTTGGTGCCCCACGGGCCGAATTTTCCTGTGTCGATCATGCCGAACGCGCGATAATAGAGATCAGGCCCGCCCGACGCGACCAGCTTGGCATGGAATGTGTCACTCGGCATATGCGAGGTGAAGTTTACCGTCGAACCCGATGCCGATGATGTGGGGCTGTCGACATCGGTCGAACCGAGGTTGACGGTGACTTTGTCGATCACTTCGGTGTCGAGCAATTCTTGCGCATACAACGCATAGTTGCCATCGTCGTTGAGCGTAACCCCATCAAAAGTTTCGGAAATACGCGAAGCGTCAAAGCCGCGGATGGTCAGTGTGCCGCCCGCGCCGCCATAAGCATCGTTGTTCTGAAAGCTGACGCCGGGCAGATAGTTGATTAGATCGTTGAGCGATTGGCCGGGCACCTGATGCTGAATGAAGGCCTGGTTCAATTCGGCCTTGGCCTTGGTCGAATCGGGAATGACCAGCCCGCCGATGCCTTTGGGTGCCCCGGCTTTGCTGCCGGTGACGATGATCGGAGCTTCGAAATCGGCTGTACCGGTTGATTGCGCATGCGCCTGTGTCGCCGCCAGTGCCATCGCCATGGCCATCAGGCCCGCGCCGAGGCGGTGCCCGTTAATCGTTGTCGTCATTGTCTGCCCCCTGATTAATCCATAACGCGCGGCGGTCTGGCCGAAGCCTGCCCGCGCATGCCATCACGTCTATGACCGCCAAATGTTACAATTCCAACCGAGCGCTGACAAAGCTATTTGCAACTTTGCATGCAACAAAGGAGTCGCGCCAAGGGTTGACACAGCGCAGCAGATGCCCGGAGGAATGATAAAAAACCCGCCTAAGCGCTTGGCTTGGCGGGCTTTTTGCGATGGTGGGCGTAGCAAGGATTGAACTTGCGACCCCTACGATGTCAACATAGTGCTCTACCACTGAGCTATACGCCCGGCACCATCGGCAATCGGCACCTCGGCACCGACTTGCGGCCACTTAGCCATGCGCCCGACGGCTGGCAAGCGGATTTCATCAGGTGTGGGGGTGGCCGTTGTCAGCGAGTTCCGAGTCGGCAAACAGGCGTTCGACCTCCAGCACCAGGTCTTTGAGGTGAAAGGGTTTTGACAGCACCCGCGCTTGCGGGGCGGCGCGGTTGGCCTTAAGCGTGACGGCGGCAAAACCGGTGATGAACATGACTTTTGTGCCGGGGCTGATATCGGCGCTGCGCTGCGCCAGTTCGATCCCGTCCATTTCAGGCATAATGATGTCGGACAACAACAGATCAAATGTCTGCGTTTCCAGATAGGGCAGCGCAGCGGTGCCGCGATCAACCGCGGTTACGTCATATCCGGCATTTTCCAGCGCGCGCGACAGATAAGCGCGCATGGCATCATCGTCTTCGGCCAGCAGAATGCGGATCATGACTACCTTCTCGGTGCGCTAACGGGACTGGCTAACGGGACTGGCAGAGCCTTGCGGCAGCGGCAAGACCACCGGTGCCGCAGGCAATGGCCTTGGCGCAAGTGCAATAGACTCTGGCAGTTAAAAAATCTGCCGCCAAATCGCTGCATCGCCACTTTGACAGCCGGGCAATTCGGTTGCAGCTTTGCCCGCGTGGCAGCGACAGATGATTTCAGCAGCAGCGATTCGCGCGCGGGGACAGTGCATGGCGGGGTGATTCCCGGATTGCCTGCGTATGCCGCGTTCCGCACGGTGCAGCCCGATCCGGCCTCGATTCCTGTCGTGCTGGCCGCACCGCACGCCGGGCGATGCTATCCCGCCGACTTGCTGGCCGCGCTGCGGGTGCCCCGACACGTGCTGCTGCGGCTTGAAGACCGGCTGATCGACTGCGTGGCCGATGCGGTCGCGCGCGAGACCGGGGCGCCGATCATCATTGCGCAAGCGCCGCGCGCGATGATCGATCTGAATCGCGCGCTGGATGATATCGATTGGGACATGCTGGTCGATGGCCCGCGTCTGGCGCTATCACGCGGTGTGGGTGCGCTTGGGCATCCGGGATCGGGCCATCGCGCCCGCAGCGGGCTGGGGCTGGTACCGCGACGTCTGCCGGGAGCGGGCGAATTGTGGAAAATGCGGCTGGCTTATGGTGATCTGGTGCAGCGGATCGAATCGATCCATCAACCGTATCACACCGCGCTTGCCGGGCTGGTCGAAGCGGTGCGTCGGCAATGGGGCGCTGCCTTGCTGATCGACTTGCACTCTATGCCGCCGCTGGCCGGCCATGGTCGGCCAGCCCCGAAATGCGTAATCGGCGACCGATTCGGCACCGCCTGCGACGGTGAACTGATCGCATCGCTGTTTACCTGTCTGGCCGGGGCAGGGCTGCCGCTTGCGCACAATCGCCCTTATGCTGGCGGTTTCGTCCTTGATCGCCATGCCCGCCGCAGCACCGGGGTGCATGCCGTGCAGATCGAAATTTGCCGCAGCGTCTATCTTGACGCGGGCTTGGTCGAACCGGGGCCGGGCTTCGATGCGGTGGTTGCGATGCTGGTCGCAATGGTGCGCCAACTTGCCGATGATGTCGCCGCTTTGGGCCGCGACCGCCTGCGCTGGCGCAGCGCGGCGGAATAATCGGCTTTGAGCATCAGGCAAAAAGTGGGCACCGGATTTTTGCGCGATGCTTTAGAGCGGAATGCGATTAGATTGAATCGCAGTCCGCTCTAAAGTTTTTGGTTTCGCGTGATTTATTGCGAGCCGCAGGCCACCGCAGGTAAAAACCGGTTCCCACTTTTTACCTGCGGTGG
>CAINGT010000143.1 GCA_903848655.1 uncultured Sphingomonadales bacterium
CCCAACCGCCCATTTAAGGTACCCTGTGGGCGGTTGGGCCGGGGGTGCGGGGCGGTGGGTGGCACCTTCGAAACAGACTGTTAGTCTGATCTGGTTCGGGTTTGGATCGCGGGACGCAGCGTCAATCGAGCTCGGTATAACGGTCCTCGTCGCGCAGCGCGGCCACGCGCGCCGGATCAAGCCAATTGGGCATCATGCGCGGCAACACCGGTTCGGCAAAAGTGCAAGCCAGCGCATCGGCCCAGTCAGGGCTGGGCAGCCCGCGCCGCTTCATATCGGCCTTGCGCTCCAGCCGGATGCGCGTGTCATCGGCGGCAAAGCCATACGTCGGCCCGGCCAGATCGTCGCGCAGCCGCGCGGTGTCGGGGATCGCGCCGTGCCGCAGCCACGCGCGCATCCGCGCCCAGATTTCGGCGCGTTTGTTGGCGGTGTGCACCGCGACGCCGGGTTCCAGTTCGGCATCGCGGCCTTCGCCGCCAAACCACACTTCGATCACCGGCACATCGCCGACCAGTTGCCGCAGCCGGTCAACGATGGCCGCGCCAATATTGCCCGCATCGACCATGATCGCATCGGGCCGCCATTTCTGCGTGGCGAGCGCGATATCGCCCGCCAGTTGCATCGCCTCGGCCCCGCGCCACGCCAGCCACGGGCGTGATCGCGCATCGCTGCCGCAGCGGATCGCCAGCACGCTTTCGTCATCGCCAAACCGCGCGCAATCAACGCCAAAGATCACCGGCTCGCCCCCCGCCAGCGTGGCAATTGCGCGGCTTTGCGCCGCTTCGATCACGCTCTGACCGATGAACTGCATCGCCGTGGCTGAAGGAAAGAGGCCACGCACGCGCACCCGCGCCACATCCGAATCTTCGCCGAACGAACGCACCAATTCGTCAAGATATGCCTTGTTGGTGCCTTCAACATCGCGCGCGTCGATCTGCGCGCCGCGCCACAACGCGCGCTGGCGGCCAAAACACTCGCGAAACGCGCCGGTCGCATGAGTCGGGTTGCCGAATGCCAGCCAGATGATTTCTGTATCGGCATCGGTCAGCGCGCCCAGCGCCACTTCCCACACTTTGTCGGCAATGCCCGATGCTTCGTCAAACACCAGCACGATGCGTTTGCCCAGATTGTGCAGCCCGGCAAAGGCTTCGGTATTGTGCTCGCTCCACGTCACCAGATCGCACCGCCACGATGTCTCACGCCCGGCGATGGTCGATATCATCGCGGTTGCACTGTGGCGAAACCACGGCGCGGTCAGCGCCAAGTGCGACCACTTGGCCAGTTCGGGCGCGGTCTTGGTGCGCAATTGCGCTTCGGTATTGGCGGTAACGATCACCCGCGCATCGGGGCACGTATCGAGCGCCCATTTGACCAGCATCGCGATCAGCGCCGATTTGCCGATACCATGGCCCGAAGCCCGCGCCAGCCGCAACGGGGTGAACCGCCGCGCCGGGTCGGACAAATGCGCGCCAATGTCCTCCAGCACCGCCCGCTGCCACGCGCGCGGCCCGGTCATTCCGGCCAGATCACCCTCTCCCCAGGCAAAGGCATAGCGCACGTAGCCCAAAGGATCGGCGGTAAACGCGCCAATGTCGTCCGCCAGCATCAGGTCAGGGGTGCTGTCGGACGCAGCCTCAGCTTTCGCCGGTTGGCGTTTGCGCATCGCTTGCTCCCAGATCGCTCGGCTGATGATGGACGCGCAGGCGCGCCCGCTGGATCGCCGCGACCGGATCGGCGGTGCTCGACAGTTCGAAATCCTGACGCGGTTTGCCCCAGGCGCGATCAAGCACCGCGTTGGCGGCGCTGACCCGCGCGGTGGCCGGGGCATCGCCATTGCCCATGATCGCAACCAATGTGCCCAGCGCCTCTGCGGTATGCGCGCGGGCGAGGGCAGCATCGCTGCGCCCGCCGGGGGGCGTGCGGGGCTTGCGCGGGCGCGGGGGTTCAGCGCGCGGCATATGGTTTGCAGTCCCCCGGCAATCCCATGGCATTGGCCGACCGCGCGCCGCGCCGCACCAATGGCCGGTCGGCGCGCATCGACGGCGACCGCGCGGTGCATTTGCCGGTGGCCACGATTTCGACCAGCCGGAACCGCTGAAACCGGCTGACGCGGATCAGCCCCCGCCCTTCCAGCTTGCGCACCAGTTTTGGCCCCATAGAGCTGGAATTGAACCCCGCGGCCACTTCCAGATCGATATTGACCGGGCACGGCTGGCCCGTCTCGGCGGCATGATTAATCAGCCGATAAGCGATTCGTTCGGCAGGCGCGAGGTGGTCGGCTTGGATATGCGGCGGCAGGGGCAAGGGCGCGCGATGGCATGCGCCCTCGTCATCCCAAAACGACTCAAGACAATCGCTGACCAGTGTCATCGGGCGGTGATCTCCGAACGCAAGATGGAATCGCCCCGGGGTTGGGGCGATCCGCCAATAAAGGGCGGCAGGTGCGCAGCTTGGGCGCACCTGCCGCCAGAGGTCGCGAGCGCCGCCGGGGGATAAGCGGTCGTTCGCGGTGCAGCCGGGGCGGGGATCAGAATATCCCCGCAAACGATGGAACAAGGCCCTGTCGTCACCGTCGCCAAACGGGGGGGGGTGGGCGACTCGGTGATGCCGACTGCATGACAGTGTCCTAGCAAACTATCTGATAACCTGATACTCTAGATAGACCGGATTTGGATATAATTCTCTTTTCAGATTATAGTTAATCTGATAGGGCGATGAAACTGACCCGTTCCCGCTTCGCAAAGGGCCGCCCATGCGTGCTTTCGATCCCGTGCTCGTGCGCAAGACCATGAAGGCGCGCGCCATCAGCCAGACCCGGCTGGCCGAAGCGCTCGGCTTTGCCAGCCAGTCGGCGGTCTCTGCCCTGCTCGCCGGAAAACGCCGCGTGACCGTGGATGAGGCGGCGGCGATCTATGCCCTGCTTAAGCTTGATGCAGTACCCCCCGCTGCGGCGCCCGAACCCGCCTCTGCCCGGCTGCGCGATACCCGCACTGACGAACAAGGGCCGGGCTATGGCATTGTCCCGGTCATCGGCATGGCGGGCGCGGGGCGCTGGCGCGAAGCGGTGGCCATGCCGCAAGGGCATATGCCGGTGCCTGCGCGGTTGGCCGGGCGCGGCGCGTTCGGCATCGCGGTCAGCGGCGATTCGATGGATCTGCTGATCGACGATGGCGGGCTGATTCTGGTCGATCCGGCGCAAAAGGAACTGGCCCCCGGCGGCATCTATCTGATCACCAACAGCCAGGGCGAAGCAACGGTCAAACGCTATCGGCGCGATCCGTCACGGTTTGAACCGTGCTCGCGCAATCCGGACCATCAGCCTTTTCTGGTCGATGATGATGACTTCATGGTTTTGGGCAAAGTCGTCTGGAAAAGTTCTCCGGTGGATTAACAGCGCGCGGGCGGCTTGGGCGGGTGCGATTGAAAATATCTGTTAATCGGATAATTCGTCGCAACCGCTGCTGGGCCAAGGATCTGTGCCGCCATGCCGCTCGCACCCTGCCGCTACTGGCACCAATCCCCCGCCGCGCGCCGGGCGCTGGCCGATCTTGGCCGCGATGATGTGCGATTGGCGGCGGACCGGTCTGCCCCCGGACCGCACCGGCTGGTGTGGTATCCCGCCAGCGATCATGGCAGCGCGCTGTTCGCGGTGCTGACCCACTTGCGCCAGCAGGCCATCGGCCCGGCCTTTGCTTTGGCCCGCAACGCCCCAGCACGCGCCGCCGCGCTGGCCGCAGCGCAACAGGCCCCCACGGTCGAAGCGGCAGTCGGCACCCGGTTTGGCGATGCTGATCGCTGGCTGGGATTTGGCCCGCTCGAAGCCACGCGGCGCTTTCGCGCACACTGGACCGATTGCTGACGGGCCAACGGCAAACTGGCAAAACCGCAGCAAATAGCGTAAGCACGCGCGCATTATGCCCGACACGACCGAACCCGCCGCCGCCCCTGGTACATATACGCGCCAGCGTGATGAATGGTGGTCGCCGGGCCAGCGCAAGGCTGGGCTACTGGCGCTGGCATTGCTGGCGGGATTGGGCCTGTGGACACTGCGGATGTTTATTCCGGCGGTGGGCTGGGCGGTCATCCTGGCAATTTCGCTGTGGCCGTGGCACCAGCGCGCGGTGGCATTCTGGCCTGCCGGGGCGGGCGTGGTCTGGCCCGCGCTGTTCACGCTGACCGTGGCGCTGTTTTTCGTGGCTCCGCTGGTCATGGTGGCGCACGCGGTGGCGGATGAAAGCCGCTTTGTGCTCCATTGGCTGGCCGAAGCACGGGCGCATGGCGTGCCGCTGCCCGACTTCGTGGCGCATTTGCCCGGCGGACCGGCCATCGCACCATGGTGGCAAAGCCATCTGGCAACGCCGGAAGCGCTCGGCCAATGGACCCTGCCCGGCGGACCGGGCCAATCACCGCTCGGCACCGGGCAAGTTTTGCTTAGCGCGGTGCTCCATCGGCTGGTGCTGGCGGCGTTCCTGCTGTTGATCTTGTTCTTTTTGCTGCGCGATGGCGACCGGCTAGCCGCCAGTTTGCGGTTTGGCTGTGATCGCGCATTTGGCACCGCCGGGGTCAATGTCGCGGTTCAGGCGCTGCGCGCGGTGCGCGGCACGGTCAACGGGTTGGTCGTGGTCGGCTTTGGCGAAGGGGTCTTGCTCGGGGTGGTCTATGCGCTGTGCGGCGTGCCGCACGCGGCGGTGCTCGGCCTGTTGACCGGACTGCTGTCGGCGGTGCCATTCGGTGCCATCGTCGCCGCTGGCGTTGCGGTGGTTTTGCTCGCAGCGGGTGGGCACGCGGGCGCGGCAGTCGTGGTGGCGGTCATCGCCGCCGTGGTGATCTTCATCGCCGATCATTTCATCCGCCCGGTGATGATCGGCGATGCCACCCGCCTGCCGTTCCTCGTGGTCTTTCTCGGCATTCTGGGCGGGGTCGAAGCGTGGGGCCTGATCGGGCTGGTGATCGGCCCGGCGCTGATGGCGGTGCTGATGCTGCTCTGGCGCGAATGGGTCGGATCGCAACGCGGCCCGCTCAACCCGCAAGCGTGAGCGGGATCGCGGGTAGTGTCTCAGTTCGAATTTATGGGCTGAAACAAGAAAGGCCGCCTTGCGGCGGCCTCTCCGAACACTACGGCCCAGCAGACTTGTTATCGTCGGCGCTGAACCGGCTACCGGTTAAGGTAGTCTCCAAGCCCGATGCCGGAGCAGAGCGGGAACAACCTCTGAATATACGGCAAATCGGAAAATGTCAAGATCAGGACAGCCCAAGCGCCTTGGCCAGTGCCAATTTCAAGGCGTCAATTTGGCTCTGATCAACAAAGCCGCTGACCCAAGTCCGCGCGCCACCGTGCCGTTGCCGGGACTCCTTAAACCTATCCAAACGCTGAATTGAAACTGACGAGTACATATCACACTTAGCCCACATGACCGGGCTATCAAACGGGGCTGGTAGCGGTTGAGCCAGCGTTATCTCACAATGATATTCCTCGATTGAAGCTGGCACCGTTGTGCTGAGCGGCAAAACCCCCACCAGATCGCCACGGCGGCGCAATCTCGGGCCAATCACAACGACTGGACGGCTCTTAATCATTTCAGCGCCAATGGCCGTTTGATCATAGTGACAAACCAAAATCTCGCCAACGCGAGGGTAATACATCAACGCCATTCAGGCGATCCGCTTCTTGTAGGGGCCACGCGGCTTCGGATACGGTGCCATCGCGTCAATTCTGGCAATAATATCCTCCAATGACCAGAGCCGATCTGTAATCCCCGCCGCCATCGCCGGGGTAACGCGAAGCGCCTTGTGGATGCGGCAAAAGTTGTAGAACGCAAAGTAGAGCGCCAGCGCGTGAATATGGTTATCCAGCTTCTTTGAGAAGGCGTTGGTCAACCGCGTGAAACGGCGGTTCTGCATTCGGATCGAGAGGTTCATGCGCTCCACATGCGATGTGGAGACGTGGGCAATATCTGGATTGCCTTCCACCCGGCGCTTTTTGATCCCGGTGCATTCGGCAGGGCTATAGCGGCCCGATGCGGTGATAGTGGGGCCGTACAGCTTCACAAGCTGGGCATAAGTCCACATCAGCGCCGAAGGCCTCCTCTACGGCTTCCAGATAGGCCTTATGGCCGTCCGTGGTGAGTTGAACGCGGTTGCTAAGCCGGCTGCGTAGATCATCCATGACGATCATCGCGCTTTCGCCAGAGCGATCCCCGACAAAATAGGACACCATCAGCTTGGTGTCGGCATCAATCGCCGTCCACGTCCACACGTCGCCAGCACCGCCGGGCGCGGCCTTCGCATCCGCCACGTTCATTTGCTTGGCATAGCAGAACGACCAGATTTCATTGCACTGGATGCGCGAAGCCTTCACATTGCGCACAGTCTCATCATGGGTGGCAAGGCAGGCTTCACCAGCCTCAACTAGCAGCTTGCCAACCGTGTTAATCGACACGTCTGCAATGCGGCTGATTGAGCGCATAGAGGAGCCTTCGCACAGCGTGGCGAGGATTTGGGTGCGTTTGGCGAGGGGCAGCTTGTTCATGGGCATTTGATATGAACTTTTATGCTTAGGGTCAATGGCCATATGCAAGCATTCTAAAAAACTTTATGCTTGCACTAGGATGCCATTCCTGCGTAGAAGCTGCAAGCATCAATATTTGGAGTATGCTTGCATGTCCGAGAAGAAAGATGAAGCCAAGGTTGCTGCTGGTAAGGCTCGTGCAGCGGCATTGCCTCCGAAGGCGCGAAGTGAAATTGCATCTAAGGCTGCGGCCGCGCGTTGGGGGAAGACTTACAAGGCAATTGAGTCGGGTAATTTCCTCTCTGATTTTGGCCTAGATGTAGATTGTCATGTCTTAGATGACCCTAGCAAGACGGCTGTGATCAGCCAGCGAGGGATGGCGCATGCAATCGGTTTCAGTAAACGCGGTGATCGATTGGGTGTCTTTGTAAACAGCCAAAACATGGCGAATTACATCGGCCGCGAATTGCGCGAAAAACTTGAGAATCCTATTGTTTTTCAACAAAAGGGCGCGGCCGCGGGTTCCCTCATTCAAAGTGCAAATGGCTACGATTCTGCGCTGCTCATTGATTTATGTAATTCGATTTTGGCCGCAAGGGCTGACGGCAAACTTAAGGGTGAACGGTATTCCCGCATGGTCGAGCAAGCGCAAATGCTTGTGAGTGCTTCGGCGAAGAACGGGATTAGGCAGCTTATTTACGCTGTAGCTGGATACAGCCCTTCAACTACCGAAGTCATCGAAGCCTTCAAGCTCTACGTGCGTGAAGAAGCCAAAAAGTATGAGCGAGAGTTTCCGAATGAACTCTACGAACAGTGGCAAAGACTTTACAGCATTTCCATGCCAGAGCGTGGCAAGCCATGGCAGTTTCGGCACCTTACAATCAAGCACATCTACCGCCCCCTTGCACAGAGTAACGGAAAGCTTTTGGAGTTGCTTCGCGCGCTGAAGGCAAAGGACGGAAGCCAGCACAGTAAGCTCTTCCAGTTCTTGAACGAAATCGGGGCGCGGGCGTTGCGAATGCATTTGGGCCGAGTTCTGGAAATGTCGGAATCTTCAAAAACACCACAAGAGTATGAGCGCAAAATTTCTGACAGGTTCGGCCAACAGCCGGAATTCGATCTAGTTATTCCAGATCAGCCGACCAGCGCTTTGCCGCCGCCTTTCGAGCAACCTCCGAACGGCGTTGAGGCGTCATAGTTTCCGCCCGCTTCTTGCCGCCCTTGCTCCCAAGCTGGGCGGCTGCGCCGGATAGCCCTTCGCGCTCGTCTTCAATCTCGCCGGTTGCGATCTTGCCGATCATCACGGCAAGGCCGATAGCGTCGGATGGCCGCCTCTCTCCGCGCGGGCCTTTAGGCATTCGCTCGCCTTTCACACTGAGGGCAATCGGAAGCCGCTAGATCGATGACTTCCTTGATTGCGGAAAGTAGTTCCTGTCGCTCTCCGCTAAACCGACCGTGCTTGCATGCGTTCGTTGCGATTGCATAAGAGTGCTTGTTGGCGTCCTAATCGCCTTGATCGACCAAAACCTCACTGTCCCACTTGCAATAAGCTACGGCTTTCGCCTGTAGGGCTATTCGCAAAGCCACCTCTTCGAGGTCACCCACATAATCGTCTATGGACAATTTTGCCTCCATGCTTTCCGCTAAGCATAAGGCATGATCGCGGCTGGCGGTAGCCCCTTCTACGCGGGCAAAATTCAAACTGAGACACTACCGGATCGCGCCTTAGCTTGACTCGTGCTGCCGTGCTGGTAAGGAGCGGCGCAGTGAACCGGTTGGGCTTGCCCGGTCGGTCATCCGTCCGAGACAGTTGGGGCCATCAACCGATGGCTTAATCATCCAGCCAAGGCGGGGAACAGAGTTTCAACGGCCACACCTAGCTGCCTAGTGCAGCGCGGTGCTTGCGCCCGCGCCTTTGGCGCTTCTCCTTTCCTTGTCGATACGGACCCGCCCGTCATGGCGCGCCTGTGGGCGTGGCCGTTGCGGACACGTGTAGCCGGCTGTTCGGGCCTGTCCCGGTCAGCCAGATGTGAAGGAGTATGGCATGGATCGCTCGCAAAAAGCTGATTCGGTCGCCTGGCTCAACGATCTGTTCAACGGGGCCGGCGCGGTGGTCATCACCCGCAACCTTGGCTTGACGGTGGCGCAGACCACGGTCTTGCGCAACAAGATCCGCGAAGCCGGCGCGACATACAAAGTTGCGAAGAACCGTCTGGCCAAGATCGCCATTCAGGACACGCCTTATGCGGGAATCGGTGATCTGTTCACCGGCCCAACCGCAGTGGCCGCATCCAGCGATCCGGTCGCCGCCGCCAAAGCGGTGGTCGAATTCGCCAAGACCACCGACAAGATTGAAATCCTCGGTGGCGGGATGGGTTCGCACGTACTCGATGCCGAAGGGATCAAGGCGCTCGCCTCGATGCCGTCGCTCGACGAACTGCGTGCCAAGCTCATCGGGCTGGTTCAGGCACCGGCAACCAAGATCGCCCAAGTGGTTACCGCTCCGGCGGGCAAACTGGCGCGGGTATTTGCCGCTTACGCCGAAAAAGACGCCGCTTAAGTTATTGTTTGCAAACCCTTTGCCGGGCGCTGCCGGGCATCCCTTTGTGTTGGAGTAAATCATCATGGCCGATATCGCCGCACTTGTTGCCGAACTGTCCAAGCTGACCGTTCTCGAAGCCGCTGACCTTGCCAAAGCGCTGGAAGAAGCATGGGGCGTCAGCGCCGCTGCTGCCGTCGCCGTGGCCGCAGCCCCCGCCGAAGCCGCTGCTGCGGTGGAAGAACAGACCGAATTCGATGTGATCCTGACCGGCGACGGCGGCAAGAAGATCCAGGTGATCAAGGAAGTCCGCGCGATCACCCAGCTTGGCCTGACCGAAGCCAAGTCGCTCGTCGAAGCCGCTCCAAAAGCGGTGAAGGAAGGCGTGTCGAAGGCCGAAGCCGAAGAGATCAAGAAAAAGATCGAAGCAGCCGGCGGTACCGTCGAAATCAAGTAACCCGCTGTTCCGGCGCTGCGCCGGAGCGGATGGTTCGAACGAGCGGCCCCGGCAACGGGGCCGCTTTTTTGTGTGCCCGGCGCGCGCGATCATCGGGCTGGCATTGCGCGGGTGAAGCCGCCATAGCGGCGGCGTGATCAGCCGACGGGGTTTTTGATGACAACGACAGTCTCAGCATTGATGGCCGCAAGCGGCGTGGCCTTTGGCACCAGCGGCGCGCGCGGGCTGGTCAGCGCGATGACAGACCGGGTGTGTTATGGCTATACCGCCGGGTTTTTGGGATATCTGTCCGAACAGGGCGAATTTGCCGTGGGCGGCGAAGTCGCGCTCGCGGGCGATTTGCGGCCCAGCACCCCGCGCATTCTGGCGGCTTGCGCGCAGGCGGTGCGCGATTGCGGCGGCGTGCCGGTGTTCTGCGGCTATGTCCCGACCCCGGCGCTGGCCTTGTTTGCATTTGGCCGGGGCATCCCCTCGCTAATGGTCACCGGCAGCCATATTCCCGCCGACCGCAATGGCATCAAGTTTTACCGCGCAGCGGGCGAAGTGCTCAAATCCGATGAAGCCGGGATCAGCCGTCAGGTGATTCAGCTGTCGGGCGGACGCTTCGATTCCGCCGGGGCGCTGGCGAACCCCGCGCCGCTGCCGCCGGTCAGCGATGCCGAAACCGCCTATATCGCGCGCTATATCGACCACTTCGGACCCGGCGCGCTGGCGGGCAAGCGGATCGGGGTCTATCAGCATTCGGCGGTGGGCCGCGATGTCCTGGCGCGCATCCTGACCGGACTGGGGGCAGAAGTCGTGCTGCTGGGCCGGTCCGAAGTGTTCGTACCGGTCGATACCGAAGCGATCCGCGCCGAAGACGTCGCGCTCGCGCATGGCTGGGCTGCCGAGTATCGGTTCGATGCCATCGTTTCGACCGATGGCGATTCAGACCGCCCGCTGCTCGCCGATGAAACCGGCACATGGCTGCGCGGCGATGTGCTGGGGATTGTCTGCGCCGCCAGCCTTGGTGCCACCAGCGTGGTCACCCCGGTCAGCAGCAACAGCGCGGTCGAAGCCTGCGGCCAATTCGCCCGCGTGGTGCGCACGCGCATCGGATCGCCTTATGTAATCGCCGCGATGGAGGCCGAGCTGGCCGCCGGGTCCGAACGCGTGGTCGGCTATGAAGCCAATGGCGGATTTCTGCTCGGCAGCGCCATCGCCGGGCAGGCGGGTATGACGCGCGCCTTGCCGACTCGCGATGCGGTCTTGCCGATACTCGCGGTGCTGGCCGCGCGGTCACCCAGGGTTTCGGCGCAACTGGCCGATTTACCGCCGCGCTTTACCCATTCGGACCGGCTGACCCGGTTTCCGCCCGATTGGAGCGCGCAACTGTTCGGCCAATTGACCGGCGGAGATGATGCGGCGCGGATCGCGATGCAGACCGCGCTGTTCGGCGCGATCGCGGGCCCTGCCGAAGCGGTCGATCTGACCGACGGAGTGCGTGCGCGGTTCGCAGGGGGACGCGTCATCCACTTGCGCGGCAGCGGCAATGCCCCCGAACTGCGCTGCTATACCGAAGCCGAAAGCGAAGCCGAAGCCGCCGCGCTCAACGCCCAGGCGCTGCGCGTGGTCAGCACGCTGCGCATCACTTGACGCGTTCGACCTCGTCAAAGTTCAGCTCGACCGGGGTGGCGCGGCCAAAGATCGATACCGACACTTTGACCCGCAACTTTTCGAAATCGAGCTCTTCGACCACGCCGTTGAACGAGGCGAATGGGCCGGCGTTGACTTTGACCGAATCGCCGATTTCGTAATCGACCGTAACTTGCGTGCGCGGCGCGGCAGCGGCGGCATCGCGCGCGCCGAAATAGCGTTGCGCTTCTTTTTCGGAAATCGGCTGCGGTTTGCTGTTGGTACCCAGAAACCCGGTCACTTTGGCGGTATTGCGCACCAAGTGATAGATATCGTCGTTCAGCGTCAGCTTGGCCAAGACATAGCCGGGCATGAACTTGCGTTCGACCTGGACTTTCTTGCCGCGCTTAACCTCGGTAATCGTTTCGGTCGGCACTTCGACCGCCTCGACCAGTTCCGACAGGCCTTTGCGTTCGGCTTCGGCAAGGATGGCTTCGCGCACTTTGTTTTCAAAGCCGGAATAAGCGTGAATGATGTACCAACGGGCCATGGAATTTTCCTGAACAAAAGCAGCCGCACGCGGGCGCGGCCACGGCAATCACGCGAGCGACAGCAACAGCCGGACGCAATACCCAAACAGCGTATCGATACCCAGAAAGAACACCGACAGCAGCGCCATCAACACCGCGACAAAGATCGCGGTCGTCACCGTTTCTTGCCGGGTCGGCCAGACCACTTTGCGCGCTTCGGCTTTGACCTGGTTAAAGAACGCGTTTGGGTCGACCATGATGGTGCGGTTGCCTTCAACAAAAGAATCGCCAACGAAAGGCACTTAGGTCTCAGCGCCGCCCCGGACAAGTCCGGGAGGGGCAGGCAGAACTCCAATGTGCGGGAGAGATTCGCCTTTAGGCGGCACAACCACAAAACGCAAGCGCCCGGCCCCGCGCAGCGACAATCGGCCCAGCGCAGCGACGATCAGCCCGGCAGGGCCGCATCGGGTTCGAACCGCGATCCGGCTATCTGCCCCGCAGCAAAGGCACCGGGGTTGACCCGGCGGCGCGATTGGCTGGTCTTGGCAGTGAGATTGAGGCCGAGCCGATCGATTTCGTCATCGACCACCGATGTTTTGACCGCGACCAGATCGAACCCGGTGGTAACCGCGGTGCTGGCGGTGCGCGCCTGCTTGATCGTGTCGAGTTTGGCCGCAATGCCACTGGCCAAGCCATATTGAAAAGAATTCAGCGCCGTGCGGCGTTGCCCCGAACCGGCCTCGTGATAGATTTTTCCGGCCCGAAACGCGGCACTTTCGGACTCGAACGTATCGAGGATCAGATCATACAAAAAGTGCGCAGCGGCGACATCCCCGCGCAGCCCGAAAAACACGTAATGCACGTTGCCATCCCGTGCGGTTTCTGACCACACCCGGCAATCGCAAAACCGCGCGATCGTATTCATGCACCCGTCGATTGGCGAACGGCGCTTGCGCCCGGTCGTTACGCTGATGCCTTCACACTCTGACCGGCGGACCGCCACTTCATCGAGCGTGATATCATGGCGCGCCAGCAATTCGGATACTTTGGCCGCCGCCGCCATCGCCTCGGCCTCGGTACAACCGTGCTCGACCGTCCTGGCGCGCAAGGCCCGGATACGTTCGATCACCCGGTCGATGTCTGCACTCGCGGTCTTGTCGGACACTTTCGCCCCATGGCGCGCGCGAAACTGTTCGAACAGCAGGCCCGCTTGGGGGTCCATCTTGTCTTGCGCGATAAACCCGGCGATCCGGGCGGCGATCTGGTCGAGCGCATCAACCGCATGGCTCAGCCCGCTATGCGCCCGCAGCGCCAGCGTTTCGATAAAGATTGCCGCGATACGCTCGTGCGCCTCCTGCAGCCCGGCTGGCTCGGACCCGTCCATCTCAGCCAACGCACCGAACACATCGACGGCATTTTCCACATCGGCCATCTGCCGCGTCTCGGCAATCAACTCGTCCTCGTAGGCCGCATCAATCACCCACGCCATGACGAGGCGTTTCACCGGGGAGAGATTTTTCTGCAATGACTCGATGAGTGCTTCAAGGTCTTCCGGGTCCACCGTGTCGTCGACTTGCGGCATGGCGATAAAACCGCGCCGCGCGACATTGCGGTAAAGGCTGGCGACGCAGCGATGGCCAAGCGGACGGCCCGGGCGCACGAATGTCAAGGCATCGTCGAGCATCGCCTGATCCATCGCGAACAGCGGCGAAATCACCGCGTGGAAGCCATCACCCAGCGGGCACAACCGCATGGCGGTGTCGATCCCGGCAGCTTCGGGCGCGATCAGCGCATCGAGCAGGATCAGCATTTCGCCACTGACCAGATCGCGCAACTCGACTTGATCCGGCCCCGCGCGCCCGACCACGCGCACCAGCCGGAACCGCGCGGCGTGCAGCGCGGCAAGTGCCGCCTGATCGACCGGCGTCTGCGCCTGCCAGCGTTTGAGATGGCGCTCGATCAGCGTCTGGCCGGTTGCAGACGGGGTAAACGCTTCAAGCTCGCTGGCCATCGCTACCAGGCACTGCTTGGCAGCAAAGTCATCGGGTGCCCCGCCATGCCCTGTCAGCCATTGCCGCAGTATCTTTTGCGCACGATTGGCAACCAGCTCCTGTTCGTAAAGGTCGTCGATGATTGCGCCAACCGCGTCCAATATTCCATACAATGCCTCGATATCGGGATCGGCTGCGGTGGTCGGCATTGGCGGGGCTTGTCCTTGGGCGCGAGAATACGCGTCGCTACCACAAGCTGTTTCGGCTCAAAACCCGGATATTCGCGCGGCCGTCAGGCCTACGGCTGAAAGCTATGATACATTGCGGGAAATGGTGCTGCTGGGGAGGATTGAACTCCCGACCTCAGCCTTACCAAGGATGCGCTCTACCACTGAGCTACAGCAGCCTACCATTTCGCTTGTACCCCCGGCGCGAGGCTGCGGGGCAGGCGCGCCCTTTGGCGGGGGCTACCCGCTTTGTCAAGCAAGGCTTGCGCGCGGGCGCGGGCTTCGCCACAAGCGGCATCATGACTGCATCGCCGCCTCCCCCGCGCCCCGCGAACAAAGCCGAACGCGAGGCGCGGCTGGCCGAACGGCTGCGCGCCAATCTGCACCGGCGCAAGGCGCAAGCGCGCGCGCTGGTCGCAGCCGCGACAACCGACCTTCCCAAAGCGTGATGAAGCCGTTAGGGCGCGGTCCTCGTTTGTACCCGATGCAGGAACCCCGATGCCCCGCCTGATCCTTATCCGCCATGGCCAATCGCAGTGGAATCTGGAGAACCGCTTTACCGGGTGGTGGGATGTCGATGTCACCGACCAAGGCGCGGCCGAAGCGCTCGCCGCCGGGGCGCTGCTGCGCGCCAAAGGCGTTTTGCCGACCATGGCGTTCACCTCGCTGCAAACACGCGCGATCAAGACGCTGCATCTGGCGCTCGAAGCGGCAGGGCGGCTGTGGATTCCGGAAATCAAGGACTGGCGGCTCAATGAACGCCATTACGGCGGGCTGACCGGGCTCGACAAAGCCGAAACCGCCGCGCGCCACGGCGACGAACAAGTGCATATCTGGCGGCGCAGCTTTGACATTCCGCCGCCGCCGATTGAACCGGGCAGCGCGTTCGATCTGGCGGGCGATCCGCGCTATGCCGGGATCGCGGTGCCCGCCACCGAAAGCCTGAAAGACACTATCGCGCGCGTGCTGCCCTATTACGAAGCCGCCATCGCCCCGGCCTTGCGCGCGGGCGAAACGGTGATCGTGTCGGCGCACGGCAATTCGCTGCGCGCGCTGGTCAAGCATCTGTCGGGCATTTCCGATGCCGATATCGCTGCGCTGGAAATTCCGACCGGTCAGCCAATGGTCTATGCGCTTGATGATCGCCTGACCGCGACCGATCGCTATTATCTGGCGGAGCGCTGATCCGGTGGCGACGACCGCTGCACCGCCGGTGGCGATCATCATGGGCAGCCAGTCTGACTGGGACACCATGCGCAATGCCGCCGACATGCTCGACACGCTGGCGGTTGCGCACGATTGCCGGGTGGTGTCAGCGCACCGCACCCCGGACCGGCTGGTCGAATTTGCGCGCGGCGCGCACACCCAAGGTTTTCGCGTGATTATCGCGGGCGCGGGCGGCGCGGCGCATCTGCCCGGCATGGTCGCGGCGATGACGCATTTGCCGGTGCTGGGGGTGCCGGTGCAATCGCGCGCCTTGTCGGGGCTCGACAGCCTGCTGTCGATTGTCCAGATGCCCGGCGGCATTCCGGTCGGCACATTGGCCATCGGCACTGCCGGGGCGACCAATGCCGCGCTGCTGGCGGCGGCGATCCTCGCGCTGGCAGACCCGGCGCTGGCTGAACGGCTGATCGCGTGGCGCGCCGCCGCCAGCGCCGCCGTTACCGAACGCCCGGTCTGACCGGACCCGATGCGCATGATCCCACCGGGAGAGACCATCGGCATTCTGGGCGGGGGGCAGCTTGGCCGGATGATCGCGCTCGCCGCCGCGCAACTGGGCTATCGCTGCCACGTCTATGCGCCCGAGGCTGATGCGATTGCCGCCGATGTCTGCGCCGCCTTTACCCAAGGGGCCTATGACGATGAAGCAGCGCTGGCACAATTCGCCGCAAGCTGTGCGGTGGTGACGTACGAGTTCGAAAATGTCGACGCCGCGCCGCTCGCCGTGATTGCGCCCCACGCGCCGCTCCACCCCCCGGCGCGCGCGCTCGAAGTGGCGCAAGACCGCGCGCGCGAAAAGCGCTTTGTCGAAAGTCTTGGCGGGCGACCAGCCCCGTGGGCAACGGTCGATAGCGCCGCCGATCTGGCCGCCGCGATCACCCGGATCGGCACGCCCGGCATCCTCAAAACCCGCCGCGATGGCTATGATGGCAAAGGCCAGTGGCGGATCAGCGACGCCGCAGCCCTGCCCGATCTGCCCGCCGTACCGCTGATCTACGAAGGGTTCGTGGAGTTTTCGGGCGAATTTTCGGTGATTCTGGCGCGCGGGGCCGATGGTGCAACCGCATTCTGGGATTCGCCGCACAATGAGCACAGCGGCGGAATTCTGGCGCGATCAACCGTGCCTGCACCGCCGCTGATAGAAGACCACGTGTCACAGGCGCGGGTGCTGGCGGGCAAAGTGGCCGATGCGCTCGATTATGTCGGCGTTCTGACACTGGAATTCTTTGCCACCGCGCAAGGCCCGATGTTCAACGAAATGGCCCCGCGCGTCCACAATTCGGGGCACTGGACGATTGAAGGCGCGCTGACGAGCCAGTTTGAAAACCATATTCGCGCGATCTGCGGCCTGCCGCTGGGCGCAACCGCGCGCGCCGCCAAAGGCGCGGTGATGGAAAATCTGATCGGCGATGCGGTGCACGACTGGGCCGCGATCCTGTCCGACCCGGCGAACCATCTGCACTTGTACGGCAAAGCCGCCGCGCGCCCGGGGCGCAAGATGGGCCATGTCACGCGGCTGGTGCTGTAAGTGCCGATGACCCCGCTGACGATCATTGTCGCACGCGCCAGCGATGGCACCATCGGGCACGAAGGGCGTCTGCCGTGGCACTTGCCCGCCGATTTGCGCCGGTTCAAGGCGCTGACCATGGGCCGCGCGATGATTATGGGGCGCAAGACTTTCGCGTCACTGCCCGGCCTGTTGCCGGGCCGCCGCCATGTTGTGCTGACCCGCGATCCGCACTGGCACCATGCCGGGGCCGAACCCGTTACCGATGTCGCGGCGGCGCTCGCGCTGGCCGGGCCGGATGCAGCGGTGATCGGCGGGGCCGAAGTGATCGCTGCGTGCGAAGCGTATGCCACGCGGCTGGAACTGACCGAAGTGCACGGCGCGTTCGGCGGCGATACCGTACTGCCCGCGCCTGGCCCCCACTGGCGCGAAGTGGCGCGGACCGACCATCCCGGCTTTGCCTTTGTATCGTTCGACCGGGTGGCGGGGTAATGCGGTTTGACGCCCGCCAGCCTTTGCCGCCCGCGCTGCGCGGCGCGGTCATCGCGCTGGGCAATTTTGACGGGTTTCACTTGGGCCATCAGGCAGTGGCGCGCGCCGCCATCGACTGGGCGCGTGCCGAAGGCCGCCCCGCGCTGATCGCCACATTCGATCCGCATCCCGTGCGCCATTTCAAGCCCGATGCCCCGCCGTTCCGGTTGACCTCGCTCGATCAGCGCGAGGCGCTGTTCACCGCCGCCGGGGCCGATGCAATGCTGGTGTTCGGGTTCGACCATGCGCTGGCCGCCACGACCGCCACCGATTTCGTGGGTGACTTGCTGGTCGGCACGCTGGGCGCGGGCGGGGTGGTCACGGGCGAGGATTTCACTTTTGGCCGCGCGCGCGGCGGCACTGTCGCGGTGCTGGCCACATTGGGTGCGGACCACGGTCTGCGCACCCGCGCCATCGGCCCGGTGCTGGCAGGTGATGAGGTCGTATCGTCGAGCCGCATCCGCGATGCGCTGATCGCGGGCGATTGCGGCACCGCCGCGCGGCTGCTGACCCGGCGCTTTGCCGTGCGCGGCACGGTGCAGCACGGCGACAAAGTCGGGCGGACGATTGGTTTTCCCACCGCCAATCTCGACATGGGGCACTACCTTCGCCCACGCTACGGGATTTACGCGGTGACCGCGCGGCTCCCCGATGGCCGCCTGCTCAAAGGCGCGGCCAATCTCGGGGTGCGGCCCATGTTCGATCCGCCCAAGGAATTGCTTGAACCGCATTTCTTTGATTTTGCAGGGGACTTGTACGGGCAGGAGATTGAAGTCGAATTTCATCACTTCCTGCGCGGCGAAGCAAAATTCGCTTCGCTCGACGCGATGATGGCGCAAATCGCGATAGATTGCGACACCGCGCGCGCCGTACTGGCCGATCTCTGATCGCGTCTACCCGCATTAGAGCGTGATGCGATAAGAAAGAATCGCGTCACGCTCTATGAGTCTTTGTTTTCGCATGATTTTTTGCGAAAAACCGGTGCCCACTTTTTCGCATCATGCTCTAATTTTGCAAAAAACTGTTTCCCGTTTTTTTGCGCGATGCTCTAAGGCCTTAAGATCATGACCCAAGAGCGCGACTATCGCCCGACCGTCTTCCTGCCGAAGACCGCGTTTCCGATGAAGGCCGGCCTGCCGCAAAAAGAGCCCGGGATCCTTGCGCGCTGGCAAGACGAAGCGCTGTACCGCGCCTTGCGCACCGCGCGCGCGGGCCGCGAAAAATTCATCCTGCACGATGGCCCGCCTTACGCCAACGGCGATATCCATATCGGCCACGCGCTCAACCATATCCTGAAAGACATGGTGGTGCGCACGCGCAGCTTGCAGGGGTTCGATGCGCCTTATGTGCCCGGCTGGGACTGCCACGGGCTGCCCATCGAATGGAAAGTCGAAGAGCGTTATCGCAAGCTCAAGCGCAACAAAGATGATGTGCCGCCGCGCGAATTCCGCGCCGAATGCCGCGCTTATGCGCGCGGCTGGGTCGATGCGCAGCGCGAACAGCTCAAACGGCTGGGCATCAATGGCGACTGGGACAATCCCTATCTGACGATGGATTTCGCCGCCGAGGCGACGATCGTGCGCGAATTGCTGCGCTTTGCCGAAACCGGGCAGCTCTATCGCGGGGCCAAACCGGTAATGTGGAGCCCGGTCGAACAGACCGCGCTGGCCGAAGCCGAAATCGAATACGAAAATATCACCTCGACCCAGATCGATGTCGCGTTCGAAATCACCGCCAGCGCCGATCCCGATCTGATCGGCGCGTTTGCGGTCATCTGGACCACCACGCCGTGGACGATCCCCGCCAACCAGGCAATCGCCTATGGCCCGCACATCGATTACCACCTGATCGCAGCGGGCGGCACGCGCTATCTGGTGGCCGAACCGCTGGTCGATGCCTTTGTCGCGCGGATCGGGGCCGAACGCCACGACATGGCGTTCTATATCAAGGGTGCAGCGCTTGCCGGAACGGTGGCGCGTCACCCGATGCACGCGCTGGGCGGCTTTTTCGCGCGGCCCCGGCCGTTTCTGGCGGGCGATTTCGTCACCACCGATGCGGGTACCGGGCTGGTGCACATGGCCCCCGATCATGGCGAGGATGACTTTGTGCTGTGCAAGGCGCACGGCATCGATCCGGTCTTCGCCGTCACCGGCGATGGCCGCTACCGCGATGACTGGGCATGGCTGCCGGGCGAAGGCAGCGTCATCAACCCGCGCTTTAACGCGCCCGATGGCCCGATCTGCACCGCCTTGCGCGAAGCGGGCGCGCTGGTCGCGGCCAGCGCCGACTATCACCATTCCTATCCGCATTCGTGGCGATCAAAGGCCAAAGTGATCTATCGCTGCACACCGCAATGGTTCGTGCCGATGGACAAGCCGATCCCGCCGATCCTGCCCCCCGGCGCGGACGATCTGGACGCGATGCTCGCACCACGCACATTGCGCGAACGCGCGGTCAAGGCCATTGCCGAAACGCGGTTCGTTCCCGAAAAAGGCCGTAACCGCATTGGTGCGATGGTCGAAAGCCGCCCCGACTGGGTGCTGTCGCGCCAGCGCGCATGGGGGGTGCCGCTGGCGCTGTTCGTCCATCGCCAGACCGGCGATGTGCTGGTCGATGCCGGGGTCAATGCGCGGATCATCGCCGCGATTGCAGCTGAGGGCGTCGATGCCTGGGACGAAGCGCGCGCCGCCGACTATCTCGGGCCGGACCACGATCCGGCGGATTACGAACGTGTCACCGATATTCTCGACGTGTGGTTCGATTCGGGTTCGACTCATGCGTTCGTGCTCGAAAGCGGACGCTGGCCCGATCTCGTCCGGCCCGACGCCTATCACGGTCCGCTCGCCGATTTGTATCTCGAAGGATCGGACCAGCATCGCGGCTGGTTCCAGTCATCGTTGCTCGAAGCCTGCGCCACGCGCGGCACCGCACCGTACAAAGCGGTGCTGACGCATGGCTTTACGATGGATGCCAAAGGGCTGAAAATGTCGAAATCGCTCGGCAATACGGTCAGCCCGATCGATCTGATGCGCGACTATGGCGCGGATATCTTGCGACTGTGGGCGCTGTCGGTCGATTTTACCGAAGACCACCGGATCGGCAAAGAAATCCTGGGCGGGGTGGCCGACCAGTATCGCAAGCTGCGCAACACGTTTCGCTATTTGCTGGGCGCGCTCGACGGGTTTGACGATGACGAGCGGGTGGCACCAGACGCCATGCCCGAACTCGAACGCTATGTGCTGGCGCGGCTGGCTGCGCTCGATGCCATGCTGTCGCACGCGGTCGAAGCGTATGATTTCAACGCCTATGTCCGCGCGCTTAGCGATTTCTGCAACGAAGACCTGTCGGCGTTCTATTTCGATATCCGCAAGGACAGCCTCTATTGCGATGCGCTGGGCTCACCCACGCGCCGCGCCTGCCGCACCGTGCTCGACACGCTGTTCCACGCGCTGGTGCGCTATGCCGCGCCGGTGCTGGTGTTCACCGCCGAAGAAGTATGGGGCACACGCTATCCCGCTGCGGGCAGCGTGCACTTGCTCGAATGGCCCGAAGTGCCCTCGGTCAGCGTCGATGAGGCGCGCTGGCAGGACTTGCGCACGCTGCGCACTGGGGTCAATGGTGCCATTGAACAGTTGCGCCGCGACAAAGTCATCGGCTCAAGCCTCGAAGCCGACATCACGGTTCCCGCGCACAGCCCGGCAGGCGATCTGGCCGAACTGTTCATCACCGCGAGTGTCTCGCGCGATGGGCCGATCACGGTGACGCGGACCGACCACCACAAATGCGGCCGCTGCTGGCGGCACCTGCCCGAAGTTACGCACGATGGTGCCTTGTGCGCGCGGTGTGACGATGTGGTGGCGCACCTTGATGGAGCGTCGGCATGATCGGGGCGCAAAGCTTTGCCACATGGTCGCGCCGCGCCTTCGGCTATGGCCTCGCGCTGCTGGTGTTTGCGCTGGACCGCGCGATCAAGGCGTGGCTGGTCGGCCCGGTAGCGCTGGCTCAGGTCGATGCGATTACCATTCTGCCGGTGTTCGATTTGCGCTTCGTGCGCAATTTCGGCGTCTCGCTCGGGCTGTTTACCGCGACTTCGGCGCAGACCCGGCTGATCCTGATCGGCGTAACCACTGCTATCGCGCTGGGGGTGGCGGTATGGCTGCTGATCGAGCGCCGCCGCGCCGATGTGATCGCGCTGGCGCTCGTGCTGGGCGGGGCGCTCGGCAATATTTATGACCGGGTGGCGTTTGGCTATGTCATCGACTATGCGGACTTGCATATCGGGCAATGGCGTCCGTTCCTGGTTTTCAACTTCGCCGATGCGGCGATAACGTGTGGTGTGCTGTTACTGCTTGCGCGTTCGCTGCTGACTGGCGAAAAGCCGCGCAGCGACGGCGCGGTGCCGCCTGTGGAGAAGTCCTGATGCGCAAGTTCGCCCCGCTTTCGATTGTCTTGGTGGCATTGGTGACCAGCGGATGCAGTTCGCACTCGTCGCTGTTCAACCGGGTGCGGCCTGATGAATTCGCGGTCACGCGGCAGGCCCCGCTGGTGGTTCCGCCCGATTTTGCGCTGACCCCGCCCAACCCCGGCGCACCGCGCCCGCAAGATGTCGATGCCAGCCGTCAGGCGCTCGACGCGCTGTTTGGCAGCAACCGGCAGCGCAGCGCAGTGGAAAGCGATACGCTGGGCAAAGCCGGCGCATCGGCGCCCGCCATCCGCAGCACCGTCGGCGACCCCAAGACCCAGACGGTGCCCAAAGGCGCGGGCGTGCGCGATATCGTGACCGCCCCGAACAGCAGCAGCACCGCCGCCTCAACCACGACGAACTAGCAACCTATCGCGTTTCGCGCGCAATTTCGCGCCAGCCGATATCGCGGCGGCAGAACCCTTGCGCGAAATCGAGCGAATCGACCGCGCGATAGGCTCGGTCGCGCGCGGCGCTGACGCTGGCGGCGCGCGCGCAAACATTCAGCACCCGGCCACCAGCGGCGCGCAAGGTGCCATCATCATCGCGCACGGTCCCGGCATGAAACACGTTTGCGCCTTGCGCTTCGGCTTCGGCAATTCCTGCGATCAGCCCGCCTTTGCGCGGCGCGGCGGGATAGCCTTCGGCCGCGATCACGACGGTCAGCGCAGGTTCGGGCGAAAAGTGCGGCGGGGCAATCGCAGCCAGCCGGTTTTCGGCCACTGCTGCCAGCAGATCGACCAGATCGCTCGTCAGCCGCAGCATCAAGACCTGGCATTCGGGATCGCCAAACCGGCAATTGTATTCGATCAGCCGCGGCCCTTGGTCGGTCAGCATCAATCCGGCATAGAGCACCCCCGAATAGGCCATCCCGGCATCGGCCATGGCCTTGACCGTGGGCGCGATGATCCGCGTCAGCGCTTCGCGTTCGAGCGCCGGGGTCAGCACGCGCGCGGGGCTATAGGCCCCCATCCCGCCAGTGTTGGGGCCGATATCGCCATCACCGACCCGCTTGTGATCTTGCGCCGAACCAAATGCGACGATGGTTGCGCCATCGGTCAGCGCAAACAGGCTGACTTCTTCGCCGGTCATGAATTCTTCGATCACCACTTCGGCCCCGGCTGCGCCAAAGCTGCCGCCGAACATGTCGATCACCGCCGCGCGCGCGTCATCGGCGGTCTGAGCGATCACCACGCCTTTGCCCGCCGCCAGCCCATCGGCCTTGATCACCACCGGCAGGGCAAACCCATCCAGCGCGGCCAGCGCCTGATCCACGCTGGTGGTGCGCACATAGGCCGCCGTGGGTATTCCGGCGCGCGCACAGAGATCTTTGGTAAACCCTTTTGACCCTTCAAGCTGCGCGGCCAGCCGCCCCGGCCCGAACACGCCAAGCCCGGCGGCGCGCAAACTGTCGGCCAATCCATCGACCAGCGGTGCCTCTGGCCCGATCACCACGAGATCAATCGCCTGGTGCGCGCAAAACGCCACCACCGCGTCATGGTCGGCCAGATCAAGCGCATGGCAGTGCGCATAGTCGGCAATGCCGGGATTGCCGGGAATGGCATGGAGCTTGCCCAAACGCGGGCTTTGCGCCATTTTCCATGCCAGCGCATGTTCGCGACCACCGCTCCCCAGCAACAGGATATTCATGACCGCTCCTTTCGCCAGCGATGATGACGCCCGCCCCGGCCTGTTAGCGAGCGAAGCGCCGGGCGACAACGCCCCGGCGCTCACGATTTCGGAATTGTCGCAACAGCTCAAACGCACGGTCGAAGACCGCTTCGGCTTTGTGCGGGTGCGCGGCGAATTGTCGGGGGTCAAGCGCGCGGCGTCGGGGCATCTCTATTGCAGCCTGAAGGATGAAACCGCGCGGCTTGACGCGGTAATGTGGCGCGGGTCGGTGCAACGGCTGGGGTTTGCTCCGGCTGACGGGGTTGAAGTCATCGTCACGGGCAAACTGACGACATATCCCGGCCGGTCGAATTATCAGATCGTGGTGGACCGGATGGAGATCGCGGGCGAAGGCGCGCTGCTGGCCTTGCTCGACAAGACCAAAGCGCGGCTTGCCGCCGAAGGACTGTTCGATCCAGCCCGCAAACGCGCGATCCCTTATCTGCCGCGCGTGATCGGGGTGGTCACTTCGCCGACCGGCGCGGTTATCCGCGATATCCTGCACCGGCTGCGGGATCGCTGCCCCAGCCATGTCGTCATCTGGCCGGTGCTGGTGCAGGGCAGCGGCGCGGCAGGGCAGATCGCGGCGGCAGTGCGCGGGTTTTCCGATTTGCCCGCCGATGGCCCGATCCCGCGCCCCGATGTGGTGATCGTGGCGCGCGGCGGCGGATCAATCGAAGACTTGTGGGCGTTTAACGAAGAAGTCGTGGTGCGCGCGATTGCCGCCGCGACGATCCCCGTAATCAGCGCGGTCGGGCACGAAACCGATACCACGCTGGCCGATTTTGCCGCTGACCGCCGCGCGCCAACGCCCAGTGCAGCGGCGGAAATGGCCGTGCCGGTGCGCGCCGAGCTGGCCGCCGCGCTGGCAGAACGCGATGCGCGGCGGCAGCGCGCGGTCAGCCGTCAATTGGCACAAGCGCGCGAACGGCTCGATCAGCGCGTGCGGCGGCTGCCCCAGCCCCACGCGCTGCTGGCACCGCAAGCGCAACGGCTCGATGATTGGGGCGAACGTTTGCACCGCGCGCTGGCACACCGCACCGCGCTGGCAGCGGCGCGGCTGGCGCGCCACGCCGGATCGCTGCGCCCGCCTTTGCTCGAAGCACGCTTGCGCCGCGAACGGGAACGGCTGAATGCGCTACGGCTGCGCCCCGATGGACTGGTTCAGCGGCTGGCTAGCGCGCGCGCGCGCGTCGATGCGCTTGACCGGTTGCGCCGCTCGCTCGATCCCGAAGCACCGCTGCTGCGCGGCTATGTGCTGGTCAGCGATGCCCATGGGGCGCTGGTCAAGACCCGCGCCGCTGCGGCAGGGCTGGACGAACTCACACTCAAATTCGCCGACGGGACGCTGGCCGTCGCTGCGCTGCCATGATCGATGCCATGGCGTGGTCGAGCGATTGCACTGGCGGCCAAATTGCTTTGACCGCGAACTTGGGCTAACGATGCCGTTATGCTTTCAGCTCCTGCGGGCCGCCTTGCGCGGCTTCACTACTTGCCAGGCACGTTCCGCCAGCTTGCCCCCGGCGATCATGTGCTGTGCGCGGTCAGCGGCGCGCGGATCGCGCTCGATGCTTTGCGCTACTGGAGCGCGGAGCGGCAGGAAGCTTACGCCAGTTGCGAGATCGCTACGCAGCGGCTGCTCGGGCGGTAACGGCTTTTCGGGAATCGCGTCCGCAACTGCACGGGCAGGCAGTTGACCCGATGATGCGGCGCAAACGGACCCGGCTATGCGCAAGTTTCTTTACGTTCGCGGGGGTATTTGCAAAAAAACCGCTGCCTCCGGGTGCGCATCATGCTTTAACGAACCGCCCTGACGTGGGACGAGGGCTGGAGTTTTTGATGAACGACGCTCGTTCGCTGCAGGCGGATCTGGCATTTGCGGCGCGCGCCGTCGCCTGTCTGGCAGGCCTGCTGCTGCCCGCCGCCGGTTTTGCCGCCGGTGCACCCGATGGTGATACCATTATCGTAACCGGATCACGCATCGTGCGCCCGGGATTGGCCGCACCCGGCCCGGTCGCGGTTATCTCCGCAGCCCAGATTGCCGCCACCAACACCGTGACGGTCGAACAGATCCTGTCGACCAATCCGCAATTTGCGCCCGGCAGCAGCGGCGCGAGCAACAATCCTGGCGATGGTGCCGCAACCGTCGATTTGCGCGGGCTGGGCGCCAAGCGCACGCTGGTGCTGGTCGATGGCCAGCGCCTGCCCTATTACGACGCGGGGGGCGCGGTCGATCTCAACCTGATCCCGACCGTGCTGATCAAGAATATCCAGGTGCTGACCGGCGGAGCTTCGGCAGTCTATGGGTCCGACGCCATTGCGGGCGTGGTAAATGTCGTACTCGACGACCGGTTTACCGGGGTCAGGATCGATAGCGGCGCGCAAATCACCGGGCATGGCGATGGCGCAACGCGCGATATCAGCGCGGCGGCGGGGTTCACACTCGGCACCCGGGGCCATTTTGTCGTCGCGGGCAATTGGGCACGGCGCGATAGCGTCACCCTCGGCCAACGCGCATTCAGCAGCAGTGTGTTGTGTTCGAACGACAATGCCTCATTCTGCGGGTCTACCAACACCACCCCCAGCGTGTTTGATATTCCTGGTATCGGCAGCCGGCAGGTAACCCCGGCGGGTGCGCTCGACAGCACGATCCAAGGCTACAATTACAACCCGGTCAATTATGCGCAAATCCCGCTCGACCGCTATGGCGCAACCGCGCTGTGGCATTATGATCTGACCGATGATGTCGCGTTCAAGGGCCGCGCGCTCGTTCAGCACACCAAAGTCGTGACCGCGCTGGCACCGACCGCCACCGCCGGAATCCCGTTTGTGATCGACCCGGCCAACCCTTTGCTGAGCGCTGGCGAACGCGCCGCATTCTTTGACACCAGCGCCAATCCCGATCTGTTCATCATGCCTGACGGCTCATCAGTCATCGGCATCCGTCGACGCATCGTCGAAACTGGTGCCCGCATCGAAACGCACACCACTACCACGTGGCAAATCGCGGCGGGGCTGCATGGCCGCATCGGGGCCGATCTGACATGGGATGCCTCTGCGGCTTATGCCGAAGTGCGCAAATTCAATCTGTTGACCAACGATCTGTACTATCCTGCGCTGGCCCAGGCGCTCGATGTCGTACCGGGGCCGAGCGGGCAGGCGCAATGTCGCAATGCTGGCGCGCGCGCCGCCGGGTGTGTGCCGCTCAACGTATTCGCCACCGCCCCGCTGGCACCTGCCGCGCTCGGGTTCGTGCTGCGCGATGCAACCGAAGCGGTCAAGACCAGCCAGTTCGTCGCCGAAGCCGGGGTCACGGGCGATCTGCGCTGGCTCACCAGCCCGCTGGCGAAACACCCGGCGGCAATGGCCGCAGGCTTCGCCTACCGCCGCGAAACATCGGATACGGCGGTCAACAGCGACTATGCCTCGGGCTATTTGATCTATTACGGTCAGGGTGCCAACATTCCGGGCAAGAGCTACGACGTCAAGGAAGCATGGCTCGAAACGCGGATGCCCTTGGTCGAAGACCGGCCCGGCTTGCGCCGCCTCGCAATTGAGGCGGGCTATCGCTATGCGCACTATTCGTCCGCCGGGGGCGCATCGGCGTTCAAGTTCGGCGGCGAGTGGTCACCGTTGGCGGGACTGACGCTGCACGGCGGCTGGCAGCGCGCAGTGCGCGCGCCCAATTTTGCCGAACTCGATCTGCCGCACACCGCCGGTATCGGCAATCTTGGCACCGATCCCTGCGCCGGGTCGGGGTTGGCCGCACCGATTGCGAAGATCTGCCTCGCCCAAGGCGCGCCACTTGCCGCAATCGGGCAGATTCCGGCACCTGACGGGGGCCAGATCAATGCATTTTATGGCGGAAATCCAAACCTTAAACCCGAACGCGCCCGTACGATCACAGTCGGTACCGTGATCGCGCCCATGCAACTGCGCGCGCTGACGCTGGGAGCCGACTATTACGATATCCGCATTGCCAACGCGATTGTCGCCGCGCCCACCGCGCTGACGATCAACCAGTGTTTTGTGATCGAACGCGATCCGAATGGCCCGGCCTGCCGCCGCATTGTGCGCAACCCGCTCGACGGATCGCTCAGCGGCGATCCTTCGGTCGGAGTGCCGGCATTTTTTGACAATGTGGCGGTGCTGCGCACGCGCGGAATCGATGTCAACCTCGCATGGCGCGGCGGTGATCCAGCCCGTTTTCAGTACGCGTTCGATTTTCGCGGCACCCGCCAGATTACCGCCTATCAGATCGTCAACGGCCAGACAGTGCAATGCGTGGGCCGGTTCGGCGCAAGCTGCGACACGCCAACGCCAAAGTGGAAACACCTTGCCAGCCTGACAGTGGGCTGGCCAAAGATCACGCTCGCCACCCGCTGGCGCATGATCGGCGGATCAGCGCAGGACAGTTCGACCAATATTCTGACCGCGCGGATCCCGTCGGTCCATTACTGGGATGAAACCGCGACATTCGCGCTGACCAAAGCGATTGACCTGTCGGTGGGCGTCCTGAATCTGGCGGACCGCGAACCACCGATCATCGGTGATACCAGCGGTGCCGCATCATCGGCAGGCAGCACATTTCCAACCACCTATGACATGCTCGGCCGCACATTTTTCGTGCGCGCCACCGCGCGGCTCTAAAGCGTGATGCGAGCCGCAGG
>CAINGT010000144.1 GCA_903848655.1 uncultured Sphingomonadales bacterium
ACCGAAGGTAAAAAGTGGGAACCGGTTTTTACCTTCGGTGGCCTGCGGCTCGCAATAAATCACGCGAAAACAAAGACTCTAGAGCGGTATGCGATTTAATCTCATCGCATTCCGCTCTAATGACCGGATCGCCGATGCGCGAAATCAGGCCAGCGCCGCCAGCCAGAGCGCCTCGTCAAACCCAGCCAGCAGGCCGCCGGGGTGGGCGAGGATCGGGCGCTTGATCAGCGATGGTTGCGCAATCATCAGCGCGATGGCCTTTGGCACATCGATCCCGGCCTTGTCGGCATCGGGCAGCTTGCGAAAGGTGGTTCCGGCGCGGTTGAGCACGCGGTCAAGCCCCAGCGTGGTGATCCACGATGTCAGCAGCGCGGCATCGACCCCGGATTTCTTGGTGTCGTGGAAGTGATAGGCAAGCCCCCGCGCATCCAGCCACTGACGCGCGCGCCGGACTGTGTCGCAGTTGGGGATGCCGTAAAGCGTGATCGTCATGGGGTGGCTCCATAGGCAATCGGTCCGCGTTCGCGCCGCAGCAGATCGGCGCGGGCAAGCATCAGCGCGGCAAGCGCAAAGGGGGCCACGGCCATGATCGCGGCCAGACCCACGCCCAGCGAGTGGCTGGCCAGCGCGATGCGGCCTGCGGCATAGGGCCCGCAGGACAGGCCGAGCAGCGTTGTGCCCAGAAAGAACGTGGCCGTGGCAGTGCCGCGCAGCCCGGCGGGAACGACATTGACCACGGTGCCCGCCGAAGCGCCAAGCCCCATGCTCAGCACGAACCACAGCGGAAACACCAGCGCATAAAACGCGGTAACATCGTGCATTGCCAGTGTTGCGGAATAGACCGCCAGCACGATGAGCAGCGTGGCGATCACCACCAGCACGCGGCGCGAATGATGCGTTTCGCCCGCCAGCCGATCCCCCAGCCAGCCGCCCGCAATCACCCCCAGCGCGCCGCCGCCCGCCGCGCCGCCCCCCACGATCAGCGCGACTTGCGCGGACGGGGCATGAAAGGTTTCCATGGCATAAAGCGGCAGGAACCCGGTGGCCGAATAGGCGATGGCGCATATCAGGCCATAGCCCAGCGTCACGCCGATCAGCGCGCGATTGCGCCAGATTGCGGCAAAGGCGGCGGGATCGTCGTGGCGCATCGCTTGCGCCCACGACAGCACGGCATAGGCCCCCACGGCCTGCACGAACCATTGCGCCGGATCGCCCAGCAGGTGAGTCATCGCCGCCGCCGCCGCCAGCATGGCGGCAAGGCCCAGCACATTGTGCAGCAGCGCGCGCCTGCCCCGGCGCCACGCCGCCCAGAGCGTGAACGGCGGGGCAATCGTGCCAAGATCGCCAAGAAACAAGCGCCACGCCTGTGTCCCCGCCATCGCCGGGGCGGGCGTGCCGGGGTCAAACCGGCCACGCGTCGGCTCACGCAAACTGGCAACCCAGGCTGCCATTGCCAGACCGGGCAAGCCCAGCCCGAGGAATGCCACTTGCCACCCGGCCAGTCCCAGCGGGTGAAGGCCGGGAGCAAAGGCATGGTCCCAGCCTTGCGCGAGGCCGGTGCCAATCGACAGCGCCACCCCGCCGCCGATGTAAATCCCGGTCGAATAGATCGCAATCGCGGTGGCGCGCCGCCGTGCCGGGAAATAATCGGCCAACAAGGCATAGCCGCACGGCCCCGCAGTTGCCTCACCCACCCCGACGCCGATGCGCGCGGCGGCAATCTGGCCGAAATTGCCCGCCAGCCCGCACAGCGCGGTCATCGCCGACCATGTCGCAAGGCCCCCCGCCAGCAGCCCCTTGCGCGACCAGCGATCCGCCAATTTGCCCAGCGGAATGCCGAACACGGCATAGAACACGCCGAATGCGGTGCCATACAAAAACCCGAATTGCGCGTTGGAAATGCCCAGATCCCGCTTGATCTGCGGGGCCAGAATGGTCAGCATCTGGCGATCGATGAAGTTGAGCGTATAGACCAGCATCAGCACCGCCAGCGCGTACCAGCCATAGGCCGGGCCGGGGTTGTCAGTCTTTGGCGGCATAGCACGTACCATCGGCGATCCCCGCTTCGGCAAAGCCCGCCTGGCGCAAGCGGCAACTGTCGCACAGCCCGCAGGCGAGGCCCGTCGGCGTGGGATCATAGCACGACCAGCTTGGCAGATCGTTCAGCCCCAACCGCACCGCTTCGCGCGCGATTTCGGCCTTTTTGCGGTATTGCAGCGGGGCGTGGATGGTGACCGCGCCTCCGCGATCCCCGAATGCCGTCGCCAGCCGCGCCAGCTGTTCAAACCCGCTGATGAATTCCGGGCGGCAATCGGGATAGCCCGAATAATCGAGCGCATTGACCCCGATGAACAGATCGGCCGACCCCGCCGCCTCTGCCCAGGCGAGCGCCAGCGACAGAAATACCAGATTGCGCGCGGGCACATATGTCACCGGAATATCCGTGCCCACGCCGGTCTTGGGCACGGCAATCGCATCGGTCAGCGCCGACCCGCCAAATGCACGCAAATCGAGCGGCAAAACGATATGCCGGTCCACCCCGATCCGCGCCGCCACCGCACGCGCGGCGTCGATCTCGATCCTGTGGCGCTGATTGTAATCGAAAGTCAGCGCGAGCAGCCGATACCCCGCCTCACGCGCCAGCCCGGCACAGACCATCGAATCGAGCCCGCCCGAAAGCAGGACCACCGCACGCCGCTGTTCACCCGGGCTGATCGTCATGCACCACGGCTAGACGATCACCGCCCGCCGCGCAATCGGATCACAAATCGTCGAACACGATCGCAAAGCCGCGTGAACAGAACGCGCAATCGACGGTGATCGCGCCGTTGTCGCCGACCATGGCGCGGCGGTCTTCGGTGCCGAAGCGGGCGAGCACTTGGCGGTAATAGTCGGCGGTGCAGCGGCAGCCGCGCGTTAGCGGCGGGCCGTGGTCGGCGCGCACGTCGGGTTCTTCGTGAAACAGCCGCCACGCCAACGCTTCGAGGCTGAGCGCGGGATCGAGCAATTCTTCGCGCCGCACCGATCCGCCGATGATCGCCAGATGGTCCCATTCGGGATGATCGAGCCGGGTGTGCAGCCGTTCGCGCCCGTCTTCGCCTTCGGGCAAATGCTGGAGCAGCAGCCCGGCAGCAATGCTTTGCGCGCCGCTGCAATCGACCGCCACGCGGATCAGCGTCGGCACTTGTTCGGATTGCAGAAAATAGCTTTCCACCGCCGCCGCCAGCGTGTCCCCGGTCAGCGGAACGATGCCCTGATAGCGCTGGCCACTGGTGACCAGATCGAACGTTACCGCGACAAAGCCTTGGCCAAACAGCGCATCAAGGCTGGGCTGCGGGCCAAGGTCATCAAGCCGCGCGCGATCATGGCGCGCATAGCCGCGCAATTCGCCGCCGCGATAATCGCACACCAGCAAATCGACCACGCCTTCGCTGTCGTGGACTTGCAGCGTTACCTGCCCATCGGCATCTTTGAGCAGCGATCCGAGCAGCGCCGCCAGCACGAGCGCTTCGGCGAGGAGATTGCGGATCGGCGCAGGATAGGCATGGGCCGCGAGCACGGTATCGAGCACCGGGCCAAGCCGCACCAGCCGCCCGCGCGCGGCGCGAGCGGGGAGCGTGAACAGCAAAGTACGGTCAAACCCGGTGGCGGCTGCCTCCAGCATTATCCGATCTGCCCGAATGCCCAGCGCAAAATCGCCTTTTGCGCGTGGATGCGGTTTTCCGCTTCGTCCCACACTACCGAGGCGGGGCCATCGATCACCGCGTCGGTGACTTCTTCGCCGCGATGCGCGGGCAAGCAGTGCAGGAACAGCGCATCGGGCCGCGCCTGCGCCATCAGCGCGGGGTTGACCTGATAGGGTGCCATCGCTGCCAGCTTGGCGACGGCGTGGGGCTGGCCCATCGATGTCCACGTGTCGGTCACCACGACATCGACCCCGGCCACCGCCGCCACCGGATCGCGCGTCAGCATGATGCGCGATCCAGCCGCGCGGGCGCGGTCGATGAAACCCGGATCGCTGTCATAGCCTGGCGGCACCGCGATACGCAGGTGAAACCCGCACAGCCCTGCGGCTTCGACAATCGAATTGAGCACATTGTTGCCATCGCCCAGCCACGCCCATTCCTGCCCGGCCAGCGGCTTACCGCGCTCGATCACGGTTTGCAGATCGGCCACGATCTGGCACGGGTGCGACAAATCGGTCAGCCCGTTGATCACCGGCACCGAGGCGTGGCGTGCGAGTTCTTCGATCTTGGCATGATCGTCGGTGCGCAGCATGATCGCATCGGCCATGCGGCTGAGCACGCGCGCGGTATCGGCAATCGTTTCGCCGCGCCCCAATTGGGTCGATCCCGCCTCCAGCAGCACCGCGCTGCCGCCCAATTGGCGCATCGCGATATCGAACGACACGCGCGTGCGGGTCGAATTCTTTTCGAACACCATTGCCAGCACGTGGCCTGCCAGCGGCGCGTCGCTGTCGGCGCGGCCTTTGGGCCAGCCCGCGCGCGCGGCCTTGCGCGCGGCGGCATCGGCCAGCATCGCGCCCAGCGCCGCCGCGCCCGCGTCGGCCAGATTGAGCAAGTGCCGGGGCATCACACCGGACTTTCGGCGCTAAAGCTGGCCGCGCCCGCCGACAGCCGCGCGATGAATTCGTCGATATGCGTGTCGTCGATGACCAGCGGCGGCAGGATGCGCACCGTCTGGTCGCCCGCTGCGACCGTCAGCAGCTGATGCCGGTCGCGCAAATGCGCGACAAAGGCGCGCGGTTCGATTTTCAGCCGGATGCCGAGCATCAGCCCGCGCCCGCGCACCAGATCGAACAGATCGGGATAATTGCCGATGAACTGTTCGATCCGCGCGCGCAGCCGCGCCGCCGTGGCGCGCACCCCGGCAAGAAATTCTTCGTTGGCGACGACATCGAGCACCGCGCTCGCCGCCGCCATCGCCAGCGGATTGCCGCCATACGTGCTGCCATGCGTGCCGATCACCATGCCGCGCGCGGCATCTTCGGTCGCGAGGCACGCGCCGAGCGGAAAGCCGCCGCCGATGCCTTTGGCCGTGGCGAGAATGTCGGGCGTGATGCCATACTGTTCATAAGCATAGAACGTGCCGGTCCGCGCCACACCGCATTGCACTTCGTCAAAGATCAGCAGCAGGCCGTGCGCGTCGGCAAGCTTGCGCAAGCCTTGGATGAATTCGACCGAGCCATCGCGAATGCCGCCTTCACCCTGGATCGGTTCGACCAGAAATCCGGCGGTCTGCGGGCCAATCAGCGCTTGCGCCGCAGCCAGATCGTCAAACGGGGCATATCTGAACCCCGGCAGCAGCGGCAGAAAGCCTTTGTGCATCTTTTCCTGATCAGACGCGCTGATCGTGGCCATCGTCCGGCCGTGAAAGGCATTGCTGAACGTGATCAATTCATGGCGTTCGGGGTGCCCGCCGTGGCTGTGCCATGCGCGCGCGGTCTTGATCGCGCATTCGACCGCTTCGGCCCCTGAATTGGTGAAAAACACCGTATCGGCAAATGTCAGTTCGGTCAGCCGCCGGGCCACCGCTTCGCCCTGCGGGCTGCCATAGAGGTTCGACACGTGCATCAGCGTCGCCGCCTGATGCTGGATCGCCGCGATCAGGTGGGGATGCGAATGGCCAAGCACGTTGACCGCAATGCCGCTGGCGAAATCGAGATAGCGCGTGCCGTCTTCGCCGATCAGGTGGCAATGGTCGCCGCGCACCGGACGCACCCCGCACCGGGGATAGACGGGCATCAGGGGGGTGATCGTCATCGCATACTCCTCGCACAATCATGAACTGCAATTTGCATGAACAGCAATTTGCCGGAAACCGGGAATCAGAAACGACAAATGGCGGCCCCGGCATGGGGCCGCCATTTGCACGCGATTGGTATCTTGCGATCCCCGGTCAAGCCGACCGGGTGGGCAAGTCAGTCGGTTGGGTCAGCCCTGCCGCGGCACCAGGTTGACAGCCGAATGCTTTCCTCGTCGATCAACTTCGAGGTCGAATTCCAGCTTGTCGCCCTCGTTCAGCTCGCGCAAGCCAGACCGTTCGACGGCACTGATATGCACGAACGCATCGGGTTGCCCGTCATCGCGCGTGATAAAGCCAAAGCCTTTCATCGCGTTGAAGAACTTGACCGTGCCGGTGGACTTTTCACCCGTCAACTGCCGCTGCGGGGCTGCCGGTTTGGCTGCGACGGCAATCACGTCCCCAACCACCTGCAGATCGGCCGCAGAAATTTTTCCGCCGCGATCAACCAGATTGAATTCCAGCGTCTGCCCTTCGGCCAAGCCTTCAAGCCCAGCGCGTTCGACCGCGCTGATGTGCACGAACACATCTTCGCCGCCGTCTTCACGCTGAATGAAGCCAAAGCCTTTTTGCGAGTTGAAGAACTTCACGACGCCTTTGCCGGTGCCGACGACTTGTGCCGGCAAACCGCCGCCACCGCCACCGCCGCCGCGCCCGCCGCCAAAGCCGCCGCCGCTGCGCGCGCCACCAAAGCCGCCACCGCCGCTGCGATCACCGCCGCCAAAGCCACCCCGGTCACCACCGCCGAATCCGCCGCGATCACCGCCGCCGAAACCACCGCGATCACCACCAAAGCCTCCGCGCCCGCCGCCGCTGTTAAAGCCGCCATAGGGGTCGAAATTGTCTTCGCCGAAACCGTCGCGCTTGTCGCGTCCGCGACGCCGCCCTCTGTCAAAACCCATAGAAATCAATAAACCTTTTGTCCGCTCCAGCGTTCCTCGGCACCGCAAGCCGGACGCGGGAGCCGGCGGTGCGACAGGGAATCACCACCCAACAAAAGGGTCGGCAATATCCATTGCAGTTTTGGTATAACCGACAATTTCATCAAGCGCGAACAGATTCGACGGTAAATCCGGTTTTTAGCGCTCAACCTGTGGCATCCTTGCCGATAACTGGCACTTGCAGCGGTGTTTCCATCCGCGCCGGATCGCTTTAGAGCCATCGGCGAATCGCATCGCACGCTGTTCGCAGCCAAAAAGGTCCCTTCGCATGTTTCGCTCTATCGATGACCGCATTCTGGTCAGCCCGCAGATCGCGGTTACCGACGTGGTCGAAGCCAAAGCGCTGGGGGTTGGGCTGATCGTCAACAATCGGCCCGAAGATGAATCGGCAGATCAGACGCCGGGGGCGGATATTGCGGCGGCGGCGGCGGCGGCGGGAATCGGCTATGTCGCGATCCCGATCACCCACGCCGGGTTTTCGATCAACCAAGTTGAAGCATTCGCGGCGGCGCTGGCGCAAGCGGGCGATGCGCCCGTGCTGGCCTATTGCCGATCTGGCACGCGTTCGACGCTGCTCTGGGCGCTGGCTGCGGCGCATGGCGGGATCGATCCCGACACAATCGCCGCCAAAGCCGCCGGGGCGGGCTATGACGTATCGCCGATTTGGGCGCAGATTGCCATGCTGGCAGCAGCCGCGCAGCCCAAGCCGGTGCCATGACGGGCAAGCTGGTCCCGACTATCGCCGCGCTGATTGCCCGGCCCGATCTGGGGCCTTGGGTTATCGCCGGTGGCGTAACTTTGGTATCGCTGGTGCTGGTCATGGCGTTGTATGGACTGGCGCGCGCGCTGCGGCTGGGCGGTGATGTGCGTATCGCCGATACCGCGCATGTCGTGGAACTGGCCGATGCCGCGATCACCGGGTTCGCTGCCAGCGAGGTGACGCTTGACCGCGCGCGGATTGGTGCTTTGGCGCGCAACCCGGCGGGCCGGGTCTTGCTGATTCGTCGCCATGGCGCGCGGTTCGTTGCGCGCGAACTGACCTCGCTCGCGGGCATCCGGCTTGACCGGCACAATCTGACGCTGGAAACCGGGGATCGCCGGTTCGGCGCGCTGACGCTCGATCTGGGCAGCGATGCGCAAGCCTGGGCCGCCAGCTTGCGCCGTTTGGGCAGCCCCGCCGGGGTATCGGGCGCATGACCGTGCCGTGGCTGGGCGATCTGGCAGCGCGCGCCGCGCAAGGTGGGCTGGACGTGGTGCCGTTCGCGGTGCCGCTGTTCGTGCTGGCGATCATGGCCGAAATGGTCTGGGCGTCGCGCCATGCAGCCACTGCCTATGAACCCGGCGATACGCTGGCATCGCTGCTGATGGGCGTGGGCAGCACGGCTATCGGGGCGGTGTTTGGCGGGCTGATCGTGCTGGCGAGCGGCTGGCTCTATGTGCATCGCGTCGAAACAGTGCCGGTGGCATGGTGGAGTTGGGTACTGCTGTTCGTGCTCGATGATGCCAATTATTACGCGTTTCACCGCAGCGCGCATCGGGTGCGCTGGTTCTGGGCGAGCCATGTCAACCACCATTCGAGCCAGCACTACAACCTGTCGACCGCGCTGCGCCAGACGTGGACCGGGTTTCCCGCGCTGTCCTTTGCTTTTCGCATCTGGCCCGCGCTGATCGGGTTTTCGCCGGGGATGTTGCTGACGGTGGGCGGGATCAACCTTGTCTACCAGTTCTGGATTCATACCGAAGTGATCGGGCGAATGCCGCGCTGGTTTGAAGCGGTGATGAACACGCCTTCGCACCACCGCGTCCACCACGCCACCAATCCGCGTTATCTGGATCGCAACTATGCCGGGGTGTTCATCGTGTGGGACCGGATGTTCGGCACGTTTCAGGCGGAACGCGATGATGATCCGGTGCGCTATGGCATCGTGTCGCAACTGGGCACATTCGCGCTGACGACCATCGCGTTTCACGAATGGCGGGCGATTGCGCGCGATCTGTGGCGCGCGCCGTGGGCGGCGAAAGCGGGCTATCTGTGGCGCGTCCCCGGCTGGACCCACGATGGCAGCCGCGACACATCCGACATGATCCGCGAGCGCTGGACGGCGCGGCAGGGGCCGAGCGAGTAACGCTTAATCCGCTGGCATCTGCTGGCTGGAACAATGGAACCCGCCGCCACCCGCCAGCACCGCATCGGCCATCAGGCCGATGGTTGCGCGCCCCGGAAACAGCGCGGCAATCGCCGCCACGCCGTCGGCATCGTGCGGCGATCCGAACACCGGCACGATCACCACGCGGTTGGCGATGACAAAGTTCATGTAACTGGCGGGTTGCACCACACCATCCACTTCGATCCGCCCGGGCGAGGGAACTGCCACCACTTCGAGGCCATAATCGCGCGCGCGCGCCGCAGCATCGGCATAGATTTCCGCATGGGGATCATCCGCGCCCGTCGCGCGCGGCACCGCCAGCCGACCCGGCGCAACGAACCGCGCCAGATTATCGACATGGCCATCGGTGTGATCGTGGATCAGGCCTTGCCCCAGCCACAGCACCCGGTCAAACCCCAGATCGCGCGCCAGCCGCAGCTCCAGATCGGCGCGCGCCAAATGCGGATTGCGGTTGGGGTTGAGCAGGCACTGTTCGGTGGTGACCACCAGCCCGGTTCCATCGCCATCAATCGCCCCGCCTTCGAGCACCCAGTCGGCCCGCGTCGCCGCCAGACCCGCGCTCTGCGCCAGATCAGCGCCGATGGTGGTATCGCCGGGCATGACATATTTTCCGCCCCAGCCATTGAACCCGAACAACCGCGCGGCGCGCGCGCCGCTGCCGTCGCGCACCACCAGCGGCCCGGTATCGCGCAACCACACATCGCCATAGACTTGGACATCGAGCGTTACGCGTTCGCTGACCAGCGACCGCGCGCGCGCCGCGGTGGCGGCATCGCGCACCACCAGCCGCACCGCCTGCCCACTATCGGCCACCGCGCTGGCAAATGCGCCAATCTGTTCTTGCGCGCGCGCAATCACCCCCGACCATTCGTCTGCCAAATGCGGAAAACCGATCCACAGCCAGTCTTGCGGGTACCATTCGGGGGGCAGCGCGGGTTCGATTGACATCGTAATCCTGTCACAATATTTAGTACATAAATCCTAAAGGACTTATGTCATGGGAAAGTATGAACCTTTGCTGCGCTACCTCGAATCGCTTGATCGCGATAGCTGGGAGGCAACGCTTGCCGAGATCGAGCACGTGCTCGGCTTTACGCTACCGGCCAGCGCTTACAAATACTACGCGTGGTGGGCCAACGAGACGAGTGGATCGCACAGCCATGCCAAGAGCTGGCAGGACGCCGGCTGGAACACGCGTGATGTAAACCTTGACAACAAGTGTCTGCGGTTTGAACGCATCGCCCACCCCGTGCGCGATGCCGCCCCCGGCAATGCGACCGTGCAGCGGTTCGATGCGGTTGGCCCGCTGATCGATCTGGCTGGCCGGATTTTGCGGATCACCGACCGAACCGAAATCATGCGTGTCGCGCTCGAAACGCTGATCCAACGCTCGGTCAATCAGGAATTGATCACACTTGGCGGGACAATGCCGGATTTGCAGGTGCCGGAACGCGAACGTCCCGCGCTGTGATCCTGATCGACACATCGGTCTGGGCGGATCATTTTCGCCGGGCAGAACCCCTGATCGGCCAACTGCTGAGCGCTGGGCAGGTGCGGCACCATCCCTTGGTGACGGCTGAGCTTGGCATGGGCAATTTGCGCGATTGGCGACGTACGATCACCTTGCTGGGAAGGCTGCCGCAGGCGTTGCAGCTAACGCAAGACGCCATGCTCGATTTTGTCGAAACAGCGGGGCTGGCCGGAACCGGCATCGGGGCAATCGATGCGCATCTGCTTGGCAGCGCGGTGGCGAGCGGTGCGCGCCTGTGGACACGGGATCGACGCCTGCACCTGCAAGCGCAGCGCCTGTCGGTGGCCTACGATTCATGAATGGCCCCGCTGGTGCCGACTGGCCGTCTGCCTTGCGCCGCGCGCGCGCCCACGCGCCGTTTCTCGCGCGCGCGCTGGATCGGCGGCCCGATCTTGGCGAATTGCTGGGCGCGGGCGACATCGCCGCTGCACTGGCACTGGCGCGGGGCCTGCCCAGCGACGATGTCGGCATTGCATTGCGGCGCGAACGGCTGGGGCTGTGTCTGGCGGTGGCGCTGGCCGATCTCGCCGGGGCGTTCGATCTGGCGCACGTCGTTGGTCTGCTGTCCGATTTTGCCGACCGTGCGCTCGATGCCGCGATTGGTGCAGCGATCCGCCACCGCGTGCCCGATGCGCCCAATAGCGGCTTTGCCGGGATCGCGCTGGGCAAGCACGGCGCGCGCGAACTGAACTATTCGTCGGACATCGATCCGGTGTTGCTGTTCGACCCAGCCGCCCTGCCCCGGCGTGATCGCGATGATCCGGCGCAAGCCGCGCAAATGGTGGCGCGCCGGGTGGTCGAACTGCTGTCGGTGATGACCGCCGAAGGCTATGTGTTCCGGGTCGATCTGCGGCTGCGCCCGCAAGCCGAGATTACCCCCTTGGCGCTGTCGTTCGATGCGGCGATCACGCATTACGAATCGAGCGCGCTGGCATGGGAACGCGCGGCATTTATCCGCGCGCGCGCAGCTGCGGGGGATATCGCGCGCGGGCAGGCATTTTGCGACACGATCCGCCCGTTCGTGTGGCGACGCAGCCTCGATTTCGGGGCGATTGCCGAAATCGGGCGGCTGACGCTGCGCATCCGCGACCACTATCACGGCGGCCAGCACGTCGGGCCAGGCTATGACCTGAAACGCGGTCGCGGCGGGATCCGCGAGATCGAATTTTTTGCCCAGACGCATCAGTTGATCCATGGCGGGCGCAATCCGGCGCTGCGCTTGCGCGGCACACGCGCCACGCTGAATGCGCTCGCCGCGGCGGGGATCATCGCGCCAGACGATGCCGACGTGCTGGGCCGGGCCTATGACCGGCTGCGCACGCTCGAACACCGCTTGCAGATGGTCAACGATCAACAGACGCACAGCCTGCCCGCCGATCCGGCTGCGCTCGATGCGGTGGCGCGGCTTGACGGGCTGGCCGATGGGGCGGCGCTGGTGGCCGAACTGGCGGCTGTGTCTGAAGCCGTCGGCAGCCGCTATGATGCGCTGATCGCCGCTTGGGCCCCGCGCGGGGCGGTGGCGGTGACCGCAACGCCGCTGGCGCGCGATCTGGCGGAACTGGGTTTTGCCGAGCCCGAAGTGCTGGCAACACGGGTCGAAAGCTGGAGCGGCGGTCGTTATCGCGCCTTGCGCAGCGCGCCCGCGCGCGAAGCGTTTGCCCGCATCCGCCCCGAACTGTTGCGCGCGCTGGCGGCTGCGCCCGATCCGCCGCGTGCGCTGGTGCGGTGGGAGGCGTTGATCGCGCATCTGCCATCGGCGATCAATGTGTTCCGCCTGCTCGAAGCGCGCCCGGCGCTGTTGGGCGTGGTGATGCGCGTGCTCGCCCATGCCCCCCGCCTCGCCGATGATCTGGCGCGCCGGGCCGACCTGCTCGATGCGCTGATCGACCGCAGCGCCTTTGCCCTGCCCGGCGCGGTACCCGCCATCGTGGCGCAACTGGCGCGGGCCGAGCCGGGCGATGATTACCAGTGCCTGCTCGATGCGGTGCGCCGCCGCGTGGGCGAATGGCGGTTTGCGCTGGGAGTGCAACTGATCGAAGGCGTTCATGATCCGCTCGCCATCGCCGCCGCGCTGTCGCGTGTGGCCGAAGCTGCGATCAGCGTGCTGACCGATGCCGCCGTCGCACAATTTGTCGCCGCGCATGGCACCGTGCCCGATAGCCGGCTGGTGATCCTTGGGCTGGGGCGGCTTGGTGGTGGCGGGCTGACCCATGCTTCGGACCTTGATCTGGTGTTCCTGTTCAGCGGCGATTTTGCGCGCGAATCCGGGGGGCCGCGCGCGCTGGGCGGCACGCTCTATTATGTCCGTCTGGCGCAGCGCGTGATCGCGGCGCTATCGGCCCCGACCGCAGCGGGTGCGCTCTATGACATCGACACGCGCTTGCGCCCCTCGGGCAGCAAAGGGCCGCTCGCGGTCAGCCTCGACAGCTTTGCCCGCTATCAGCAGGACGAGGCGTGGACGTGGGAACATATGGCGCTGTGCCGCGCGCGACCGATCTATGGCTCCCGCGAAGACCGCGCCGCGCTGTCCGCGATTATCACCACGGTGCTGCACCGCGCGCGCGATCACCCCGCCTTGCGCGCCGATGTGCTGAAAATGCGCGGCGACATGGCGCGGCACAAGCCGCCTGCCGGGCCGCTCGATGTCAAACTCGCGCGCGGCGGGCTGGTCGATGCCGAATTCATCGTGCATTATCTGCAATTGCGCGAAAGCGTGGTGATCGACCCCGATCTGGGCACGGCGATTACCCGGCTGGCCGCCGCCGGACTGGTGCCGCAGGGGTTGCGCGCGAGCCACGATCTGCTGACACGGCTGTTGGTGGTGGTGCGGCTGGTTGCCCCCGATGGGGCCTATCCGCCACCCGCCAGCCGTGGCATTGTTGCTGCGTCTTGTGGTGCGCCGGACTGGGACCGCCTGATCGCCGCGATCGGCGCCGCGCGGGCCATGATCGCCGCCACGTGGCACGCCGTTTTTGAAGAAGCATTGGAGATCACGCCATGACCCTGACCGTGGGCGCACCGCTGCCCGATATTGCGCTGACCAGCCCCGATGGCGAAGCGCTGCACTTATCCGCCTTTGCTGGCAAAAAGCTGGTGCTGTTCTTTTACCCCAAAGACGACACCCCCGGCTGCACCACCGAAAACAAGGATTTTTCCGCGCTGGCCGACCGGTTTGCCGCCGCCGGGGTGGCGGTGCTGGGAATCAGCAAGGACCCGCCGGCCAAACACCAGCGGTTCATCGACAAATATGGCCTGACAGTACCGCTGGCGACCGATGCCGCCACGGACGGGCTGTCCGATGCGCTGGGGATCTGGACCGAAAAATCGATGTATGGGCGCAGCTATATGGGCATGGAGCGCACCACGCTGCTGATCGGCGCCGATGGCCAGGTGGCGCAGATCTGGCCCAAAGTGAAAGTCAAAGGCCACGCCGCCGAAGTGCTGGCCGCCGCCGAAGCGCTGTGATGCCGGGCGTAGGCGCGGCGATCCGCGCCGCGCTGTTGACCGCCGACCCGCGCGCCAAGGCGATGGCGGCGCGCGCGCTGGCGCGTGACTGGGCGGCGGGGCGGCTGGCCCCGCGTTTTGATGGCACGATGCCAGACATCCCCGCGCGGCCCGCGCAGCCGGTGCTGCTGCCCCCGCACGCCATGCCCCGGCGCGGGCGCGGCGGGTCGGAACGCGGGCGGATCGCGCTCATCCATGCGCTGGCGCATATCGAATGCGTGGCCATCGATCTGGCGCTCGACGCCGCCGGGCGATTCGGTGCCGAGCGCGGGGCGGAGTTCGTGACCGACTGGCTGGGGGTCGCAGCGGACGAAGCGATGCATTTTGCGCTGCTGGCGCGGCGGCTGGTCACGCTCGGCAGCCATTATGGTGCCATGCCCGCGCACGACGGGCTGTGGGAAGCCGCACAAGCCACCGCGCATGATGTCGCGGCGCGGCTGGCAGTGGTGCCGATGGTGCTCGAAGCGCGCGGGCTCGATGTTACACCGATCACGATCACCCGGTTCAACGATGCGGGCGATGCGCGCACCGCGCGTATCCTCGAACGCATCCTTGCCGATGAAGTGCGCCATGTTGCGGTGGGCACGCGCCATTTCCGCCTGGTCTGCGCCGAACGCGGCGATAGCCCGCCCGAAACCTGGCACAAGCTGGTAAAACAGCACTTTCGCGGCATGGTTAAGCCGCCGTTCAACGACTCAGCCCGTCGATCTGCCGGTCTGTCGTATGAATTCATGGCAGGGGTTGCCTGACCGCCAAACCTGCCCCTAACGCTGCACCCACGGTTGGCCAGGGGAATATACTCCCGGCCAAGCGGACCTTTCGCTGCGCTGCAACCGCAGCAGGCATGGGCGCAACAGAGGGTTTGTACGGGTCATTATGGTACTGAACAAATCGCTGCTTGCCTTGGTCGGCCTTGCCACCAGCCTGTTTGCCCAGCCCGCGCTGGCCAACAGCGCCGCCTCTGCCGACATCACCACCCCGCTGCGCACCGCAGAATCCACGCGCAACAGCGTGATCGGCGCAAACCCCGGCGATGGGGAATTTCACCAATTGTTTGCCAACTGGCGCGCGCTCGATCAGGGCCGCACCGATCCCGCCAGCACCCGGCCCGGCCTCGCTGACAATGCAGCGGTATCGATCCCGATGCTGGTGCCCGTGACCAGCAACCGCGCGCAGAGCAGCAATTTCGGCATCCGTGTGCACCCCGTGCTTGGTGGATTGCGGATGCACAAAGGCGTCGATCTGCCCGCCGCAGCAGGCACCGCGATCCGCGCCACCGCCGATGGCGTGATCGGCCGCGCCGACTGGTTCGGCGGTTATGGCTTGTGCGTCGATATCGAACACGGGGCCAATCTGGCAACGCGCTATGGCCATATGTCGCGCATCGCGGTGGCCGAAGGACAGCACGTGCACAAAGGCGATGTGATCGGCTATGTCGGATCGACTGGTCGCTCGACCGGCCCGCACTTGCATTACGAAGTGCGCATCGCGGGCGAAGCGGTAAATCCGCTGCCCTATCTGCAAGTCGCCGAAGCGTATGCCGGGCTTGCGCTACCCGCGAACGCGGACTTGCCGGCGCTGGACAGCCCGGAAGAATAAACTCCGATGCGGCCATCGGGTATCAATAATCCACTGCGATGAAGCTCCCGGCACACCGGGGTGATCGGGTGCCTGTGGCGAGGCGCTTTGCTGACAATTGGGTGCAGTACGGCCAGCTCGCGGGCTTGAGCTTCCTCGCCCTGATGGTGCTAGGCACCATCAGATTGAAGAATGATGTGGTGTGGCAGTTGTGGATCGCCCGACAACTGCTGGGCGGAGCCCGGCTCTATTCGCAAATCTGGGAAATCAACCCGCCGTTGTGGTTCTGGTCGGCGGTGCCGGTCGAATGGTTGGCAGTGCGCACGGGGATTGCCGCGCCTGCTCTGCTGGTTGCGGTGATTGTCGGCATGGCTGCGGGATCTGCCATGCTGGTCGATCGGTTGCTGGAACCGCCATGCCAGCGACAGCGGCTTTGCCTGATGGCGCTGCTGTTTGTTGCAGTGTTGATCGTACCGTTGGCGGAAACGGGTCAGCGCGAACAGCTCACACTGATTACCAGCCTGCCTTATGCGGCGTTGATCGCACGGCGCCATGCCGGATCGGCCACACCCGTGGCGCTTGCTGTAACCATCGGCCTGATCGGCGCCTATGGATTTGCTTTAAAACATTATTTTCTAACGATCCCGGTGGGGCTGGAATTATGGCTGGGCTGGCACTTGCGCCGCGCGTGGCGGCCGTGGCGCCCTGAACTGCTGGTCCTGATGACAGCGGCTGTGGCCTATGCCGGGTGCATCCTGGCATTTGCGCCCGACTATCTGACAGTCATGGTGCCGATGGTCAGGACCGCGTATTTTGCGCTCGACGCGCCGCCCCTGGTGATGCTGGTCAGGCCCCCCGTGCTGTTCTGGGTCACTTGCGCCGCCAGTCTGGCAGTCCTTCGCACCGGGTCGCGCGCAGCGACATCGGCCACCATGGCGGCAGGCGGCCGGGCCATGCTGATCCCGACGGCAGGTTTCGCGCTGGCCTACTGGTTCCAGCACAAGGGTTGGGGCTATCATGCAATCCCGGTCACGGGCGCGATGACCGTCGTCGTGGGGATGCACATGCTGCGGCTGCGGCGACGGATCCCGATTGCCACTTGCGCCATTCTCATCGCCTGGGCGGTGTTCAGCGGCCATGATGCGCTGCAACAGGACGCCTACACACACACCTTCATCGATCGGGTTCCAAAGGGTGAAGCCGTCTTCATCGGCACCACCGATCCAGGTGTTGCGTGGCCAGCCCCGGAACGACGCCATCTGATCTGGGTTTCCCGCACGTATTCGCTGTGGCCGGCGGTGGCGATCATCACTGCGCAGGACCGCGGGGCGGTTACCCCGGCGCTGCACCGGCTGGCCGACACCGTCGTGACGGCAACGTCGCAGGACATTCGCTGCACCCCGCCGTGGCTGATCCAGATTGATCGTATCGGCGCCCGCCCGGGCGATCCCGAAGGACTGGGGCTGAAGAACCTGCTGTTCCGCGATGAAGCGTTGCGCCGGTTTGTTGCTGACCACTACGACCCGCTGCCCGGCACAGCCGATGCTGTCGCATGGCAACGGCGCGGCCATGTTGCCGGGATGGCCGGACCGCTGTGTCGAACGATCCACTGAACCCCAACCCGTCCGTTGGACTGCCATGCCCCTGCCGGAAAGCGCGGAAGCAGAATTTTTTATGGTTTTTTCAACCGATGCCGATACTGCATCCTGATGCAGTTCGCAACGCAACATGGTGATAATGCATCATTCGCCAACCGCCGTAGTGACCGGTTGGCCGGCTTTAGCCTGGCAGCCGGCATGGGCGCGGTTTCATGGATTTTGCTTAACCACATAACCTTGATGAATGATGTGGTGTGGCAGTTCTGGGTTGCCCGCCAACTGCTGGGCGGATCCCGCCTGTATACGCAAATCTGGGAGGTTAATCCGCCGTTGTGGTTCTGGTCGGCGGTGCCGATAGAATGGCTGGCCGAACGGACCGGGATTGCTTGGCCAAAGGTTCTGATTACAGTCATCGTCGGCTTGGGCGCGGTGTCCGCGATGCTGGTCGAACGGCTGCTTGAACCGGAGCGCGTGTGGCAGCGCCTGTGCCTGGTGCTGCTGATCTTTATCGCCGTTGTCATCGTGCCGCTGGCGGAAACGGGCCAGCGCGAACAGTTGGCGCTGATGGCCAGCCTGCCTTATGCCGCGCTGATCGCGCGGCGTCACGCCGGACAGGCCACGCCCGTTGCGCTTGCCGCCGCAGTCGGGCTGCTTGGTGCCTATGGCTTTGCGTTCAAACACTATTTCGTCTTGGTCCCGCTGGGGCTGGAGCTGTGGCTTGGCTGGCACTTGCGGCGCGCATGGCGGCCTTGGCGGCCCGAACTGATAATGCTGATGGCCGCGGCGGTCGTTTATGGCGGATGCATTGTGGTCTTTGCACCAGCCTATCTGACGGTCATGGTGCCCATGGTCCGCACGGCTTATTTTATCTTCAATGCCTCGCCGTTCGTGATGCTGGTGCAATCCAGCGTGCTGTTCTGGGCCTACTGCGCTGTCATTCTGCTGATCTTGCGCAGCCAGCCGCGCGCGGCGACGAGCGCGACCATGGCCGCAGGCATGCAGGCCATGGTGGTAACAGCAGCGGGATTCGCGCTGGCCTACTGGCTTCAGAAAAAGGGCTGGGGGTATCACGGCATCCCGGTAACGGGCGCGATTGTCGCCGCAACAGCCGTAAATCTGCTGCGGCTGCGGCGGCCTGTTTTGATCGGCAATTGCGCAATCATGATCGTCTGGGCAGCAACCGGGGGCTACGGCGCGGTCTCTCCGGACTCCGCACCGCGACCGTTCATCGATCGGGTGCCAACGGGGGAAGCGCTGTTTGTCGGGGCCATTGACGCAGGTGTCGCGTGGCCGACAACAGAACGGCGCCATTTGATCTGGGTGTCGCGCTCGTATTCGCTGTGGCCGGTGGTAGCAATCATCATTGGTGAACGCAGTGGAGCGGTCACGCCTCTGCTGCGCAGGATTACCGATCAGGTGGTGACCGCGACATCGCAAGACATTCGTTGTACCCCGCCCTGGCTGATCCAGATTGAGCGCTTTGGGCCAAGCCCCGGCGATCCCCAAGGACTGGCGTTTCAGGACTTGTTGTTTCGCGATAAAGCCTTGCGCAGGTTCGTCGCAGATCACTACGACCCGCTGCCGGGCACAGCCGATGCCATGGCCTGGCAGCGGCGTGGGCGCGTGGCCGGGATTACTGGGCCGATGTGCCGATCAATCCGCCAGTAACAACGCAGAGCCCGCTCAGGCTGCTTCCAGATCGACAAATTCCGGGTAGAACAACGGCTCGCGCCGAGACCAGCCCGGCGCGGTGGCGGCGGCCTCGCTGATCGATTGCAGCAGCAGTTTGCGGCGTTCCGGTCGGATCGGGGGTAACGCTGCTGCGCCGCAGAAGGTGCCGGGCAGCCATGGGCGCACATTCGCGCCCAGCAGACGTTCATACAAGAATCGGTACGCAGAAAATCCGTCGATTCGTTCTTGTGACAGATCAAAGGTGGTCAGGCGCAACAACGGGATCATCACCGGCGCGATCGCCGCAAGCCCTTCGTCCGGTCCGAGCGCCGTGCGCAACGGCGCAAGATCCTCATAAGCGGTATATTGCCGCCGGATCGAGGCGGCTTCACCCCCGCTGCGCGCCCAGACCTGGAACGCATCGCCACGCCCGAGCCCGACATCGAGGCTGCGGCGGATATAGCGCTGTTCAGACGAGGTAAAGCCTGCGAATTCGCGCATTTCCGCCAGAATCAGATGTGCGCTTGACGAATAAGACATGCTCGGCAACTCCACGCGCGCGCATGGTTACCCTGCGCCTGCCTGCAATGGTCATAGCAGATGAGTATTGACAGGCGGTAAAATGCCAAATCGCGCAAGCGGTCAGCACCGACGATAGCGGAAATACCACACCGGCAGGCCTTGCGCGCGCGCTTTGGCTTCATAGCGGGTTTCGGGCCAGCCGCCGGGGCGGTGGGTGAAATCGTGCGGGGCCTGCGCCAGCCACGCAAACCGGTCGGCATGGCGGGCCATAACCATCAACGCGTGGCGCAAATAGACCGGGTGGTCGGTGCCAAAGCGGAATTCGCCCCCCGGTTTCAGCTTGGCCGCAATCAGCGCGAGCGGCCCGTCGTTGACCATCCGCCGCTTGATATGGCGCGGCTTGGGCCAAGGATCGGGGTGGAGCAAATAGACGAATGACAGCGCGCCATCGGGCAGGCGGCGCAATATGTCGAGCGCATCGCCATGATGCAGCCGCACATTGCGCAACGGCGCGCGCGCAGTGCCCGCTCCGTCGATGTGCATCAGCGCTTGCGCCACACCATTCAGGAACGGTTCCGCCCCGATAAAGCCGTGATCGGGCAGCAGATCAGCACGCGCCGCCAGATGTTCCCCGCCGCCAAAGCCGATTTCCAGATGGAGCGGACAATCGCGGCCAAACAGCGTTTGCGCGGTGATCGGCCCGGCAGGAATTGCAAGCTGCGGCAGCAGTGTGTCGATCAGCCGCGCCTGCCCGGCTCGCAAAGGCCGTCCTTTGGCGCGGCCATAGAGCCGGTTGAGCGTAGTCGGATCGCCGGGGTTGAGCGCTGTCATGATGGCCCGCGCGTTGGCAAACCGCGCGGGCCGGGTCAAGCCGATCAGCGCAGCCGGATCGGGAAGTAGAACGGCGGCTGGCCGCGCCGCTGGATGCGCAGCAGAAGGGCCTGGCGGTTTTCGGCTTTGGCAGTCTGCACCGCCTGGTCGAGTTCGGCGCGCGTGGTGACAGGTTTGTAATTGGCCGACAGGATGATGTCGCCGCGTTGCAGGCCTTTGCTGGCGGCATCGCTCGAATCATCGACTTCGGTAATGACCACGCCATGGGTATCTTCGCCCACGCCCAATTGCCGGGCGATTTGCGGGGTAACCGGGATCACTGCAAAGCCGAGCGCCTGCTGGATCGACGGCCCGGCGCGGTTCTTGCCGTCGCTGCCGGGGCCGAAGTCTTCGTCATCCTTTTGTTCGGGGTCAAAGCTCTGTTTGGCGAGATCTTCCTCGCTCGGGCGTTTGCCCACCACGGCGTTGAGCGTCAGGCGCTGGCCATTGCGGATGATTTCGATGGGCACCCGCGTTCCAGGCTGGGTATTGGCGATGATAAACGACAGCGATTGCCCCGGCGTGACATCTTTGCCATCGACGGTCACCACCACATCGCCCGGCAGCAGCCCGGCTTTTGCGCCGCCCTGCCCCGGCACGACCGCTTGCACGAATTCGCCACGCCGTTTGGTCAGCCCGAGCGAGGCGGCCAGATCGTCCGACAGCGGCTGGATGCTGACCCCCAGATAGCCGCGCTCGATGGCGACGCCCTTAATCAGCTTGTCGACAATCGGCGCGGCGGTGTCGGCGGGAATGGCAAAGCCGATGCCGACACTGCCGCCGGTGGGTGAAAAGATCGCATTGTTGATGCCGATGACATTGCCGCGCATGTCAAACATCGGCCCGCCCGAATTGCCCCGGTTGATCGAGGCATCGGTCTGCAAATAGCGGTCATAGGCCGATCCCGAGCCGGTGTTGCGATAGACCGCCGAGATGATGCCTTGCGTAACCGTGCCGCCCAGCCCGAACGGATTGCCGATGGCGATCACCCAGTCGCCAACGCGCGCGCGGCGCGAATCGCCGAATTTGACGAAAGGAAACGGCTTGGTGCCGGTGATCTTGAGCACTGCAAGGTCGGACGCGGCGTCTTTGCCGACCAGTTTGGCCGGGTAATCGGTGCCATCGGTCATCGTGACGGTGATCGATTCGACTTCGCCTTGCCCTTCGGCGGTGATCACATGGTTGTTGGTGACAATATAGCCGTCAGCCGACACGATGAACCCCGAGCCGAGCGATTGCGCCTCACGCGTGCGCGCACCGCCGCCCGGCGCGCCTTGGCCACCGGGTCCGCCGAACAGTTCGCCAAACGGCGTTCCCGCAAACGGATTGGCCGTGGCGACTTTGACGCGCTGGCGGGTCGAAATGTTGACCACCGCCGGTTGCAGCAACTGGGTGAGATCGGCAAAGCTGGTCGGCGCCCCGGCGCGCGGGGTTACCGCTTCAATCGCCGCGCGATCATTTTGCGCCACTTGCGCCCCGGCGGGGAAACCGGTGGCAAGGGTCAGTGCGCTACCGGCCAGCAGCAGCGCCGAAGTCACTCCATAAACGTATCGCACGTGTCCTGATCCTCTTGATTGTCGCCCCCGGCAAATCCATCGCCGCGCCTGAATGGCGTTTGAATGGTCGGTTCAGGCCGGTCTGCGGCAGCAAATCCGTTCGTCCCAGCGGTTATAGGGTGCCGCTGCCGGAAAAACAGGGTTCGCGACGATTTTTCCTTTGCTAGGGGAAGGTTCGGCCCCGTTAGGCAATGAGGCGGCAAAGGTGATCGGATAATGATGGTCGGGACAGCATGATGACCGATGCCGACAGGCTCGAACCGGCGCTGCGCGCGGTTGCGGGCGCGCGCGTGCAGGCGGTGCGCGTTGCGGGTGATGGCTCTGCGAGCGTGGTGGTCGATGCCCAAGGGCTCGATGATGCCGCGCGCACCACGCTTGAGGCGGCGCTCACGCAAACGGCGCGCGATCTGGGCGTGGCGGTGCTGCGCGTGGCGATGACAGCGGCGCGGCGCGCACGGCGGATTATCGCGGTCGGTTCGGGCAAAGGCGGGGTGGGCAAATCGACGCTGTCGGCCAATCTGGCGATTGCGCTGCACCGGTTGGGGCACGCCACCGGGCTGGTCGATGCCGATATCCATGGCCCGTCGCAAGCACGGCTGTTCGCGACCGAAGACCAGCGGCCCGAAGCGCGCGGCAAGACTCTGCTGCCGGTGATGAGCCGGTTTGGCGTGCCGATGCTGTCGATGGCGCACCTCGTGCGCCCGGGTCAGCCGATTGCCTGGCGCGGGCCGATGGCGGGCAATGCGCTGGGCCAATTGCTCGATGCCGACTGGGGTGCGATCGACACAGTGGTGGTCGATCTGCCGCCGGGCACCGGCGATGTGCAATTGACGATGCTGCAAAAATACAAGCCTGCGGGCGCGGTGATCGTGTCCACCCCGCAAGACTTGGCGCTGATCGATGCCACCCGCGCGATTGGATTGTTCGAACAAGGCCAAGTGCCTTTGATCGGCATGGTCGAAAACATGGCGGGCTATCTTTGCCCGCATTGTGGCGAAACGAGCGCACCGTTTGGCGAAGGCGGGGCCGAAGCCGTGGCGCGCACGATGGGTCTGCCGTTTCTCGGGCGGATCCCGCTGGCACTCGCGATCCGCACCGGCAGCGATGCGGGCGAACCTCCTGCTGCGGGCGAAGGACCGCTGGCCGAAGCCTATCGCGCCATCGCGCGGCACGTGCTTGCTTGGCTGGACCACAACGGGTGACGCGCGCGCCGCGCCGCCGCAGCGTGGCGCACCATTCGCGGCGCGCGGTGCTGATCGGCGCGGGCGCGGCGGGCGCGCTGGTGGTGGCGCTGGCGCTGGTGCCACGCCGCTACCGCTCGGCATTGGTGGCAGGCCCGGGCGATCATGTCATCGACGCGCTGATCCGGCTGAGCCGCGATGGCAGCATCAGCGTGGCCGTGCCCGCGACCGAACTCGGGCAAGGCGTAACCACGCTGGTGGCGCAGATCGTCGCGGTCGAACTCGGGGCGGACTGGCGGCGCGTCGGGGTCGAACCGGCCCCGCTCAGCCCGCGCTATGCCGATCCGGTGATCGCCGCCGAATGGGCGGGACTATGGTTGCCGCGCGCGCTGGCGGGGGCACCCTGGGTGGGCGCGGACTGGGCACAAGCACTCGCGGGCGATCCCGGCGCTGCGCTGACGCGCTATCAGGCCGATACCGCGCCGGTGCTCATCACCGCGTGCGGCACTACCGTGGCCGCGTTCGAGCCGCGTTTGCGTTTGGCCGCTGCCAGCTTGCGCATGGCGCTGATCGCGGCGGTGGCGCAAGGCGGGACTGCGGCGGCGCAATGCGACACGCGCGATCATCATGTCGTGTGCGGCGCACGGCGCTGGCGGTTCGAAACGCTGATCGATGCGGCGCTCGCCACCCCGCCGCCGAGTGCGCCCGTGCTGCGCCCACGCCCGGCGCGCGACGATGACGATGCGCCGGGCGGCACGGCGTTTCCGCGCCTCGATGGTCCGGCCAAAGTTGCGGGCCGTCTGGTCTTTGCCGCCGATGTGCGGCTGCCCGGATTGGTCTACGCCGCCATCGCGCAAGGCCCGCAAGGCCATTGCCGCTTGTCCAGCCACAATCAGGCCGCCGCGCGCGCCGATCCGGCGCTGATCGCAGTCGTGGCGAATGACCGCTGGTTGGCGGCAGTGGCATCGAGCTGGTATGCGGCGGATCGGGCGCTGCGGGCGCTGGAGCCGCGCTTTCGCATCGATGCCGATGATGGCGGCCGGGTGTTCGACAGTCTGGCGGGCGAGGCTGCGCTCGATCGGGCGCTGGCGCATGACGCGGCGCGGCGCGTGGACGCGGTGGGCGATCCCGATGCGCTGCTCGCGCATCCTGCCTTGACCGCGCGCTACGATGTCGAACCCGCGCTCCATGCCCCGCTCGAACCGGCGAGCGCGACCGCGCGGCTGACTGACGGGCGGCTCGAACTGTGGATCGCCAGCCAAGCCCCCGAAGCCGCGGCCCAGGCCGCCGCGCGCGGCGCGGGGCTGTCGCGCCGCGCGGTCACGGTCTATCCGCTGCCCGCCGGGGGCAGCTTTGACGCCCGGCTCGATACGCGCATCGCCGCGCAAGTCGCCGAGATCGCGCGCGCCACCGCGCGCCCGGTGCAATTGACATGGTCGCGCTGGCAGGAAACGCTCGCAGGCTATCCGCGCGCGCCGCTCAGCGCCACGATGAGCGCGGCGTTCGATCCGGGCCGCACCCGGCTGACCGGCTGGCGCGCGCGGATCGCCACGCCGCCGTGGGCCATCGAAAGCGGTGCGCGGCTGTTTGGCGCCAAGACGGCCCATGCCGCGCAAGCGCTGGCGGCGGGTGCTGCCGATCCGCTGGCAGTGGCGGGCGCGCTGCCGGTCTATGCCATTCCCGCGCGCGCGGTCGATCATGTGCCCGCCGCGATCAGCCTGCCGTTGGGGCGAATGCGCGGCGGCGCGCATGGCGCAACCGCGTTTATCACCGAAAGCTTTTTCGACGAATGCGCGCATGGGGCCGGGGCCGAGCCGCTGTCGTTCCGTGTCGGGATGCTCGGAGCCGAACCCCGGCTGGCGGCCTGTCTGCAAGCCGTGGGGCAATTGGCGACGTGGGGTGGTGGTGGCGGCGGATCGGGGCAGGGACTGGCGTGCCATCATCTGACGCTCGCCGCGCCCGAAGGACGGCGCAGCGGCTATATCGCGGTGATTGCCAGCGCGCGTGCCGAATCCGGAGTGATTCGCATCGACAGTCTGGCCGCATGTTGCGATATAGGCCGCGTGATCAACCGGGACATCGCGCGGCAACAGATCGAAGGCGGGCTGCTGTTCGGCCTTGCTTATGCGCTGGGTGGCGCTACGCGCTGGCACGCCGGGTTGCCGCTGGCCGGGCGGCTCGCGCGGCTGGGTCTGCCGCTGCTGGCCGATTGCCCCAAGGTCACGGTTGCCTTTGTCGCCAGCGACGCCGAACCGTTCGATCCGGGCGAGTTGGGCATGGTGGCCGTCGCCCCGGCGATCGGCAATGCGCTGTTTTCCGCCAATGGCACGCGCCTGCGCCGCCTGCCGTTCTTGTCCGAAGGACTGTGATGCCCGCTTCTGCCCCGCCGCACTGGCCCGTCGATCATCCTGCGATTGCCACGGGCCGGATCGGTGTGCTGGTGGTCAATCTTGGCACGCCTGATGCGCCCGAAGTGGGTGCGGTCAAACGCTATCTCAAGCAATTCCTGTCCGACCGGCGCGTGGTCGAAATCCCGCCGTTGATCTGGCAGCCGATCTTGCGCGGCATCATCCTCAACACCCGGCCCAAGCAATCGGCCCACGCTTATGCGCAAGTGTGGAGCGAAGACGGATCCCCGCTCGCCGCGATCACCAAAGCCCAAGCGCGCGCCTTGCAGGCCGAACTGGGCGATGCCGCCGTGGTGCGCCACGCCATGCGCTATGGCCGCCCGGCCATCGCGGGCGAACTCGACACGCTGATCGCCGCCGGGTGCGAACGCGTGCTGGTGGTGCCGATGTATCCGCACTATTCGGCGGCGACGACGGCGAGCGTGCTCGACGATGTGGCGCGCTGGCTGATGGCAACGCGGCGGTTGCCCGCCTTGCGCACGCTGCCGCCTTATCATGACGATCCGGGCTATATCGCAGCGCTCCATCGCGATCTGTCACGGCAGATCGCCGCGCTGGCGTTTGATCCCGAAGTGCTGCTGTTAAGCTATCACGGGATGCCCGAACGCACGCTGCACATGGGCGATCCCTATCACTGCCATTGCCGCAAGACATCGCGGCTGCTGGGCGCGGCATTTGCCAGTAGCCATCCCGGCTTGCGGCTGGAAACCACGTTCCAATCGCGGTTTGGCCGCGCCAAATGGCTTGAACCGGCGACCGATGCGACGCTGATCGCGCTCGGGCAGGCGGGGATCCGGCGGCTCGTGGTGGCAGCGCCGGGGTTTTCCGCCGATTGCCTCGAAACGCTTGAAGAACTGGCGATTCGCGGGCGCGAGGAATTTACCGGCGCAGGCGGGCAGGACTTTGCCGCGCTCGCTTGCCTGAACGCCGGGGATGAAGGCAACGCGCTGCTCGCCGCGCTCGTCCGGCGCGAATTGGCGGGGTGGTTGTGATCCGGCTTCTTCCCTGCTGACATTCGTGTCATAATCACGCAGTGTGCTGCGAAAGGGCCACCCACCGCCCCGCACCCCCGGCCCAACCGCCCACAGGGTACCTTAAATGGGCGGTTGGCTCCTCAGCGAAAACGTCCCCCGGACGTTTTCGTGCCCTTCGTCGCGGGGTGCGAGGCGGTGGGTGGTCCAAAGTCGCCGTCAGGCGACTTTGGAAGCGCACTCTAGAGCGGAAT
>CAINGT010000145.1 GCA_903848655.1 uncultured Sphingomonadales bacterium
GCTAGGGTAATTCACGCCGAACTCTCCGTCAGTGTGCTTCGTATTCTTTTGTCAGACGTCATATGCGATAGCCCAGCCCTGAAGGGGGAGGGTTGGGTGGGGGTGTACCAACCTCAAGATATTTAACGACATTTCGGGCGTTAAAACCCCACCCCCAACCCCGCGTTCAGAGTCACGTGCCTCTGAACGCCCTGAAGGGGAGGGGGCTTTGTTACGCCGCTGTTAGATCGGGCGGGGTGGCGGCGGTTTTTAGCAGGGTGATGGCTTCGGACAGGGGGACCACGCGTTGCTGGGTTTCGCCCAAGCGGCGGATGGCGACGGTGCCGTCTTCGGCCTCGCGCTTGCCAACCACCAGCAGGAAGGGCACTTTTTGCAGCGCGTGTTCGCGCACTTTGTAATTGATTTTTTCGTTGCGGGTGTCGATCTCCGTGCGGATTCCGGCGGTGGTCAGCGCGGCCAGCGCGGTCTGCGCGTAAGCGTCGGCGTCTGACACGATGGTGGCGACCACGGCTTGCACCGGGGATAGCCACACCGGCAGGCGGCCGGCGAAATGTTCGATCAGGATGCCGATAAAGCGTTCGTACGAGCCAAAGATTGCGCGGTGCAGCATGACCGGGCGGTGGCGTTCGCCGTCTTCGCCGATATAGCTGGCATCGAGCCGTTCGGGCAGCACGCGGTCCGATTGCAGCGTGCCGACTTGCCACGTGCGGCCAATCGCGTCGGTCAGGTGCCATTCCAGCTTGGGGGCATAGAACGCGCCTTCGCCGGGCAGTTCTTCCCAGCCATAGTCCGCCGTTGCCAGCCCGGCGGCTGCGACCGCATTGCGCAATTCGCTTTCGGCCTGATCCCACATCGCATCGCTGCCGAACCGCTTTTCGGGCCGCAGCGCCAGCTTGATCGCGTAGGTAAACCCGAAATCGCGGTAGATGCGATCCGCCAGCGCGCAGAAATCGCGCACTTCATCGACAATCTGGTCTTCGCGGCAGAAAATATGCGCATCGTCTTGCGTGAACTGGCGCACGCGCATCAGCCCGTGCAGCGCGCCGTGCGGCTCGTTGCGGTGGCAGCAGCCGTTTTCATACAGCCGCAGCGGCAATTCGCGGTACGATGTGATACCTTGGCGAAAGATCAGCACGTGCGCGGGGCAGTTCATCGGCTTGAGCGCCATCCACGCCGCATCGTCTGACACCAGCGGGCCTTCGTCGGCGACATTGGGCACTTCATCGGGGATGACAAACATGTTTTCGCGGTATTTGCCCCAGTGGCCCGATGCCTCCCACTGGCGCGCGTCCATCACTTGCGGGGTTTTGACTTCGGCATAGCCCGCGCCGTCGATGGCGCGGCGCATATAGGCTTCAAGCTCGCGCCAGATGCGATAGCCTTTGGGGTGCCAGAATACCGAACCATGCGCCTGCGGCTGCAAATGGAACAAGTCCAGCTCTGCCCCCAGCTTGCGATGATCGCGCTTGCCCGCTTCTTCCAGCCGCAACAGATGCGCGTCGAGCTGTTTCTGGTTGAGCCAGCCGGTGCCGTAAATGCGGCTGAGCATCGCCTTGGTCTGATCGCCGCGCCAATAGGCGCCCGATACCCGCGTGAGCCGGAACGCCGCCGGATCGAGCCTGCCGGTCGTGGGCAGATGCGGGCCACGGCACATGTCGAACCAGTCCTCGCCCGACCAATAGACCGTCAGCGGCTCGTCATCGGGCAGCTCTGCCGCCCATTGCGCCTTGAAGCTTTCGCCCGATGCCGTCCAGCGCGCGATCAGATCGGCGCGATCACACACTTCGCGCCGCAACGGTTTGTCCGCCGCGATGATCGCGCGCATCTGCGCTTCGATTGCGGGCAAGTCGTCTTCGGTAAAGGGGCGGTCGGCCGGGGCGAAATCGTAATAGAACCCATCATCGGTCGAAGGGCCGAACGTGATCTGCGTGCCGGGAAACAGCGTCTGCACCGCTTCGGCCAGCACATGCGCGAAATCGTGCCGCACCAGATCGAGCGCATCGGCTTCATCGCGCGCGGTCACCAGCGCAAGGGTGGCATCGTGATCGAGCGGGCGAGTCACATCGACCAGCACACCATCGACGCGCGCCGCCAGCGCCGCTTTGGCAAGGCCGGGGCCAATCGCGGCGGCAATGGCCGCAGGCGTCGTGCCACGCGCCACTTCGCGCACCGAACCATCGGGCAGGGTTATGGTCAGCACTTCGGACATGGCACAACTCGCTGGTTAGACTCCGCGCCGCTGTGGCAGAAAGCGCCCGGTTCCGAAAGGGTGCAGTTCCGCCAATCGGCAGGGCTATTGCATCACGAATCTGGTGCGGAGCTGGGGATCGAAACTGCGGTGCGCGCGATCATCCTAGCTCCTCCCCCTTTGGGGGAGGTGGCAGCCCGCAGGGCTGA